>CAZSMF010000118.1:0-1523 GCA_964607975.1 uncultured Campylobacter sp. | reverse complement strand
GCTTTAAATTTTTTACAATCGCAAGACATTTTTACGCAAAATTTACTCTACACAAGGGCATTAGAATCCTTAATGAATGGCTTTGGAGAGGAAATTTTGGGGCTTATTTTGGAGCTAGATTCTCACTTTATTGGAGTTTATGAACTTTTATTTTTTGGCACTTTTTTATATCAAAATTTAAACAATCATATCTATCAACGAAGCGAAATTTTAGCGTTTATTAAAGAATTTAGGACTTTAAGTAAATTTAATCAAAAGCTTTTGCTAGAAAAAATAAAAGCTTATTGCAATCCTAATAATTTTACAGGAGATAAACCAAACAAAAGAGATTTTCACAATTTCTTAAATGAAACACAGCAGATTTTAACGCTTTTAGCACAAATGGCGTATTTTGAATACAATAAAAAAGAGGAAAGGCTTTATATCCGCATTGGAAAAGAAAATCTTTACGAAAATAGCACAAAACTAAAACGCTCTTTAAATGAAAAAATGCTTTATTTTAAAGAACATAATGTGGAAAAAACAAAGGGTTTTGAGCTTCATCACATTGTGCCACTTTGCTGGGCGAAAAGTCGCAATGAATTTAACATTTTAGATAAATGGCAAAATCTCGCCTATATAGACGCATTTTCACACGCACAAATCACGCAAAACAATAATGCAAATGTAAAACTTGACTTTGCAAGCACAGATGCAATTTTTAGCGATTTTGATAACAATCAAGTCAAATGCAAGAAAGATTCTCAAATTTTATATGATGAGAGTAAGCAAGAAATAATGCTTGATTATAATCACTCATTACTTCACGCCACAAGCAAGGAATGACTTTTAAATGGCAAGGGCAAATTGATAGGCTTTGCCAATATAATTTCGTTAAACAATGTAATTTTTTTCACATTTTCTACCCTCCCCCTTGACAAACACTAGCTGTAATGCTTTATACTATACAAAAATTTTCAAAGGAGCAAAAATGCAAATTTTATTTTGTAAGAGCTTGAAAGCTGGGGCTTTGGGCTTTATATTGCTTGGTGGGCTTGTTGTGAGCCTTTATGCAGAGCAAAGCATAGCTCGTAAAGCCGAATTTAAAAGCTTTAAGGGCGATTCTAAAATTTTTAGCGGCGAAGTTAAGGTTACTGAAATGTTTAAAGCTGCTGATTTTCGCCCTTTTAGCGGAGGACTTGTCGAGTTTAGCAAGGGTGCAAGAAGTGCTTGGCACACGCATCCAGCGGGGCAAACCTTAATCGTAGTCAAGGGTAAAATCTACACAGGCACGAGAGACGGGGTTACGCAAATTGCCAATGAGGGTGATACTATCTTATGTCCGCCAAATTTGGAGCATTGGCACGGAGCTGGGCTTGATGAGAGTGGTTCGCACATTGCTTTAACAGGCGTAAAAGACGGCAAAAATGTAGAATGGCTTGAAAAAGTAAGCGACAAGGACTACAAAAAGGCGGTTAAAAACGCAAAATAACTTCACTTGCTATGGTAAAACGGGCGGCTAAAAGATATTTTCACGCCGATGA
>CAZSMF010000117.1:0-1552 GCA_964607975.1 uncultured Campylobacter sp. | reverse complement strand
TTTTGGGCGAGTGAATATTTGGGCAAAAATGTAACTACAAATAATATTATCTACCTTATAAACTATGGGAAAATCGCCAATTACGCCACAAAGCCAAAAGAAAATTTAATTGATAAAAACGAGCTTAAAGCTTATTATGATGCTAATTTTAAGGCAAAAGATGAACTTTGCCACCCTTTATCCTTTGCCAATTTTAAGGAAAAAGAAACGACAAAGCATATTCATAGACTGCACCCCTACAAAGGCAAATTTATCCCTCAACTTGTGGAGTATTTTTTAGATACACACACTGATGAGCTTAAAAAAGAAGTGTTTTTTAAAAAGGGCGATATTGTGCTTGATATATTTTGTGGCTCAGCCACGACATTAGTAGCGGCAAATGAACTTGGCTTAAATGCTGTGGGAGTAGAGCTTTCAAGCTTTAATGCAATGCTATCAAACGCCAAAATAAAAGACTATGATTTAAATGCCTTAAAAATAGAGCTTACAAGACTTTGTAGGATTTTAGAGGATTTTTATAAAAGCGATAAGATTGCAAAATTTGATGAAATTTTAAGCCAAAAATTGAGCGAATTTAATAAGGCGTATTTTCCAAACAAAGACTTTAAAAGAAAAGTTGCTTTAAAAGAGATTGACGAAAAAACTTATTCTTTACAAAAAGAAGGAGAATTTTTAGCTATTTTTAATGATTTGATAAAAGAATTTGGCATTAAAACACAAACAAAGTCAAATTCAAATTTTTTTGATAAATGGTATATGGATTTTATTAAAAAAGAAATTTTGCTTATAAATAGCCAAATACAAAACGCACCAAAAGACTTGCAAGATATTTTAAAGATAATTTTAAGTAGAAGTGCTAGGTCGGTTAGAGCTACCACTCATAGTGATTTAGCTACTTTAAATGAGCCAATTGGGCAAACTTATTATTGTAAAAAACACGGGCGAATTTGTAAGCCAATATTTAGCATTTTAAAATGGTTTAAAAGCTACGCAAATGACACATTGAAAAGATTGGCTGAGTTTAAGGCTTTAAAAACTCCCACAAAACAGCTCTGCCTCTGTGCAAATGCCATAAATTGCGATATTGTAAATGAGATAAAAAAGATTGATTTAAGCTTTGCGAACTTAATTAAAAAGCAAAAATTCGCAGGGATTTTTAGCTCACCGCCTTATGTGGGGCTTATTGATTATCACGAACAACACGCTTATGCCTATGATATTTTTAATCTGCCAAGAAAAGATGATTTAGAAATAGGAAGCTTAAAAGAGGGACAAAGCAACCTAGCAAAGCAAAATTATATTAGCAATATCGCCAAAGCCCTGCTTAACGCCAAAGCATTTTTAGCAAAAGATTATAAAGTCTTTTTAGTAGCAAATGATAAATTTAATCTTTATCCAAAAATCGCAGAATTAGCCAATATGCGTATAGTAAATCGCTTTGAGCGTCCCGTAATAAATCGCAGCGAAAAAGATAAAAATCAATATAGTGAAAGTATAATTTTATTGCAGGAGCGTTAATGCAAAAAGAGCGGATTAAGTCATTATTATTTAA
>CAZSMF010000116.1:0-1564 GCA_964607975.1 uncultured Campylobacter sp. | reverse complement strand
GATTCCTTGCTATCAAATCAAAATCTCCCTCTTTTTCACTAATCCAAGTCCATTCCTTAACATTTAGTGTGAACCAATCACATTCAATGAGATTGTTATAAATAAGTATCGCCAAACACGCCAAATCTTTTTCATCGCCCTTGCAGTGAAAAGTGTGTTTATCGATTTTGATAAGTCCTGAATTGTAAGCCATTTCATCAATAAGACTATACATTTTATCTAAATCATATTGATTTTCACGCAGTATTTTTTCCTCATCTAGCACGATTTTAGTTCCTAAAAGTGGATATTTTCGTGTGGTTGTTGTCATAAATTCTCCTTGTATTTACTAGTTATATCGTTATAAGCATTATGCCAATCTCCTTTATCGTAATACTCCTGCAAGGCTTTGGTATCCAAGTCAAAGGTTATGGATTTGAGTTTTTTGTCTTCAATCACGCCCATACGCCTTGATTATACTTTTTAGCATCGGCGATAATATCACTTGCGTAGTCCTTACCATATTTGTCATCAAGCCATTCCCAAGTTTTGACATTTTTAGTGAACCACTCGCAATGTTTTAGGCAATTAAACACTAAAATCCCCAAATGTGCTTGAGCGTTTTTCTCTCCTCTAAATTCATAATGATTTTTAGATACCTTTGTAAGCCCAGCTCTTTTTGTAGCAAGTTCTTCTATCTTTGTATACATTTCATCTAAATCATATATGTCCTCTCGTAGAATTTTTTCCTCATCGAGTTCAAATCGTGTTCCAAACATTGTGTCCTCCTTTGTTATTATTTCAATGTTTTATAGTTTTAAACCTTGCACTTCGCTCTTTTTGTTCTCTTATTTCATCTTGGCTTAATTCTTTAAGCTCAATACCATCAATACATTCTTCATAAATAAATCTTGCAATGTCTTGCATTTCATCACTCTCATAATATTTAATCAAATGTCCTTTAAAACTATCAATTTTTTCAACTGGAATACTAATTATCCCAGCTCCATTTTCAATCATAATTTTATTAGCACAAAGCATTGCAGTTCGTTTATTGCCGTCTAAAAACATTTGTGTTCTCATTAGGTAGAGCATCAAACTTATCGCTTTTTCAGTTCCATCTTTGCTATCAAAAATTGAATTGATATTCTCAACAATATCTGCTTGAAAGGGAATTTGCGGTTTCCAGCTTGTTCCTCCAATACTTACTGGCACATTTCTAATAAAACCAGCTCTATTAAAAAGATTAGCTCCGACAATTCTATTTATCTCGCAAATATAGGCAAAATCTACCTTTGGATAATCCATTGTTTCAAGCAAAAATTGCCAAGCGTGTTTTAAATTATTTATAGCAACCACTTCACTAACGCTTAAACTTGCAATATTTGCCCCCTCATAAAGTGCAGCCGTTTGTGGAAATGTAACGGCAAAGCCCTCTAATCTCGCACTCTTATAAATATAATCAACAATATTTCTTTTTGCTATAAAAATATTTTCTTCAAGAGATAGGTTAAATTTATTTTTCATATCAAACACTCTATCTCCTTTTATTTATTCTTTTATTCTTGCCTTGCAAGTTTAAGTC
>CAZSMF010000115.1:553-1572 GCA_964607975.1 uncultured Campylobacter sp. | reverse complement strand
TCCCTATGGACTCGGCGCGGGCTGCGTGGACGCTTCGCTGAACAATTATGTGGCCCTCCACTATGCCAGCCGCCACATGAGCTGGCTGCACTGCATGTGGGGCGTGGGCACGGCCGTCGGCCCCTATCTGATGGCGCACGCCCTCACCGGCGGCGGAGGCTGGGGCATGGGCTATCGCTATGTCGCCTTCATTCAGCTCGGCCTGACCGTCATCGTCATCCTCGCCCTGCCCCTGTGGAAGAAGCAGGAGGGCGGCGCGGCGCAGCAGCAGGAGGCGGGCGGCAAGCCCCTCGGCATGCGGCAGGCGCTGGCCATTCCGGGGGCGAAGAAGGTGCTGCTCGCCTTCTTCTGCTATTGCGCCATGGAGCAGACCGCCATGCTCTGGGGCAGCAGCTATCTGAACCTGCACTGCGGTCTGTCCGCCGAGCGGGCGGCGGAGCTGGCGAGCCTGTTCTGTCTGGGCATCACCATCGGGCGCGGCGTGAGCGGCTTTATGACCCTGCGCTTTGACGACAACGCCATGGTGCGCATCGGCTGCGGCATGGCGCTGCTGGGCGTGCTGTGCATGCTGCTGCCGCTGGGCGGCTGGGCGGGCATGATCGGCCTTGCGCTGCTGGGGCTGGGCTGCGCGCCCGTCTATCCCAGCATCATCCATTCCACGCCCGATCACTTCGGCGCGGAGAACAGCTAGGCCATCATCGGCTTCCAGATGGCCTTCGCCTACATCGGCACCTGCACCATGCCGCCCCTCTTCGGCCTGCTGACAAAGGTCGCCGGGGCGGGCGCGCTGCCCTTCTTCCTGCTGGCGCTGCTGGCGGGGCTGATCGCCATGTATGAATGGCTGATTCGCGGCTGACGCGCCCCTTGCCAAGACCGCGTCCCGGATGCTATAATAGCATTCGGGACTTTATTATGATTACATATGGGGAGAATTGAAATGCTTTATCTGCTCCTTGCCTTTCTGACCAGCGCGCTGGTTTCCATTCTGATGCGTCTGAGCGAAAATTACGGCAAGAACA
>CAZSMF010000115.1:0-543 GCA_964607975.1 uncultured Campylobacter sp. | reverse complement strand
GCTCGCGATGAACTATCTGATGTGCTGCATCATGGCCGCCCTCTACACCGGCCCGACCCGTCTCTTCCCCGCCGCCGAGGGCTTCGGGCTCACGCTGGGGCTGGGCGCCATCGGCGGCGTGTGCTTCCTCGGCAGCTTCTGGCTGCTGCAGGTGAACATCCGCAAAAACGGAATGGTGCTGCCCACCACCTTCATGAAGCTGGGCATCATCATTCCCGCGCTGATGAGCGTGATCTTCTTCGGCGAAGCGCCCCGGCTGGTGCAGGTGATCGGCATGGCCGCCGCCCTCGTGGCCATCGTGGTGATGCAGGGCAAGGGCGGGCAGGCGCAGAACACCTTCCTGCTGCTGATGCTGCTGCTCGTCACCGGCTTTTCCAACGCCATGTCGAAGATCTTCGAGGAAATCGGCCCCGCGGCCTACAGCGACCAGTTTCTGTTTTACATCTTCGTCACCGCGCTCATCCTCTGCGCGCTGCTGTGCATCTGGCGCATGCAGAAGCTGACGCTGGCGGATGCGCTCTGCGGCCTTGCGCTGGGCATTCC
>CAZSMF010000114.1:0-1620 GCA_964607975.1 uncultured Campylobacter sp. | reverse complement strand
GCTAGAATCGCCATATTTAAGCCAAATTTAACCCCTCGATAAATCGCCTAAGACTTGCCCTGCTTTCGCCAAAATTAAAGCGGTGTGCTTTTTTAAAATCCGCATTTTTAGCACATTTTTGCATATCACGCACACAAGAATCTATCTCGCTTCCCCCGCTCGTGCAAAATGCTATGATAGTTTTGCCACTAAAATCACCGCTTTCTAAAAAGCTAAAAATGATATTTGGAGCGGTATACCACCACACAGGAAAGCCTATGAAAATGGTATCAAAGCTTGAAATATCAATGCTCTCACGCATTTGCGGACGAAAGCTCTTATCCTTGCACTCTATGGTGGTGCGGGAGTTTTCGTTCGTCCAGTCTAAATCCGCCTTGCTGTAAGGTGTTTTTGGTGCGATTTCAAAGCTTTGCACCTTATCTTTGCTAAATGTGCTTTTTAGCACAGCTTCTATGTTTAAAGCGACTTCTTTTGTAATGCCACTTGCACTAAAATACGCCACTAAAATATTCATTTTTTCTCCTTTTGCTTATGCCTTATAGCTTGATAAAAACTGCACGGTGGCAGGATTTCTATGGTCTACAAACAAGCTTTTATTTTCGTCTAAACTTGCGATTTTGCTTTTATCCTCTGCATTTAGAGTAAAGTCAAAAACGCTGAAATTTTCTATCATTCTAGCCTTTTTAGTCGTCTTTGGAATGACGATGACGCCTCGTTCTATAAGCCATCTTAACATTACTTGTGCGGGGGTTTTGCCGTATTTTTTGCCAATTTGCATTAAGGTAGGATTTTTAAAAGCATTATTTTTGCCCTCCGCAAAAGACGCCCAGCTTTGCACCTTTACACTTAAATCCTCGTTGATTTTTTGCTCATCAAATTTGGCAAAAAATGGGTGCATTTCGATTTGATTTATGGCTGGTTTTATCTCGTTAAAGGCACAAAAATCGGTGATTCTATCGGGGTAAAAATTGCTTACGCCTATTGCTTTTATGCGTCCTTCTTTGTAAAGCTTACTCATCGCCCTGTAAGCCCCATAAGTGTCGTTAAAGGGCTGATGAATGATGTATAAGTCTATGTAGTCAAGCCCCAGCTTTTTAAGACTGCTCTCAAAGGCTTTAAAGGCGTCCTTTTCGTTAGCGTGGCTTATCCAAAGCTTTGTTTCGATGAATAAATCCTGCCTTTTAAGCCCTGAATTTAGGGCGTTTTTAAGAGCCGCTCCAATGCCCTCCTCATTAGCATAAGCCTGTGCTGTGTCAATAAGCCTGTAACCAACGCTTATAGCGTCCTCAACGCAGCCTTGTGCTTGATTGTTTGGGATTTGATAAGTGCCAAAGCCCAAAATTGGCATTTTAACGCCATTATTTAAAGTGATAGTTTGCATATTTGCTCCTTGTGAATTATTTTTCGCATTGAGTAGATTTGCCCCCAAAAGAGCAAATCCAGCTCCTAATTTAGCCGAATTTGCGATGAAATTCCGCCTTTTTACATTTGTGTTTTGCATTTTATATCCTTATTTTTTATCATCTTGTAGTGGAATTTTACCTTGTGGGGGATTTTCATCAATCGCTCCTACGATTTTATGCGGAATATAAAGTTCTTCTAAATAAGCTAAATCGCTAG
>CAZSMF010000113.1:0-1662 GCA_964607975.1 uncultured Campylobacter sp. | reverse complement strand
ACCACAAAAAAGATTAAATTCGGCATAGTTTAAATTCGCAACTATGCCTTAAATTTAAAGAGTTTTTATCGTTCTAGTTCCTCTTTGATGACTTTGTATTTTTCACACAGGCTTTGTGTATCATACCCTTCTACTCTTTGACTTGCACTAGAAGTTGAGGGCAAAACGACAATCATATCTGCATAAGCACTGAAAAGCTTTTCTTTCACTTTCCATTTTTTAGCTGTATCCTCTCCTATGGTTAAAAATATGCGTTTGATTTTCGCCTTTTTAATGATTTGGCTTATGTCTCTAAGTTCGCAATTATCAATATTTATATCATTGTCAGATGATGAGTTTTCCTTTCTGTCGCACACTTCAAATATATCACTAATGCCAATGTGCTTTGATTTTAAAAAGGCTTTTTTGTCATTAACGCTTCCTTTAAATAGCGAGTTTTCGTCTAAATTAAAGATGGTTTCCATAATTTTCCAAAAACGATTTTTACCGCTTGGGTAGAAAAATTCATTTTGACTTGATATAAAGTCTTTTGGCGGGAAAGAACCCAAAATCAAAACCTTTGAATTCTCATCAAAGAACGGCTCAAAAGGGTGTTTTTGTAGATTGTTACTCATTTTTTATCCTTTAAAATTTAGTGTAAATTCTATTATAATCAAAAAAAAAAAAATGTCAAATCAGTGCCAAAATTAAAAAACTTTTATGCTTGTTTAGTTTTAATGATTATAATAGCAATTAGTATTTTAAATCAAAAAAGGAGAAAAAATGAATACAAGACGAGAATTTATCGCTAATTCAGCCAAATTTGGTGCATTAGCCTTAATGGGTGTAAGCGGTTTAACAAGTTTTAGCCTTGCTTCGCAAAAGCCACAAATGCAGTATCTTACGCTTAATAACGGCGTGAAAATGCCAATTTTAGGCTTTGGCACTTCAAGGATAAAGGATGAAGGCACTATACTCAAAGCCTTGCAAGTGGGCTACCGCCTCATCGATACGGCTCAAATGTATGGCAACGAAAGCGAAGTGGGCGAAGCTGTGAAAAGTTCAGGCATTAAAAGAGATGAATTTTTCATCACCACAAAGCTTTCAAGCGATATGAGTTATGATGAAACGCTTAAAAGCTTTGATGTTTCGATGAAAAAATTAAAGCTTGATTATCTTGATTTGCTCTTAATCCACAGCCCATACTCTCAGGCAAAGCAGATGTATCAGGCTATGGAAAAGCTTTATAATGAAAAACGCATCAAAGCACTTGGCGTTTCTAATTTCAAGGCGGATTTTTTCGAGAATTTTGTCAAATCTTGCAAGGTTATCCCTGCCATAAATCAATGCCAAACGCACATTTTTCATCAGCAAAAGCCGCTTCGTGCGACAATGCAAAAGTATAAAACCATTTTAGAGTCTTGGAGTCCTTTTGTGGCTGGTAAAAATAATTTCTTTGACAATGAAATTTTAAAGAAAATCGCTCAAAAACACAAAAAAACTATCGCTCAAATCGCCCTACGCTTCCTCATCGAGCAAGGCATTGTGGTGATTCCAAAAACCACAAATGAAGCTAGAATGAAAGAGAATTTAAATGTTTTTGATTTTAGTTTAGACAATGAGGACAGACAAACGCTCAATGCTATGGATACGGGCAAATCGCAATTTGGCTGGGATTCTTAA
>CAZSMF010000112.1:0-1668 GCA_964607975.1 uncultured Campylobacter sp. | reverse complement strand
AAGCAAAGGTGAGCTTAAAAGCTATTTAACCATAGCCTTTTTTACAGGACTACGCACAGGAGAGCTTTTAGGGCTTAAAAAAGATGATTTGAATTTAAGCGAAAGGAAAGCTCACATAAGACGCACACTTTTACCCGATAATAAAGGCACAACTTCACCTAAAAATAGAAGCTCTTATAGGATTATTGATTTACTACCCCTTGTAGCAAAGGAATTAAAGGCTATCTCTTATCAAAACAATGAAGGCTTTTTGTTTAAAAGTCCTGCTTGTAGGTTAAGAAAAGATTTTAAAGCCCTGCAAGAAAGACTTCAAATTCAGCCCTTACGCAGACTTTATGATACTAGACATTCTTTTGCTAGTGTAATGTTGAGCAAGGGTGAAGAGCCTATGTGGATAAGTAGAGTAATGCTTGGGCATTCAAGTTTAAATCAAACCTTTAAGACTTATGCAAAATACTTACCAAAAAGCGTTGAGGAAAGAGCGACTTTTTTGAATGGTATGGAGTTTTAAAGAAATAAAAAGGCTTTGTTAATTTTACTGCAAAGCCTTTGTTTTTTTCTATTCTAAAAAAAATCTTACATTATACCAAAATCTAAAAGACGACTTTTTTGTCATATCATTGCTTACAAAGTCCTATTTTTCCATAAATGAATTCTTATAGGAAGCTTAAAGATTAAAAAGAATAAAATTAAAAATAAAAACTAAAAGCACCATTAAATAATATTTTAAAAGTTGTTAAGCATACATTTTTTTAGCTTTAAGTAAATTATAAGTTTTATTAGGTTAAAATTGACACACTTAAAAAGAGCTGAAAGTGTGCCAAAATCACTTTGAAAGTCCTTTTTATAGACATCTCACGAGGCACGAAAATTTTATGTTATAATATGCAAATGAGGAGCTAAATTGTGGAGCATTGAAAGTTATGATGACGGGTTAAAGAAGAGCTTGAAACTCTACCAACGAGTATAAAGCTTAGTGTTTATCGCATTTTAGAGCTTTTAGAATGTTTTGCTAATGAAGTCAAAGAGCCACACACAAAAAATTTGGGCGATGGTTTGTTTGACTTCGAGCCAAAGGCAAAGAGGGCATTGCTAGGGTGTTTTTTACTTTCAAGCAGGATAAAAAATCATCATTGTTTTATCAAAAAAGCTCAAAAAACGCCTAAAAATGAATTGCTAAAAGCAAGAAAAATCCTCAAAACAATCAAGGAGCAAAGATGAATTTCAAGGAATTAAAACAAAGAGCCTTAAAAGATGAGAAATTTAAAAAAGAATGGGACAAATCAAGCCCATTTTGGCAGCTTCAAGCCCAGCTCATTGAAGCAAGGATTAAGTCAAAGCTAACGCAAAATGAAATCGCTCAGAAAATGCAGGTGGCACAAAGTGCTGTGGCTAGATTTGAAAAGGCACAAAATTCAAATATTAACACCATTATCAGCTATGCAAGAGCTGTGGGGCTAAAAAAACTCATTATAAGTTTATAAATACCCCTTAACTTTCGCAAAAACTCTTACCGAAAAATAAAGTAATTGAGCGAAAAAATTAAATAAAAGCAATCAGCCTCCCAGCTTCCTTTCAAGTTATGAGCTTGATGCTTTGTTTGACTGATTAAGCCATTATACCCCTTTTTCTTTAAAAATCAAATTTTACCCAAGAGCAAGGGAAATT
>CAZSMF010000111.1:0-1687 GCA_964607975.1 uncultured Campylobacter sp. | reverse complement strand
GCTTTATTTATTGCATTCCTCTCTTGCTTTTTTGACTACATAATCGTAATAGCTAGTGCAAAATTCGGTAGGACTTTGCATTTGTATCATATTTTCAGCTTGTCGCTTTTTTGCATCTACTGCTTTGCTTGTTGATAATGGAAGTTTTGGTGCATTTGAAACTAAATCACAATATTTCATTCCGATAGATGGAAAGAAATTAGCCCTAGTTGGGAAAAAGCTATCTAGTTTATATTCTCCACGAGTTTTTTTAACAAAAAAATCCCTAACGCATTTGTTTTCCTTATTATAAAGCTTATTATAGTAATAAATTTCTGTTGATTGTATAAAATTAATAGCATTTTTTCTTTGAGTTGTATCCAATTTGTCTGATACAAGATGCTTTAATTTTCTTTGATAGCCTTTTATATCGCCTAATTTTACTTTATTACCAAAATAATCATAACTATATTCGCTTAAATAACTATGTTTATATATTTTATCACCAAATTCTTGCAAATACCAAAAAGCCACCGTTGCCATAAGTGCAAAAAACAATGTGAATGAAATTCTTCTATAAGATACAAGCGTTAAAATAGTTAAAGGAAACATTAGCACCGCAAACACAATCCAAAGTTTGTCAAAAGATAAATCAAAAAATCGATAAAAAAGTTCCGAACCCATAAATATTCTTCTATCAAAAATAATTTCATCGAAGCCAAAAATTGATGGAATAATTGACAGATAAAAAGAAAAAACTCCAAACCAAAATGCAAAAAGCCAAACAGCAAAAATAAAAAATAATCTTTGAATCCTGAGAGTGAAAGGTAATAAATAGAGATAAAACCAAAACATATAAAAAAAGATATAGAGCATAAGCGGATACATCAATGCAAATAAACTTACGAAAAGTGGGAAAAAAGCCAAAACAAGCAACCAAGTGGTTATTTGAAATAATCTTTTTTCAAATTTTGTTATTTGATTTTTAGTAAAACACGAATGTAACATTGCAATGTTAACACCATAATTGCCGTTATTATTTTTTATTCCAAACAATATTTCTTGCTTATAGCTATCATAGAATTCTTTACCTAATAAACATTTTATTAAAAGTGTAAAAAATTCGCAAATCATTTTTATTGTTTGTTTTATCATTGAAATTCCTCCATTCAACAAATCTTAAATGAAGTATATCCAAACTAAACTTAAATTACAAATGCTAACAATCATCTTTATCCTCCTCTATCTATCCTTTTTAAAAGATAAGTAATCATCAACCGCTGATTCTATGACTGGTTCTAAAAAGTCGTCCAAAAAGAAGTCAAGTTCCTCATCAAAAGCTTCTTTATCGCCTTCTTCGTATTCAAAACTATCCCTAATGAAATCTTTTATTTCATAAGATAGCTCCTTAAGTCTTTTTTTGTCAAGTGTCATTGTTTATCCTTTTTTATAAAAAAACTTCAAACCCAAAAAGAGAAAGAAGCGTGAAAAAAGATAAAAGATAAAAAAGTAACCAAGAGAATATATAAACATAATGAGGAGTGAGATAGAATTTTATTTTTTCTCCCCAGCTCATTTTTTTTACATCTTTTCCAACAGCCTTTAGCCAATCTTCCATATCACCTTTTCTCAACATTGTCATTCCTTTCTTGTAGTATTTTTTCATAATTCATTTTTTGTTTTTGTTCTCGTTCTTTGTCCATTCTTT
>CAZSMF010000110.1:0-1763 GCA_964607975.1 uncultured Campylobacter sp. | reverse complement strand
AGGAGATAAAATATGAAAAGTTCATTTGACACACTTTTAATCCACGGGGGAATGACTACTGATACTCAAACCGGTGCGGTAAATCGCCCCATATATCAAACCTCTACATACGCTCAAAGTGCCTTGGGGCAAAATTTAGGCTATGAATACTCACGCACTAAAAATCCCACTAGGGACGGCATAGAAAGTCTCATCGCAGAGTGCGAGGGAGGTAAATTTGGCTTTGCTTTTGCTTCTGGTATGGCTGCCATTGCGACTATACTTAGCCTTTTTAAAAGCGGTGATTGCATTATCATTTCATCTAATGTCTATGGAGGCACTTTTAGAATACTCGATAAGGTATTTTCAAATTTTAACATTAGCTATAAAATCGTAGATACAGCAAATTTAGCCGCACTTGAAGCCGCATTAAGCAAAGATGTAAAAGCTATTTTGTGCGAAACCCCGGCTAATCCTCTATTAAATGTAACCCCACTTGAAGAATTAGCCCAGCTTTGCAAAAAAAGGGGCATTTTAAGCATAGTGGATAATACCTTTATGACTCCGTATTTGCAAAAGCCGCTAAGTCTTGGCATAGATATTGTGCTGCATTCAGCGACTAAATATTTAGGCGGACATAGCGATGTTATAGCTGGACTTGTGGTGGTTAATGATGAGGAATTAGCCCAAAAAATAGGCTTTTTGCAAAATAGCATTGGCAGCATACTCGCCCCTTTTGATAGCTTTTTACTCATACGCGGTATGAAAACGCTAGGAATTCGTATGCAAAGACATTGTGAAAATGCTCTCTTTTTAGCACAAGCACTCAGCACACACAAGGCGATTAAAAAGGTGTATTATCCAGCTTTGCCAAGTGATGAGGGCTTTAAGATTCAAAGCAAACAAGCAAGAGGTGGTGGAGGCGTGATAAGCTTTGAGTTAAACGAGGAGTATGATTATCAAACATTTTTTAAATCAACTTCTATCATAGTGTTAGCCGAAAGTTTAGGCGGCGTGGAGTCGCTACTTTGCCACCCTTACTCGATGACACACGCTTCTATACCAGAAGCTACAAGAGAGGCTATGGGGATAAACAAACAGCTTGTTAGACTATCCGTGGGCATTGAATACGCCAATGACTTGCTTGATGATATAAATCAAGCCTTACAAAAAAGCAAAAAATAATGCTGCTTAAATCAAGGCTTGAACTCATAGGCAATACGCCACTTTTAGAGCTTAGTCGCATAAAGATTGCAAATAATAACCGCATTTTTGCTAAATTAGAATCTTGCAATCCAGCAGGTGGCGTAAAAGACCGCGTAGCCTTGCATATTTTTAAGCGTTTAAGCAAGGAAAATAAATTACATAAAGACTCTGTCATTATCGAAGCCACAGCTGGTAACACAGGGCTTGGCATAGCCTTTGTGGCACAGCATTTTAATGTCAAAACCATACTTGTCATACCTGATAAATTCTCCATTGAAAAGCAAATTCTTGCCAAAGCATTGGGTGCAGAGGTGATAAACACACCAAAAGAGCTTGGAATGCAAGGTGCGATAGATAAGGCAAATGAATTACTCCAAAACACGCCCTTTTCCTTTACTCTTAATCAATTTGAAAATCCTCAAAACCCACAGGCTCATTATTTAACAACGGCGGCTGAAATTTATGAAGATATGCAAGAATTAGCCCGTCCAAACAAAGTTCTCTTTGATTATTTTGTGTGCGGGGCTGGTAGCGGGGGAAGTTTTAGTGGTTGTATGCGATATTTTAAAGAAAAAGAT
>CAZSMF010000109.1:0-1771 GCA_964607975.1 uncultured Campylobacter sp. | reverse complement strand
CGAAACAATGAAAACAATTATGGGTATGGCAAACACCGTTACTTTAACCATAGGTATATGTTGGCTTGTCATCTTGTTTTTACGCAAACGCTAAATTTACGCACAGGAGAGCTTTTAGGGCTTAAAAAAGATGATTTGAATTTAAGCGAAAGGAAAGCTCACATAAGACGCACACTTTTACCCGATAATAAAGGCACAACTTCACCTAAAAATAGAAGCTCTTATAGGATTATTGATTTACTACCCCTTGTAGCAAAGGAATTAAAGGCTATCTCTTATCAAAACAATGAAGGCTTTTTGTTTAAAAGTCCTGCTTGTAGGTTAAGAAAAGATTTTAAAGCCCTGCAAGAAAGACTTCAAATTCAGCCCTTACGCAGACTTTATGATACTAGACATTCTTTTGCTAGTGTAATGTTGAGCAAGGGTGAAGAGCCTATGTGGATAAGTAGAGTAATGCTTGGGCATTCAAGTTTAAATCAAACCTTTAAGACTTATGCAAAATACTTACCAAAAAGCGTTGAGGAAAGAGCGACTTTTTTAAATGGTATGGAGTTTTAGATTTTTTGTCAATGAATTAAGCTTTAAAAGGCTTTTTTCATTGCTTTATAGGGTTTTAGTATTGTTTTTGGCTTGAAAGATTTTTTTGGCAAAATCAAAAATATTTTTATATTCATCAGTCTGCATAAATTTGCGTTTATGTAAGTTTTCGTAAAGTTTTATTATTTTATCCTCACTTTTCTTTCTTGCATCAGGTAAAAGTATGTCTTTCTTTTTCTTGTAATAATTGATTTCGTTTTGTAGCTCTTTAAATTGCCCTTGCATTTCATTTCTTGCGTTTTGAGAAAGGAATTTTTGCACTTCCATTTCCTCAGGGGCATTTGTAATGGCGAATTTTCGCACACAATCATCAAGCCAAGTGAATTTTCTAGCCATTTTTTTTAAAACCGCATAAGATTGTGCGTTAGTCAATGGTTTTTTGGATATATAACCTGAATACTGCCTATGCTCAAAGCCATTGTTTTCTAAAAATTTTTGAATTTGCATATAAGGCGTTGAGTCATTAGAAAAATGCTTTCTAATCTCATCAATCAAAAAGTCAAAATGTATGCACTTAATGTGCTTTTCTTCGCTATTTATTCCCAAACGCCCACACCTTCAACTTTACTTTCAGCAATGACATCAGTATAAGGCACACCGTCTTTAAGTAGATACCACTCTTTGACATTGCGTGTAATGGCTTCGTTTTCCACAGCTTCGACAACCGTAAAAATTCCAATCCTCGAAAAGTCCTTTTCATCGCCTTTGCCTATATAATTGCATTTGTCTTGTTTGGTTAAATCAGCCTCTTTGGCTATCTCATCAAGGTAAGCATAAAGCTCATCAAGTTTATATTTACCCTCTCTTAAAATCTTTTCCTCATCTAGCACTATCCTAACGCTTCTCACGCTCATTTTCTATCCTTTCAAGTTAAATTTAAGGCTTATTATAGCATAAATTCCTTAAAATCAAAACCTTTGCTTACTCGCATAATACAAATAGCATAATAGAGCAATTACATAACAAATCGCTAATACGAAAAATACTCTATCAAAGAAAGTGTTTTCCATTACTTCGGCAAGAATCATAGCTATATTGGCAGTAATGCAAAAAAACACAAGCATTATAGTATTTATCAGCATTATTCTCATCACCTATCCTTTCACCCTAAATTCTAAGTCTAAAAACCAATTTAACATTTCACACCTCCTTAATCGCCATTATGGCACTGGAC
>CAZSMF010000108.1:0-1908 GCA_964607975.1 uncultured Campylobacter sp. | reverse complement strand
TAGATGTTTGATTTTCAAACATCTAAATTTGGATTTTAAGTGGGATTTTGCATAAAACAAAAGCATTCATAAGTGTTTGTGTGAATTTGCAGCCACCACGCTCACAAATGCCACCGCACAAAAGCTGTATAAGAATTTTTTCATTTTTTCACCTCCCAAAAGCTGTCATAGATTTTGTTGCGTTTGCCTAGCTCTTTGTTAAGCTCCTCTATGCTAAATTCGCTTTCAATCAAGCTTTTGTGATAGAGCGGATTGCGTCCAAGCCCGAAAAATTCAGCCTTAATGCCAAGAGAGTCTAAAAGCAAGGGCGTTATATCAAAATGGCTTAACTCTCTATTTTTCGTTCCTTTTGGCTCTTTTGTGAATTTAGCGTTAATGAAAGCGTTAAAAATCGCCCTTTTAGTATCTCTTGGGAAAAAATTCTGCTTCATCGACAAATGGTCTCCTAAAATCACAATAGTCGTGTTTTCGCCAAAAGGAGATGTTCGCACAAATTCCACAAAATCGCTGATGATTTTATCGCTGCAAGATATGGCATTTTGGTAGTTTTGCTCCCAATTGGGACAAAATTCTTTATCCACAAAGCCATCGGGAAAGTGCGTATCAACATTTAAAATATATAATGCAAACGGCGTTTTTACGGATTTTAGATAATCTTTTGCCAACTCAAACATTTTTTTATCTTTTAAGCTCCAAGTGCCTTGAAAATCTTGTGGTAGCGGATTTGGCAGTAAATTTTGGCTTTGAAAATAAGGCAAATCCATAACCTTAATCTTATGTTCTATAAAAAAGTTTCTTTTCCCAGCAAAGCTAAAATCTGTCCCCGCAATGATATTTTGCTCATACCCCAACTTCGCCAAAATATCGCTAATACAAGGAGCAGAGCTTAAAAAATGCTTGTTTTTAAAATCATTGCCTCCTATTGGCATATTTAGCGGTATGCCACATAAATAGCCAATCGTCCCTGCAATCGTCCAGCCCGTGCCAGAAAGCTGATTTATCCCGCCAAGTCTTTGTGTGCTTGAAAAATTCGTGTGATTTAAGGCAAGTTGCGTTAGATGAGGGATAAGCTCACCAAAAGGCGAGTATTGCCCTGAATTTGAGGCATTTGCTGGGATATTTTTAGAACTGAAAGTGGATTCAAAACTCTCTGCAAGAATCACTATCAAATTTTGATGATTCTGCCTTGAAAAATCCTGCAAAGAAGCATTATCAAAGACTTTGTAGTGGTTTTCATAAAGATTTGAGTAGCTTTGTTGGGTTTTAAGATAACGAGTGATTTTAAGCTTGTTGTTTGTCATATTAAGAAAGAGGGCAAAAAGCAGCAGGGCAAAGATGATTTTAGCTGTTTTTACTCGTAAAATAAAATGGTAGAAAAATTGAAGCAGGATAATTTCATAAAAGAATTTCAGCATTTTCACCACAAGAGGAGCAAAAGCCACGCAAAAAGCTATCAAAAAGCTTGGTAAAACGACTTTTTTAAGGAATGTGCCGATAAAAATGGTATTTATGTCGTTGTCAAGCAAGGGGAAGCGAAGATGAAATAAAATTTGAGAAAAATCCACAGCCCCAAAGCTAGAAGCGATAAAATACGCACTAAAAAACACCAAAGCACCGCAAAAGCACAAGGCAAAAACAATGAAATTGGCTGAATTTTCTTTAAAAAAAGCCTTCAAAATTCTACCTCGTTTGACTTTTTCAATTTTTCATTTTGCATTCATTTTCTCATTTTATAAAAATATTAAAAAAAGATTATATCAAATCCCCCCCCCCCATAAGTCAATAAATTTAAGCTTAAATTGCGAAAAAATTTCTCAAATTTTTAAAAATTCAAGAATTTAAAATTTTCCCCCAAAAAACTCAATCAATAATTTTTATTATTTATAAATTCCTGCTATACTTCTTAGA
>CAZSMF010000107.1:0-2093 GCA_964607975.1 uncultured Campylobacter sp. | reverse complement strand
GGCCCGGTGGATCCAGCAGCTGCCCAGGCCCTTTTCATGGGCCGCCAGCATCAGGCTGCCCATGACCAGACTGCCGTCGTACACATGGGTGGGGACGCTCTTGTCCGCCAGCACCACCAGCACCACCGGCGCGCCGTAGAAGGGGTCACCGTCACGGCCCATGACCCCGGCGTTGATGGCGGAGAGCCGGTCGCGCACGGCCTTGTTGGTGACAGCCAGAATGATGGGGGACTGCCGGTTCATGCCGGTGGGCGCCCAGGTGCCCGCCCGCAGCACCTCCTCCAGCACCTCAGCGGGAATGGGGTCGGGCTTGTAGCTGCGCACGCTGCGGCGCTCGGTCAGGGTCTTCATCGTCTCCATTTGATTTCCTCCTGTATTTTTAAATTCAGATTTCACTTTTTGTATTTTTAAAGTCCGTCCAGGGCGCGATTTCCGGCGGCTCGGCGCAGAATTCCAGCCGCTTCCCCGTGGCCGGATGGTCAAATGCCAGCCGGTGGGACCAGAGGGCCAGCGGGCAGTCGTCCGGCAAAACGGCGTACTTTCGCTCGCCGGCCAGGGGCAGCCCCCGGGAGGCGAACTGCACCCTGATCTGGTGGGTGCGGCCGGTGCGAAGGGAGATCCGCACCAGAGCGAGGTCCTCCGTGCGGTCCAGCACGGTGTAGTCCAGCACCGCCTCCTGCACCCCCCGGGCGGGCGCCGCCGCGACAAAGGTCATCTTCCGCGCCTTGTCCCGGCCCAGCAGGTCGGTAAAGGTGCCCTGCGGGGACTCCGGCAGGCCGTGGACGGCGGCCAGATAGTCTTTTTCAAAGGTGCGCTCCATGATCTGCCGGCCCAGCTCCGCCGCGGCGGCCCTGCCGCGGGCCAGCACCATCAGTCCGCTGACCACCCGGTCCAGCCGATGGACGGTGCACACTGTGTCCAGCCCCAGCTCCTCTCGGAGCAGGCCGGGCAGGCCGCCGGGCTCATCGGTGGAGAGCACCCCGGCGGGTTTGATGCAGACGATGAGATCCTCATCCAGATAGCGAATGTCCATCACAGCAGCCTCCCCGCCAGCCGTCCGCTGGCCCAGGCCCACTGGAGATTGTAGCCGCCGCAGTCGCCGTCCACATCCAGCACCTCCCCGGCGGCGTACAGGCCGGGGACCAGTCGACTCTGAAGGGTAGCGGGGTCGAACTGATCCGTCCGCGCGCCGCCGGCCGTGACCTGGGCGCTGTCAAAGCCCTGTGTCCCGGTGACCGACAGGGCAAAATCCTTGACGGCTCCCGCCGCCCGGCGCAGGTCTTTCCGTCCCAGCCCGGCCAGCGGCGTCTCCAGCCCAAGCCCCGCGTACCGGGCCGCCGTGCGGCCCAGACGGTTGTGTAGCATCCCGGTGAACAGGTCGTTCACCGTCAGGCCGGGCAGCGCCGCCCGGCGCGCCTCCAGCAGCGAGGCCACGGTGACGAAATCCACCGCCCGCAGCAGGTCCAGATGGAGCGTGAGCCCGGCGCCCGCCGTGGAGGCCGCCCGGGACAGCTCGAACACCGCCGGACCGCTGACGCCGTAGTCCGTGAACTGCACCTCCCCCGCCGTCTCTGCCAGCGTCTCGTCGCCCCGGCGCAGGGTGAGGGCGGCATCCGCCCGGACGCCCTTGAGGGAGCGCACCCAGGTGGGCTCTGTGCGCAGCTGCACCAGAGCGGGGTACAGCCCGGTCATGCGGTGGCCCAGACTCTTCAGCAGCTCGTAGCCGCTTTTGCTGCCCCCCAGCGGGCCGCCCGCCATGCCGCCGCAGCAGAGGATGACGGCCTCTGCCCGCAGCGCCCCTCCCCCGCCGCTCTCCAGCAGGAAGCCCGCGCCTTCCCGGCGCAGAGCGGTGACAGCGAAGTCCGTGCGCGTCTCCACGCCCACGCCCTCCACGGCAAAGCGCAGCACATCCACCACGCTCCCCGCCTGGTCGGACAGCGGGTACACCCGGCCCGAGGGCTCTGTCACCGTGAGCAGACCCAGCGAGCGAAAAAGCTCCACCGCCTCCTCCGGACCAAAGGCGTCCAGCGCCGGGCGGGCAAAATCGGGGTCCGCCCCATGCCAGTGCTCCGGTCCGGCGCTGCGGTTGGCCA
>CAZSMF010000106.1:0-2105 GCA_964607975.1 uncultured Campylobacter sp. | reverse complement strand
TTAAAAACAAATAAAACCCCCTTAAAAAACCCGTTACATAAATGCTATAAAGATGAATGGCTAAGAAAAAGTAATAATATTGAATCATTTTCTTCACCCCCCCCCCCCCTTGCGGAAAAGAGTTAGGGCTGTGATTTGATTTTGCAAATGCGAACTTG
This sequence comes from uncultured Campylobacter sp., assembly GCA_964607975.1. Classification (GTDB taxonomy): domain Bacteria; phylum Campylobacterota; class Campylobacteria; order Campylobacterales; family Campylobacteraceae; genus Campylobacter_D. The sequence continues at coordinate 1,947 of CAZSMF010000106.1, read as the reverse complement.
ATTCGCCCACAGGCAAAGGCACATTGCTGTCATTGACTTCTGTTTTTTCATCGTTTTGTTCTATTAAAACCTCTTCTTGTGGCTCTTGGCTGGTTTTAGCCTCGTTTTCATCAGAACAAGAAATAAAGGCTAATGCAAGTAAAACAAGCAGGACATTTCTCATCGTTAAACTCCAAAATTTCGATAACAAAGTCTTTTTTAAAATATAATTTTAAAAATTTGTCGCTAATTATATAATAAATTTTGACAAAAGAAGCAAAATTTTACTTATTTTTTTCAATTTACCAACTTTTGATGATGAAAGTGCAAATTTTTTCTTATTTTTGATGAAAAATTTTCGTAAAATATTAAATTTTTTTCGCAAAATGTGAGGGCAAATGATAGGCAGAAATTCGGCTGTATTTTAAGCAAAATTTTATAAAGGAATTGTTATAATTTTGATAATCTTTAATGAAATTTTGACTAGGAATATTTAATGGAAACCTTAAAAATATACATTGATTGGCTCATTTTTGGCATACTTGGAATAATGGCTTTTATAGCTGTGTGGTGTGTTATAGAGCGTTTGCTCTTTTTTAGAAAACTCAAAAAAATGAATTGGGGAACTTATCAAAGCCAAGATGATTTTGATAATGCTTTAAGTGAAAATTTGACAACCCTATACATTATTTATTCAAATTCGCCTTATATTGGACTTTTAGGCACGGTTGTGGGGATTATGATAGTTTTTTATGATATGGGCGTATCGGGCAATATCGATGTAAAATCCATAGTCATCGGGCTTTCACTTGCTTTAAAAGCCACAGCACTTGGGCTTTTGGTGGCGATTCCGTCTTTAATGGCGTATAATGCTTTGTTGCGAAAAATTTCGCTAATTAGTAGTAAATATAAGGTTAAAAAAGATGATAAAACTGCCTAAAAATGAGGGTTTAAACATAGTGCCATTCATTGACATTATGCTTGTTTTACTTGCCATTGTTTTAAGCATTTCTACCTTCATCGCCTACGGACACATTAAAGTCGAGCCGCCAAAATCGCAAATCGCTCAAAATTCAGGCGATAATAAGGAAAAAATTCTCATTAGCATTGATGCACAGGATGCTTTTTATTATAACGACAAAAGCACAAATTTACAGGAGATTGAGGAGAAAATTGCAAAGCTTGAAAAGACGACCTTAGTGGAGCTAAAAGCGGATAAAAATTCCAAATTTGACAGCTTTATACAGCTCATAACCTTGCTGAAAACAAGCAAACACGATAATTTTCAAATCATCACACAAAAATGAAAACGCTTTTTACACACCAAAATCAAGCCTTTATCTTAACTTGCCTCATCTTTTCGCCCTTGCTTTTGTTTTTTGTATCAAATGTCTTTAAGATAGAAAGCAAGGGGCAAGATAGCATTTCTTTGGCTATGCAGCAATTCATCGCTCAGGGTGAATTTGTCTCTCCCAAACTCTCGCCCATTCAAGCCCCGCATAAGCACAAAAAAAAGCAAAAAAAAGAAATGAAAAGCGATATTAAAAAAGACAGCATTAAGCCAAAAAAAGAGAAAGAACAAGAGCAGGAATTTGAATCTGGCGGCGGGGCTCAGGTGGCTAGTGTAACGCCTACACAAATTGGCACTCTTGCTTATGGAAAGACTGATAATCCTTTTTTAAGGGAGATTAAAATCGCCATTGACAAGGCTGCTCGTGATACTTACCCACAACAAGCCGTTAAAATGCGTCTTACGGGCGTGGTTTGGCTTGAATTTGTGTGGATGAGAAATAAAACATTAAAAGCGGTGCGAATTTTCAAAAGCTCAGGCTATAAAATTTTAGACGAACACATACTCAAAGTCTTAGCCAAAGCCTCAAATGAATTCCCAGCTTATAAGGAAAATATACGCATACAACTTCCCTTTCATTACGACTTAAAATGCAGACATTGTAGGCATTAGGTTAA
>CAZSMF010000105.1:0-2182 GCA_964607975.1 uncultured Campylobacter sp. | reverse complement strand
TTTAAAGCAAATTTTCATTTATGCGAATTTACTCGGGGCAAACATAGGCTCAAAACTCACGCCCATAGGCTCACTTTGCACGCTTTTATGGCTGTCTTTACTCGCAAACAGAGGACTTAAAATGAGCTTTAAGAAGTATTTGTCTTTAAGCTTGATTTTCACTTTACCCGTGCTGCTTTGTGCCTTATTTGCTTTGTATTTAATCCAAGCTTAAAATCTTAAATTTTTCATTTTTTAAGATGAATTTCGCTACAATAACAAATCAACTCAAAAAGGACAAAAATGAAAAAAATCGCTGGGGAAAATTTAGCTAAACTTGGCAAGGGACTTAATGAAAGTAAGCTTGGCAAAGGCTTGGAGGATTTTAAGAATTTCATTTCAAGGGGCAATGTCGTTGATATGGCTGTGGGTGTCATCATCGGCACGGCTTTTGGCAAAATAGTTTCAAGCCTCGTTAATGATGTTTTAATGCCCTTTATCGGCATTTTTCTAGGCGGCGTGGATTTTAGCTCCCTGTCTATCAGCATAGGCGAAGCACAGATTAAATACGGCATTTTTATCCAAACCATCATCGATTTTATCATCATTGCTTTTACTATTTTCGTTGTCGTTAAGCTTTTTGCACGACTTAAACGCAAGGAAGAAGAAGCCCCAAAACCAGCGACAAAAGGCGAAGATATAGTGCTTTTAGAGCAAATCCGTGATTTACTCAAAGCCAAAAAGTAAGCTCGTAAAAAGTCTGCACCTTGCCTGAAAAACCAATAAAAGAAAATCCAGCTTTTTTAAGAGAGCAAATCATCACCTATCTAGGCAACAAAAGAGCATTGCTTGGCTTTATCGAACAGGGCTTAAACCACGCTAAAAAGGTGCTTAAAAAGGATAAATTCAGCTTTTTGGACTTATTTAGCGGTTCAGGCATAGTCTCTCGCTTTGCAAAAGCCCATTCAAGCTACATTATCGCCAATGATTTAGAGGATTACTCACGCATTATCAACAATTGCTATCTTTACAAGCCCAGCGAAGAGGAGTTAAAACTCTTGCGTGCTTATTATCAAAAATTGCACTTGCGAAAAGATGAAATAAAAAAAGGCTTTTTAAGCACTCTATACGCCCCAAAAAATGAAAATCTCATCAAAAAAGATGACAGAGTGTTCTACACCATAGAAAATGCAATGTATCTTGATTCTATGCGTTTAAAGATAGAAAGGGAAATTCCGCCTGAATTTAGGGACTTTTTCATCGCCCCGCTCATTTACGAAGCCAGCGTGCATTCAAATACCAGCGGCGTTTTCAAGGGCTTTTACAAGGACAAAAACGGGGTAGGCAAATTTGGAGGCAGTGGAGAAAACGCACTCAAACGCATAATAGGGCAAATCAAACTCCCTATGCCTGTGTTTTCAAACTTTGATTGTCCCTTTGAAGTGGCACAAAAAAACGCTAATGACTTGGTGAAAGAGCTTGAAAGCGTTGATATAGCGTATTTAGACCCGCCTTATAATCAACACCCCTACGGCTCAAACTATTTTATGCTGAATTTAATCGCCAATTATAAAGCTCCAAAGGATATTTCAAAGGTATCAGGCATACCAAAAGCTTGGAATAGAAGCGATTTTAACAAATCCTACAAAGCAGAGGACGCACTTTTCGAGCTTATCAGCAACATAAAGGCTAAAATTATCCTACTTTCCTACAACTGCGAAGGTTTTGTGAAAAAAGAGAAATTCGAAAAAAGGCTCAAAACACTTGGCAAATGCTTTGTCAAAGAGCAAAGATACAACGCCTTTCGCGGCTCACGCAATCTAGCCAAACGCCCACTACACATAAACGAACAGCTTTATATACTTGAAAGATAACAGCCGACCGCTTTTTGGGGAAGCGGCACGGCAATAGATTGAAGGTTTTACCAAGCCTAAAAGTAATCTTAATCGCAAAACTACCTTAAAATAGACTTGCGAAAAGGATTTAAGCCCTTGTAAATTTTTTCCCTCTGTCAATTTACAAGCAAATTTCATACCAAAAATTTAATTTTTTGCTTTTTTATGGTGATATTTTTTGTTTTTAATCTAAAAAATGTTTATTATACAATGTGTTGCAGATGTGGCACAATGAAGTGGTATCAAGGGGGAGACTTGAACTCCCGACCTCCGGCTTATGAGACCAGCGCTCTAACCAGCTGAGCTAC
>CAZSMF010000104.1:0-2313 GCA_964607975.1 uncultured Campylobacter sp. | reverse complement strand
AAAATTTTGTAAAATACTATCTAGCTTTATATCTTACAAATTTTACATCAAACACAAAGGATAAACAATGACGACAAAAAGCAAAATCGACAAGATAGAGGAAAACAAAAAGGCTCAAAGGCTTGTGAAAAAGGCTCAAAGCCCACACGAAAAAGCACAAAAAAGCCAAGCTCAAAAGTAGCCGCAAAAGCTGTGGCTAAAAAGCAAATTGGCAAAAAGATGGTGGTAATTCGCCCGTATAGAGCTTTAAAATGCGTTCGATTTCATCATCAAAATTCCACAATTCTTTATATTTTATAACCCATCTTATGTTAATATGAAAAATACTTCAATTATTGAGTGTTGCACTACACTTGCATTTTATATCTGCCCTTGATATGAAAAAAGCTTTTGTTCTAAACGCTTTAAATTAAATGTTACAACGGGATTAAAAAATAATGCCTCATTTGGCTTTTCTTTAAGGTTTTTAACGACAAAAAGGCAGTATTGTTTTTGTAAGCTATGAGCTATTTTATACTCTTTTTCGCTTAGTAAAAATGAGCCTTTATTTTCACTCAAACCCTTAACCTCCACACAAATAATTTCTTTTTTATTTTCTAATTTAAAATCAAATCCGCAACCCAATTCTCTCGTATCTGTTAAACTAAAATTCTCAAAATGCTTTTTAAAATTGGCTTTAAAATACCCTTCTGCTGCTTTACCTGTGGAAATTCTTTGCAAAAAGGCTTTATCCTTTGTTTCTTTTGTGAGTTGTAAAATTTCTTTTTGTAGGGCATAATTTTTCACAATAAAACTTAAAATTAAGTCGGCAAATTCAGTAAGATTTAAGTCCTTAAACTCATCAAAAACCTCCTTGCAATAAGCTCTCATCTGTCTTTGCCAACCAATTCGTGCATTGTCAAAATAAGGGTCGAACTCATCTCTATAATTTTTAATATTCATCGCCTTTGCTTCTAATGCGTAACCCAAAACATTAAAAGCCTCTGTAAAACTTGAAAAACCAAGCTTTTTTAAGCCCAATGTGTCAAATTTAGATAGAAAAAGCCCACAAAGTATGAGTTTATCTCTGTTTTTTATATAAATTTTAGGCATAACTTCTCCTCATTTTCTAAAATTTAACAATCAGCACAAATATCAATGAAAGTCAAAATCCCGCCTCGAATTTACTTTTTCCCATCTGGCTTGTCATCATCATATATTTTATTTGTCTTGCTTGGGCGGATTTGATTATCTAGCTCTCTCATATCAAAAGGCTTTCCGTCATTACTTAAACTTAAAAGCTGCTTTTTAAAATCATAGACATTATTTGCCTCGTTATAAGTGCCATTTGTAGCCTTTGCGATTTGCTTTAAATAGTCTAAATTTGGCTTTAAGGCAAAGGTGTTGATTTTCACAAAATTATTTACATTGGGCTTTGCGTTTTTTGCTAAATTAGCGTTTAGATTCTTGGTAAATTGAAGCATTTCTTGCGTCCTGCTAATGTCTTTTGAAGTGTCATCGCTGATAAGATAAATCTCCTTTTTAAGCCCATTATCTTTGGTGAAATTTGACATTGCCTTGATGAGCGAGACATTTATGACATTGGATTGTGAATTTATGCCTTGTATTTGTTTTAGCGACTCTACAAAATCTTTTTCGTTATAAAAAGTGCCTAAATCCGTAGAATAAATATAAGAAAAAGTAATGAGTGTGATTTTGCTATATTTATCCTCTTTAAAAATGTGTTTAGCTAAAAAAGGAGCGATTTCCTTAAAAGCAAATAGATATAGATGTTTATCCATAGAAGTGTTGGTGTTTAACACTATGGCAACTTCCTTGCCCGGATTATGGCTTAAAGTGATGCCAAAGTCTTTATTGCTAAAATTGCTAATCTTAAAACTTTGCTTTTCACAAATTGCCTTTACCTGCAAAGTGCTATTTTCAAGCGTGTAAGAAAAGCGTCTATCATCGCTTATAAAGGCATTTTCTTGCTTGTCAAATATGCCACCTCTTAAAAGCTGCCCTTGAAAAACTAGATTTTTATTTAAATCTTGCTTTTTGCTATCTAGCATTGCATTTGCACTCACATTGATGATATTTGTGCTATACAAATGCCTTTGATGAGCCAAAAAGCTTTTATCACAACTTGCCCCGTTGATGAGAGGATAGAGCATTTCATTAAAATAAGCCTCATTTATGTCATCATCATTAAAATTATCTTTTGCATAAAGTGCCACACCTAAACAAAGCGCTATTAAAAATTTAGCTTTTTTCATCATTACTCCTTGAATTTTATCTTTCTCCTCTTAATTTAACGCTAATATCCCCCGCTCC
>CAZSMF010000103.1:0-2414 GCA_964607975.1 uncultured Campylobacter sp. | reverse complement strand
AGCCTCAGAATGACAAGGTGTTATGTCATACTGAGGCGAAGCCGAAGTATCTCATAAAAAGAGATATTTCGCTATCGCTCAATATGACATATAAAAAGACTAGTATTTATACTGCCCTTCGATGAAGACGGTGCGTCCGCGTCCTATGACATAGCGAGATTCACTTGCTGTGGTGCTTAAATCCGCATTGTAGTAGTCATAGTAAAAGGTGTCAAAGACATTTTTCACACCAATGGTAAATTGCAAGGCGTTTTTGTTAATGCCCACTGTAAAGCCCAAGTCGCTGATGATATAAGGGTCGAGTTTGTGTTGCACTTCCTTTGTGTTGTATTCCACAAAATCTTTACCTGCTATTGAAAAATTCCTTCTCGGTGTTACATCTTTATGAACAATTGTTTGGTTACCATAGATTGAATTTTGTAGCCAAAAGATTGTAGAAATGCTTTGGTTGAAAAAGCTTGATATATCGACATTAACTCCAAGCGTAGCCTTGTAATCATAAGTGTAAGGTATGGTGTCCCATTTTTCCTCATTATTAACAAGCCCGTATTTTTCAGCTTTTAGATAAGTAAAGCTTTCATTAAAGCCCAAAGCCCCGTTAAAGAAGTATTGTTCTAATGCCACTTCTACGCCCATTCTGCGAGATTTATCATAAGTGCCGTAGTTCATACCAACATAAGGGTCGCCTGTGAAGTAAAATTCGTTTTTGCTTTGGGTGTAGAAAACATTGGCAGAAAACAATAAAGCATTGATATTAAAGTCTGTAAAGCCTAGCGGAATGCGTCTTGTGCCTATGAGTTCTTTAAAGCCAAGTTCAGCAGTGTAGTAGCTTTCATTGTCTAATTTTAAAGCCTCATTTCGTGTTTTTTCAAAGCCTTCTATTTGAGCATTAGTCTGAGTGGTATTTGCTTTTAAATTTATATCCATTATCCTGTTAAAAGCTGCATAGGCTGGTGCGGCTTTGTAACCCGTTTCGCCTCGCAAATAAATCGAACCGGTATTAGAATACCTAATCACAGGACTTACTTGAAAGATAAAGGTTTCTAAACTATCCTCTTTTTCTTTCTTTAAATTTGTATCTGGTAGGCTTACTGGTGTAGCAGTGTTTTCTTGCAGGGTGAGTTTGTCGTTGATTTTGGTGGTTCTTTGCATTATATCATACTGCACACCAGCCATTAAAGAAAACCAATTTGTTGGGCTGAAATTTTCTTTGATATAAAAGCTATTTGTAAAGGCTTTGTTATCAAGTGTGCTATTTACCCAAAGCTGATATCTAGTGTCAGAGAGATTAGCTTTTATGTGCTGTTTTACACTTCTTTTTGAATTTTCATAAACCCCATTATAACCCAAAACAAAAAGCCCTCCTGTGTGCTTGTAGTCTAAATTGGCTTTTATGCCTATTTTATCCTCTTTAAAACTAGAACCCGATTGGTCTATTGTTACATAGTTTTGTGTTGGGTCATCGCCCCAACTAGGTTCTTGAATAGCACCTCCAAACATCATACCATCAGTTTGCACCGGTCTTATAAAAAGCACTTTGCCGACTAAAATATAAGGGGTATAGCTTAAATGGGTGTTGAATTTTCTCTCATCGGTTAAATAAAAGCCCTTAATGTCGAGGTTGAGATTTTTGGATAATTCATTATTATAACCTAAAATCCCCAAAGCCCTAATTTGTGTGGTGTCGATTTCTCCAATGCCCTTTTTATTTCTTTCCTCTGGTTTTAAATTTGGATTGATTGGTATGTCTCTGTATTCCCCATTCGGCACTCCACCTGATGATTGTATTGTGCTGGCGATTTTTAAATACTCATCATACCCTAAAAATGAGTTATACGGCGTGGTTTTGCTTTTTCCGTAAAAGAAATCAGCATCAAAAGAAAGCCTTTGTCCCCAGCCTAGATTGTATTCGCCTCCTAAAACGGCGTGCATTCCTGTGTTTTCATCATCTTCTCTTGGTCCGCCCATTTGGTTGTAAGCAAGTCCAGCGTTGATTTTGACATTAGCACCGAGATTTTCATTCGCCAAGGCAAAGACATTGTAACTTGTCCCACTACTTGAAACTGTGTTGGTGTAACCAGCACCGACTAAAAACATAGGAGCGGCTCTTTTAGAAGTGATTATGTTTATCGTCCCACCTCTTGCCTCAACACCGGGTTTAACTTCAATTTCTTGGATTAAGGAAGGTAAGATAGTGTTAATAGGCATAAAGCCATAGTAACTATCAACTGGTGTGGCATCTATGCCATTGATTTGGAATTTAATGCCCGTGCTTGAAAGGCGTCCTTGCCCTCTTAAATCAAGCTGATTTCCAAAACCTGCTGTGTTGATAATAGTTACAAAGGGTAAATACCTTAAAGCACTCTCTGTATCTCTTGCTCCTTTAATAGCAGCTGCATCAGCGTGAAAGACAT
>CAZSMF010000102.1:0-2484 GCA_964607975.1 uncultured Campylobacter sp. | reverse complement strand
ATGAATGACAAGCTTTGCAAAAGAACTTTGTTTTGCTAATTTTCGCCAAATCACTTGCGGGGTTTGTAAAGGCTTTTAGATATTTCGCCTACGGCTCAATATGACAAAAATAGTGTCATACTGAGGGCTTTACGCCCGAAGTATCTCATCATAAAGAAGCGTTTCCTTTAAAAAAGATTTTTCGCTACGCTCAAAATGACAGGAGGAGTCAAAATGACACATAGTATGTCATACTGACACCATATTTATGTCATACTGAGCGAAGCGAAGTCTCTAAACCTTAACTCTGTCATACTGACTTTTTTTATGTCATACTGAGCGAAGCGAAGTATCTCATCATAAAGAAGCGTTTCCTTTAAAAAAGATTTTTCGCTACGCTCAAAATGACAAGTAAAAATATCATACTGAGGCGAAGCCGAAGTATCTCAAAGGGTTAAGAGATATTTCGGCTACGCCTCAATATGACAAAAATAGTGTCATACTGAGCGAAGTGAAGTATCTCAACCGCTTGTCATACTGAGGGCTTTACGCCCGAAGTATCTATAAAAAATCAATCAACAATACCATAAATAATACAAAAATCAAAACAAAGCCACAAAAGCAAAAAAACGCTCAAAAAAACCAAAATCTACAAAAACAATTAAACTCACCACAAAACCCCACCACAGCAATGCCAAATTTTCCTACACTACTAAATTTAGCACTTTAATTATAAAAATAGCTTTAAATGCTTATATAAAAACAACAAACTTAAACAAATACCCACAAATCAAAGCATAATAAAACAAAATCAACTCCAAAAAGCCAAAAACACACACTAAATTCACTCAAAATCCCAAAAAATAGCTCCAAAAAACAAAATAAAACCCAAAATCCCCAAAAATTCACCACCCAAAAAAGAAAAATTCAAAAATTTTAATAACGCCCATTACAAAAAAGAGGCAAAAAATTTTAGAATTTAAGCTTTGTATAAGCTTAAATGCCCCCCCCCCTTGTGATATAATTGCACTTGATTAACTTAAATCAAGTAAAGGAGATTCCAATGAAGTTAGTTAAACTCAGTTTAGTTGCAGCCTTGGCTGCTGGTTCGTTCAGTGCGCTTTCAGCAAAGCCACTTGAAGAGGCGATTAAAAATGTCGAGGTTTCAGGTGCATTAAGATACCGCTTTGATTCTGTTAGTTGGCAAGGCAAGTTAAACAAAGGAGGACTCACAAATCCTTCAAGTTATTATGGTATAAACGATAATAACAACAACCACCGCTTCCGTGCTTTCACAGGTATTAAGCTCGATGCAGGAGATAATTTCAAAATTTTCGGGCAAATTATGTATAACAACGACAAAAATGGTGGTTATGGTAGTTCAAACCTCACTCAAACCAAAAATCCACTCGTTTTAAAACAAGCCTATTTGCAATACGATGTTGCTGATGCTGGTTTAAGCCTCATACTTGGTAAGCAAGAGCTTGGCACTATTTGGACGGCTGATTTCGTAGGCACAGCAGCTAAGGTGCTTTTCACTCCTGCTGAGGGGCTTACTGTGGCAGGTTTCGTTGTAGATAGCTTCGAAGGAGACGCAGGAGACGGAGATGCTTTCTCTGCAAGCAATGTCGGACATCATAAATTAGATAAAGATGGAAAAGCGATAGCAAATTCAGATGGAAGTGAATTAAAGCCGGGCGATGCAAAAATAGATATTGCCAATGACATTTACGACAGAAATATGTATGGTGCGGCTGTTTTAGCTAATGTCGCCGGACTTAACGCACAAGTTTGGGGTGCTCACTGGGACAGAATCGCTACACTTTATGCGGTAAATCTTAAATACACCCTCGGTTTTGGCGGTAATGATAATGCCGGTGTAAAGGTTACTTACCTTGGCAACAACCCAACAAACTATTTGAAAAATGTTTTAATAAAGCCAGACGCAGTGGGTGCTGGAAACCTTGTAGATGGACGCCTTTTTGTCAATGTCTCTGGACTTGATGCAAGAGTGGGTGGAATTTTCTATGGTAAAAAAGATAGAACCACTCTCAACACCCTAGAAGATACAAGCGGACCGGATTTATATATAGGTAGAGAAATTTTCTACGCTGATAATTTATCCCTAGTGCAATCATATGGACAAAATGTTTTTGGTTATGTAGGTGTGGGCTATACTTTACCGGCTGATTTCCGCATAGGCGTTCAAGGTGTATTTGGACAAAATACCACAACTCAAACAATCAACGATACGACTGGTGAGACAGACGATTTTAAAAATACTGCGTGGGAAGGTGTCATTGAGCTTAGTTACAAAGCAAACAAAAATCTTAGCTTTGAAACTTGGTATTCTTACTTTAATGTAAAACCAAAAGGTGATGATGCTGGTAACAAACAAACCGTTCGTTTCCAAGCCCTTTACAAATTCTAATCTTTAAGGCTTGACTTTTTGTCAAGCCTTTGCTGTTGTTTTGAGATACTTCGGCTTCGCCTCAGTATGACATA
>CAZSMF010000101.1:0-2574 GCA_964607975.1 uncultured Campylobacter sp. | reverse complement strand
ATTAGGCGAAGTTGAAGTTAATATGCTATATGCTTGGAAGCATTTTAAAGATAATACCTATAATGTCGATAGAGAGAGCATTAAAAATGGATTTTTAGCACCTTTAAAGACCCGCTCTTTATCGTCAAAGATGAGAGCAAGGGTAAAGAAAGCGTGTATTTTTATAAGCCTTTTTATGATAAAAATAAAAATATCTTAAATTTGTTTGGTATAGGCTTGGATAGTAAAAATAGAATTGAATTTAAGACATATTATTTAGACAAAAGAGGCACAAGGCTGAATTATCTTTTAAAAAGTGATGATATAAAAATTAAATACATTAAAAAATGAAGTTTCACCAGCAGTTGCTCCACAATCCACTACGATGAAACAAAGTTTGCAACACTGCCCACTAGAAGTGGAGAGCGTTAAGGCAGTATGCGAAATAGCAAAACTTCATTAACCCCTATTATACCCCCTTTTTATTTAAAAGTCAAATTTTTAATCCTTTTTTTATTTTGTTTTTTGTTTAAAATGGTAAAAAAATGATATATCAAATTATTTTCTTGTCATACTGAGCAAAGCGAAGTATCTTTAAAGGGTAAAGAGATATTTCAGGCTACGCCCTCAATATGACATAAAAGGGGGAGACAAAATGACATTAAGGGATAGATATTTCGGCTACGCCTCAATATGACATAAAAAAGGCTCAAAATGACAAAGTGGATAAAATGAAAGCGATTAAAACTTACTTTAAATCTATTTAAGTTAGGAAAGAACTTTATAAGGATAAATAATGACAATAGCTAATTTAAGCGGGGGTAGAGACAGCACAGCAAGGCAATATTAGCTTTTAACCCTGAAAGTTTTTAATGGGCTTTGTCGGCGGAGCAACAGCCTCAAAAGTGGGTATTGATACGATTAAAAGGCTTTCTAAATACCTAAGAGCAAGGGAAATTTTTACTAAACTTGAAAACAAGACTAAAAAAGCAAATTTAAATAACTTTGATACAATGGCAACTAAATTTAGCAAAAGTGAAAAAATGGATACTCAAAATGTTAAAATGAATACAAAGACAAAAAACTACATAGACAATTTACCTTTAAGCTCACAGCAAGAATTTAGCGACTTTGTCGATAGCGTTTTAAGTAAAGACTACAAAAATGCTCCAAACATTCAACGCATAGCCACGATAAACGAGACTTTAAAACAGGCTTTAAAGTTAAGTGGCGATAAAGTTTTTATATTAAAAAGTTCTTTATCTCATTTTCGCCCTGAAAGAAAGGCTAAATATAATCAAGCATTACGCATTGACGAGATAAAGCAAATTCCAAGCATAATCAATACAGCAACAACAGCTTATAAAGATGAAACAGGCTTTTTTATTATTTTTGCAGATAATATGAACGAGAAAATGGCTAATTTTATTCATTTTAAAAGTGATGGGAATGGCAATTTTGTCGTAACAGCTAAAAAGGCAGATAAGAGAACACTTAAAAACAAAAAACCGATAGAAGATGGGAGTTGAACCCACAATATCACAAGCTTTTTGCAAAGCCCAGCTCTCTACCACATTGAGAGCATCGACTATCGGTTTTCACGCAAAATTATACCCCCTTTTTCCTTAAAAGTCAAGGATTTACCCACAAACAAAGCGAGATTGAAGGTAATAAAAGAAAATCGAGTTTATATCAGTGGTGGAGTGCTTGAACGCAGGATATAAATGAGACATATTATTTTTACAAAACATTGTAAGTCTTGCTGTGTCAAAAAATAATTCTCAAATGATTTATGCAAAGCTGACTAAAATCGGTAGCCAGAAAATCAGGCAAAATCCTGTAAGATAAAATGCCACGCTTTATAGTCAGCTTGTTTTTTCATTATATCCCCTTTTTCTTTAAAAGTCAAGGATTTTCTAAATAGTCCTTATACTCAACCCTATCGCAAGTAGCTTTGTGATGAAAAGAGTTTTTTAATCTTTTATCGCCTATCATCGCTTTGCATTATATTAGCCAATTCAACAAAATCAGGTGTTCGCAAAAAAGAAAGCTTTGCTTCATTGTCTGTTTTAAAGTTTGATATAAATTGCATATTTATCGTCTTTTGTTCTTGCTCTATTAAATTCGCATTACAATCAAATTGAGGCTTTGGTATCCAAGTCAAAGGCTATGGATTTAAGCGTTCTTTCACTACTCACGCCCAAACACCTATTTTTTCTCTTTTAAGCAATGTAATCATATTTCCCACATAATTTTCGTTATTGCTATCCCCTAGCCATTCCCAAGTTTTGACATTTTTAGTGAACCACTCGCAATGTTTTAGGCAATTAAACACTAAAATCCCCAAATGTGCTTGAGCGTTTTTCTCTCCTCTAAATTCATAATGATTTTTAGATACCTTTGTAAGCCCAGCTCTTTTTGTAGCAAGTTCTTCTATCTTTGTATACATTTCATCTAAATCATATATGTCCTCTCGTAGAATTTTTTCCTCATCGAGTTCAAATCGTGTTCCAAACATTGTGTCCTCCTTTGTTTATTGTTTTAATTTTATCTACGCTCATTTTTTACTCTTTTCTTACTTTGCAAATTTAAATC
>CAZSMF010000100.1:0-2664 GCA_964607975.1 uncultured Campylobacter sp. | reverse complement strand
TTTGAGATACTTCGGGCGTAAAGCCCTCAGTATGACATAAGGGGCAGATACTTCGCTTCGCTCAGTATGACAAGAATAATTCAATATGACAAGAATAATTCAGTATGACAAAATCAATCCAAAAGGTAAATTTTATGCGTTTCATCGACAGCTAAAATGCCCTGCGGACATTTGCTATAATGGCGTGAGGCGACATTGTAACAACTATGAAAACAAGCCACTTGCCACCTTGTTATCTGCCTTAAAGCTGGGACTATGCCATTTTGTAGGGATTTTTCAAAATCAGCACATTTTAAGGCGATTAAGCCTAAACCATTACCCTTTATTCGCATTCTATATGTAGCCCTTTTATTTTGTTCGCTCATCGTTTCTAAACTTAAAATCTTTGGCGTTAAATTTTCACAGCGTGGGTATTCGTTATTTGAGCCATTTGAGCTTTTTGCCGAAATCGTCCAATACCCATCTTTATCCACCAAAACACCACCAAAATCTCGGGGCATATTTTCCAAAAATGTTGTGCCTCCTGCACTTGTGCCTACCCTGAAAGAGCCTTTTGTCGCCATATTTTGCACCCTAATGGGCAAATAAATTATTGTTTTTCTATGCGTTGCATCGGCGTCCATTGTGATTTTAAGCTTCGTATCACCTTGCTTGATGCCCTTTGTTTTTGTCGTGTCATTTCTAATCAAGCCATTTTCCCCAGCCTCGACAATTTGCACTATGTTTTCATCAAGGCTTTCAATCCTAGCATTATCAGCGTTTATGAAGTGCATAGCCAAGCTTTCATTAACCTGCAATTGATAAGCGATGAATTTAATAAAAGGGGTATGATACATTTTCATTTTTCAGCCTTTTTTACTTACCACTTTAACAAAAATTAACATTTTTAAAAAGGATTAAAAATTTGACTTTTAAATAAAAAGGGGGTATAATATAGCAAAGGCAAGGTTAGGTAGCCTTAATGATACGCTTTGTCAGTGTGGTAACCACTCCGCCCTAAGCTGTGGCAATCTTGCCTTTATAATTTTTGATAAATTATATTGTATTCTTTCAAAATCTTTAATAATCTTTGCTTTGAGGCGATGTAACTTGTTTTATATTTTAATCTATTGGATTTAGGCAATTCAATACTAACTAAATTAAGCACTCCATTTTCATCTTTAAAAGCTTTATAAAAGTAATAAGTCCCATTTTTATCAATACTGACAATGTTAGGTTCTTGCAATGTTGGCAAAATGCCTCCTGCAAGTTTAAGTCTATTTTCTTTTTTAGAATTATCTTGCAAATGTTTCCACGCTGCTTTTGCATCGATTTCAACTTCTTTTATAGGGGTTTTTATATTTCCTTTTGTTTTATCTTTTTTAAAAGCAAAAAGTTTTAAAAAATTTTCCTCGCTATCAATATTTTTTAATGGTTCGGCAATGTTTTTCAAATAAGCATAATTGATTTTATCATCTTGCAAGATATTTTTCAACACTGCTTTTTCCTTTTTAAAATCTAAACTCGCCATTATATCCAAATTTGCTAAATTTTCTTTAACCGCATTTTCAACGCCTTTTAAACCCTCATCACTTCCCACGATAAAGGCTCTATTGTCAAGGGCTTTGATAAGTTCTTTGCTAAAAACTTGCTCTAAAATCTGCCTTGCCATTTTGAGCGTCCTTTGTCATTTTGAGCCGCCTCCTTGTCATTTTGAGCGTAGCGAAAAATCTCACCCTTGCCCTTTGAGATACTTCGCTTTGCTCAGTATGACATAAAGGGCAGATACTTGCCAAAGGCTTGATATAACATTTTTTACCATTTTAAACAAAAAGCAAAATAAAAAAAAGGGTTAAAAATTTGACTTTTAAATAAAAAGGGGGTATAATGGGAGCATAAAAGCCCAGCGACTAGCCTTTAACCTACCCAACTTATGGTGGCTAGGGACGCAAAAGTGGGACACTTAAATTGATAGTTGGTGTGTTATCCATTCGGGCTTTTTATATAAACTACTTCACCTTTGTTTTTTAAAATATTTTCAACTACATTTTTTAATCTATTGCTGCGTTCATCGTGGTAATAAGTCTTAAAGTCTAAATTGCCATTATAATCAACAGCTATGCTAAAAATATTCATCACGCTTTCTTTACCCTCTTTGTTTTTACTTAAAAAAGGCTTGTAAAAATATACACTTGGCTCTTTTTGCCCCACTCGCTCACTTCTCACTATAAAAAGAGGCTCTTGTAGTGTGCTAAAAAAGCCACCTTTGATATTTTCCCTATTTTTGTTATTTGTGTTTTTTGTGAAATGCTCGTAAGCTTTATAAATTTTTACTTTTACAGGCTTATAGGGTGTATCAATGTAGCCGATATTACCATTCACATTAGCGAAAATAGCCTTAAATTCATCATAGTTCTTAAAATTTGGCTTTGGCATTATGCTTGGCTTTGCGTAAGTTTTAATTTTATTATAGTCTATATGATTATTTTCGCTCAAAAACAATCTTTGCAAGTCGTTATTTAACACATTATTACCTTTTTCAAATTTTAATTTTGTAATTGTATCAAATTTATTTAAATTTGCTTTTTTAGCTTTGTTTTCAAGTTTAGTAAAAATTTCCCTTGCTCTTGGGTATTTAGAAAGCCTTTTAATCGTATCAATACCCACTTTTGAGGCTGTTGCTCC
>CAZSMF010000099.1:0-2775 GCA_964607975.1 uncultured Campylobacter sp. | reverse complement strand
CCTTGCCCATCTTGGTAAAACTCTGCATAATTTACGCCGTATTCTTTGTTTGGCGTTAGGTTAAGCTCGTTTTCTAAAAGCTTTCTAACTTTGTTAAAATCATAATGAATTTTTGTTATTGTCTTTAAAGATAAATCATCATCGTTAAACCGCTTTGCTACATTTTCATAATCGCTTTTTGCAGGTAAATCATCAGCTATAAAAAAGGCTATTGTTTTATATTCATCGTCTAGTTTTTCGACTAATTCTTTATCATAATCTTTTTGGTAACCGCCATTTGTAAAGCTAAATTTAGCTTCCTCTTTTTCAATTAAAGCCTTTTTCTCTCTTATTAAATCATCAAAGATTTCTTTAACGCCTTGCATTTTTCTTAAAGTGTCTTTGACTTCATCTCTTAATTCTTTTGTGATATTTTGCGGTAAGGTTAAATTACCTGCTAATTTATCATCTTTTATAAAACTAAAAGCTATATTTTGGATTTTGCTTAATTTACCCATTACATAATCATCGCTTGTTTTGTTGTAAATTAAAATATTTGCTCCATTGTTATCAATGGCATTTAAAAATAATTTAGCCCTTTCTTTTGGGTTTTTCCAATCGCCACTTCCTTTGTAGCCTTTTTCAAATTTATAATGCCCCTCGCCTGTTGCGTCAAAAAGCTTGTCTTTATTAAAAATCACATCTTTTATATATGCTTTCAAGCCCTCTTTTTCTTGTATAAGCCTTTTTTTAAACTCTTTTATGTCTTTACTTTGTGCTAAATAGTTTTTGAAATTTTCTATTTTTTGCTGTGTTTCGTTTGTTTGTTGAGCCTTATTAAGACTTGCATTATCATTTTGCGGATTTTTTAACGCATCGGCTTGATTTTTTACCTCTTGTTGTGGTATAATGTCGTTTAAATCAGTGGGTGAAGCCTTGTTTTCGGTAAAAGGCAACGCCTGATTTTTAGGCGTTGGTGTAGTGGGTTCAACTCCCACCCCCACTGATGAATATCTTTTTAACTCATCTTTATTTACCTTTTTAGTTGTTACGATAAAATTGCCTTTATTATCTGCTTTAAAATGAATAAAATTTACTTTACTTTCATTTAATGTATCGTCAAATGCGATAAAAAAGCCTTTTTCATCTTTAAAAGCTGTTGTTGCCTTGTTGATAATGTTAGGCAGTTCTTTTATTTCATCAATGCGTAAATCTTGGTTATATTTAGCCTTTCTTTCAGGGCGTAAGTGTGCTAAACGACTTTTAAGCATAAAAACTTTATCACCATTTAACTTTAAAGCCTGTTTTAAAGTCTCATTTATCGTTGCTATGCGTTGAATGTTTGGAGCATTTTTGTAATCTTTACTTAAAACACTATCGACAAAGTCGCTAAATTCTTGCTGTGAGCTTAAAGGCAAATTGTCAATATAATTTTTTGTATTTGTATTCATTTTGACATTTTGAGCGTGATTTAAAACCTCGCTTTTATCTTTAAAAGCCGCTTCAACTTCGGCTTTTTTGCGTTTGATAAAGTTTAAATATGGCACTTTATCTGCGTAATTTTGAGCGATTTCATCAAGTGTTTTAAGTGCGGTATCTTTGTCAAATTGTAAAGCATAGTCAATTTTAGCCTTTGTCTCATCGATAAAGCTTAAAAATGCTTGTGTAGGTGTTATAGCCTGTGGATTTGCCTTTTTAACCGCTAAATTTTCTTTTGCGTTTTTAATGGCGTCCATTATGGCTTCTAGGGTGTCTTTTGCTTGGTTTATAAATGGCGAATTCTCCCCTCGCATCGCATTTTCAGTGTCGATAAGCTTATTTTTCATCTTATAAAGGGCTTTAAGATGCTTTGCGTTTGGATTTGTGCCAAAGTCATCGAGCTGTTTTCTAGCCTGATTTAAAGTCGCTTCCACTTCGTTAAGCATTTTGATTTGCTTTTTAAAATACGCTTTATTTTCAATGGCTCTTTTTAGCTCACTTTGTTCTTTTTTTATGTCTTGCTCATTGCCTTTGATTTTTACTTCTAAAAGGCTCTCACCCTCTTTTTTACCTGTTCTTGCCTCTTTGAATTCTTGGCTGTTTTTTAAGCGTTCGTATTCTTTTTTGTCATTTTCTAGGCTTTGCAATCGCAATCTTTGATTTTCTATCTCACTTTCGCTTCTTTTTAGGCTTTGCAAATGCTTATCTTTTATACTTTCAAGGCTAGGGTGTAGGGTAGCTTGATTTTTTGCTAAATTTGTGCTAGAATTGTCAATGATATTATATTCACCACTTGATTTTTGGTTCAAGTCGTATCTCTCTTTTTTTGCAGAAGGCGTAAGGGTGGGCGTAATATCACCTTTACCTTTATACATTGTTACAAGGCTTATTTTATTTTTGCCTGTTAAAGCCTCCTCAACTACTACATAATGCCCATTTACTTGCTTTTTGTAAATGATTTTTTTGTCTTTAACTTCTCTAATGTCAGCGGTTTTAATGATATTTTGATAATCAAGTATTTCATCTAAATTTAAATCAGGGTGGCGATTTAAAATGTGTTTAATATGACTAGCGTCTAACTCTCGGGCGATTTCATAATTTCCCTTAAAATCAAATTCCTTTTTAAGTTGTTCTAATTCCTCGCCTTGCACCTTTGAAATTAAAATTTTGTCCTTTGGATTTACATTGTTTAAATCCCATTTTTCAACCGCTTCTTTAATTTCTTGCCCTGTTAAATCCCTTTGCAAAGTAGTTTTTAGCTCGTCCTTGCCTTGTTTAAGATTTTCAAGCTCTTTAAGCTTTTGTTCGTGCATATCT
>CAZSMF010000098.1:0-2786 GCA_964607975.1 uncultured Campylobacter sp. | reverse complement strand
ATTAGGCGAAGTTGAAGTTAATATGCTATATGCTTGGAAGCATTTTAAAGATAATTTGTATCCCTTGCTATGCTAGTAAAAAACTTTTTATCGTTAAAATCCTTGACAAAAGTAAAAGCCCCCGCCATTCTTTATCAGTTCAAAAATTTGACTTTGATTATTTTTTGTGGTATAATTTGATTTGAGTTTATGCCACTACTATGGTTAGCGGGGTATTCAATCTGCAAGAGAGAGGGCTTAATAGTAGTCCCGCCCGATTCTAATATATCACTCGCACTAGCAACTTCCCTGCCTTTAAACTCTTTTATGTCTTGGCTTTGGGCTAAATAGTTTTTAAAATTTTCTATATTTTTACTGTGCCTCGTTTGTTTCTTGTGCCTTATTAGTGCTTATTTCATCATTTTACGGATTTTTTAAATTTCCCCCTTGATTTTTGTCTCTTGTTGTGGTATAATGTCGTTTGTAGCTTGTTGCTTGGGAGAATTTGCCTCTTGCGTAAAATCATTAGCGTTAATCTTAATGGTTTCAAGCTCTTTTAAGTCATTATATAAAAGTTCCCCACCTTGTTTGAGTTTATTTTTTACATTGTTTAAGCTTTTAGGTGCGTTGCTTGTGATTATCCACTCGCCATTTGTATCCCTTGCTATGCTAGTAAAAAACTTTTTATCGTTAAAATCCTTGACAAAAGTAAAAGCCCCCGCCATTCTTTATCAGTTCAAAAATTTGACTTTGATTATTTTTTTGTGGTATAATGTTGTTTGCAAGTTGATGACTTGGATTGTTTTCAATCGGCTTGGCAGGGGGTGCGATTTCATCAAGAGTCCTTGCTACATTTTCACTTTTAGCTATATCGTTAATCACTTTACTTATTTTCGTTGTTGGATAGCCTGTAATGTTTATATTATCGTTTTCTTGTGTGATAACTATGTAGTATAAATCTTTACTTTCTTTGTGTTGGTAGGCTTTAATGTATTCCTTTCTTTGTTCTCCATTTTTACCTAAAACATTTAATTCTATATGTGGATTTTGTTTTGTATCCTCAAAAAACTTTAAATAAAATTCTCTTTGTGCCTTATCGTGTTTGTTGTCAAAATGAGTGATTAAATTCTGCAATTCTTGTGTATTTATCCCCTTTGGCATCGGTTCTGCTTGTAAAGTTTTTAAGGCTTAAAATGGCTTCTTGCTTGTCTTTGTCAAGTTCTTTAAATGCCTTTGTTTTGCTGTATTTGTCGATATAATTTTCTCTTTTTTGCTGGGCTGTGTCTTTTTCACTCATTGTCATCGTTTCCTTATTTTTTTTAGATTTCTCATTTTCTGATTCCTGTATTTCATTTTCTTTTGTGTTAGACACTTCATTTTCGATTGCTTTAAGAGCAGAATTATCATTCATATCAAGGGCTTGACTTTGATTGTTTTTTTGTGGTATAATGCTGTTTGCAGATGTTGAAAGGACTTTATAGTCCCCTATCTGTTTATTTTCTATTACAGAAAGTGCATTTGCACCAGATAGATTATCTATTAGCTCCAATCCATTCAGTTGGCGTGTAGAGGGTGTTGGGGTCTCTACCTGTAATAGATTTTTCATATTCTTTAGTCTTTCAATTTCTCTAATTCTCTTTTTATTTGTATGAAATATTTCATTTATTCCGTCCTCATTTTTTATTACCACATCAGCCATTTTTTCATTATTTAGTCTTTTTGCAGCTTTAATAATAGTATAATCCTCATTATTTTTATTTGCATTTATTATTATTTCAGGCTTACTTACCACCCTTTCAATAACTTCTCTAACTTCCTCTTTGTCTCTAAACATTTCAGGGTGTCGTTCTAACAAAAGCTTCAAATCGGCAATAGCTTCTTTATCGCCTAAAAGCTCTGTTAGCTTTTGACAAAGCTCAAAGATTTGTAAGGTTTTTTCGCTCATTGTCATCGTTTCCTTATAATCAAGATATGCAGCAATATTATCAAATTCTAAACCTTTAAGCCCCTCATTTCGAATTTCGCTAGAAGTTTTATCAAATTTTAATTGCAACTCTATTTCAAATGGATTAAATTGTCGCATTTTTTATCCTCGCTTCATTTTTAATTTTTGCCTTGAAAGCTCTTTGCTTTTTTCTTGTTCTGGCTTTTGTTTTTCTTTTTGTTTGGCTTTTTCATCTTCAATAGCTTTCATCGCAATTTTACTATCGCTGATATGTTTTAGTTTTTTAAAGTCTTTATCATCGTCCTTAACTTTATCATATCTAATCCTATTTTCATATCGACACCTTTTTGGCGAATATCTAAAATAAAGTCCTCATCAGTAAGAGTTTCTATGTTAATTTCCTTTCGTAAAATTTGTATAAATTTTTTGTAATCTTTAAATTTCTATTGAAAAGAGTTTTCATCAATTTCGCCAAGTCTAATAGCAAAATACGGTTGCTGTCTCAAGCACTCTAACAGCATAGTCCTAAATCGAAAAGTATGAGTTTTGCCGAGATTTTTACTTTTATCTATTTTGTTAATAGGTGGCATAGGAACATTGTAACGAGATGTCAATCCAAAAATAAAGGCTGGACGACTTCTCATTACATTACTGATGGGGGTAGTATATCAAAAAAAGCTTAAAATAAGATAAATATTTCTAAATTATAACAATTTCACAGGGCATTTTTAAGCCTTTTGTGGTATAATTTGAAATTCATACAAGAGATTAAAAGCAAGAGGTTGTTAAGTGCAAGAACAATATACGGAAATCAAAGATAGTGATATTATCAATAAACAAAACATAGACATTGCAGTAGGGC
>CAZSMF010000097.1:0-2898 GCA_964607975.1 uncultured Campylobacter sp. | reverse complement strand
AAATTCAGCACTTAAATTTAGCCCTTTAACTCCCATTCATACGCACTTTTGCAAATGGTTTCAAGATTGTCGTATTTTGCTTGCCACGAAGTGAGTTTTTTAATTTTGCTATTATCAGCGATTAAAATGCTTGAATCCCCAGCCCTGCGTGGAGCAAGTTCTACTTTAAAATCCACCCCACTTACCCTTTTCATCGTCTCTATCACCTCTTTTACGGAAAAGCCGTGTCCGTAGCCTACATTAAAAACATTGCTTTGAGCATCTTGTAGATATTTTAAAGCCGCTAAATGCGCACTTGCTATATCATCAATGTGTATGTAATCCCTTACACAAGTGCCATCTTTTGTCGCATAATCATCGCCAAAGATAAACATTTTCTCTCGTTTTTTAGCCGCACATTCAGCCGCTACCTTTGTCAGCAGCGTAGCTTTGGGGTAGTTTTGCCCTATATTAAAGCTCATACAAGCCCCAGCGACATTAAAATAACGCAAAATGCAGTGCTTAAATTCAGGCTTTGCCCGACTTGCATCACGCAAAATCTCCTCGCTCATCAATTTGCTCTGCCCGTAAGGATTTATAGGATTTAAGGGGCTTGTTTCGCTTACGATTTCACTTTGAGGCTCACCATAAGTTGCTGCTGTGGAGGAAAAAATAAAATATTTTGTATCATTTTCAAGGCAAGTTTGTATGAGATTGCTTGTGTTTGCGGTGTTGTTAATATAGTATTTTAGCGGATTTTGCATACTTTCAAACACCTCAATACTCGCTGCAAAATGCACCACAGCTTCAAATTTATACTCCTTAAAAAGCCTTTTTAACGCCGAAAAATCGCTTAAATCCTGCTTGATAAAGCTAAATTTTCTTAATTTTTGCAGACTATCAATGGCTTTTTGTGAGCCTTTGTCAAGGTTGTCAAGCACGACAATTTCGTGTTTTGTTTCTAAAAATTGTTTGAGGGTGTGAGAGCCTATGTAACCAGCACCGCCTGTGATTAAAATTCTCATTCTTTTTCTCCTTGTTTTTTTGTTTTTTTGCTTGTTTTTGTAGCTTTTACCCCCAAATTTAACGCTCCGCTTTGGATAAGCTCATCAAGGCTTGGAGCATTTTCATCAGCCCTTAAATCAGGGCTTAAATTTGTGCTTGAATTTTCAAAAGCATTATCCTCATAATTTCCACTCACAATACGCTCAATTTCATCTTCACAAGCTTTAACAAAGACTTTCACATAGCCTTGTTCGCCTTTGTGAGTGCTTATGTATTCAGCCATTATTTGCAAATTCTGCACATAATCTTCCTCGCTTAAATTCCCCTTTATCAACTCGTATTTTAAAAAGAGCATATAGGTGTTTAGCACATCGCTTTCGCAGTATTCGTGGATTTTGTCAAGGTTGTTTTGATAAAAAAGCTTCATCACCTCAGAGCCGTGTATGTCGTATTTGCCGGGTAAATTCGCCATAGAACAAATACTATCAAGCCTCACCCTTGCTCCAAAACTTTCAAGCAAATCACAATGCTTTTGCTCGTTGTAACGGCTTTTGTAATTGTTCCACTTATCACTTATCGTGTCTAAATAGGCATTTGCTTTAATGTTATATTTTAAAGCCCTTAAAACCAGCACGGGCATATCAAAATTCTTGCCGTTAAAACTCACTAACTTTGGCTCACTTTTATTGATAAAGGCAAAAAAATTGCTTATCATCTCCCGCTCATTTTCGCCTTCGATTTTATTGACTTTGATGAATTTGCCAAATTCATCACAAATCACCGCACAAATGCTTACGATTTTATGAAAGGGTAGGGGTAAGAATTCACTTGCATATTCTTTTTTTTGAGCCTCAATCGCCATTAAGCTCACCTCCTCATCACTGCCCTTAAAGCCATAAATTTTTCTTATCAAAGCCGCATCAGGGATACTCTCGCAGTCAAAAACGCAGATATAATTTTTGTTTTTCTTTTGAATTTCGCTCATATTTTGCCTTTTGGTTAAAAAAATTTGTTATGATTTTAGCAAAATTTTTATAAAGTTCGCAAATGAAAATAGCCCTTATCCGCCTTTCAGCACTTGGAGACATCATACAATCAAGCATAGTTTTACAATTTGTGAAAAAAAATTATCCAAAAGCACAGATTGATTGGTTTGTTGATGAGAGGTTTAAGGAGATTTTAGCTCCGCATTCGCTCATTAGCACCTTGTATGCTTTGCCTTTAAAGGATAGGAAAATTTTAGCTACGCTTAAAATTCTTACAAAGGCAAGGCGTAATGATTATGATTTGGTGATTGATTTGCAAGGTTTGCTTAAATCTGCTGTGATTGCTCGATTTTTATCCTCAAAGGCTTATGGTTTTGATAAAAAAAGCCTCAAAGAAAATTTGGCAAGTTATTTTTACGCCCACAAAAAAAATATTGCCTATGATGAAAACATTATTTTAAGGAATTTGTATTTACTTCATTTTGCCTTAAAACAAGAATTTAACAAAGATGAAATTCTTTCTAAATCACCTTGCTTTAAAGCCGATGAAAAGCTCAAAGAAAAGCTCATTAAAAAGCTAAAAATCGATGAAAACAAGCAAAATATACTCATTCATTTGGGTTCAAGTATGGAAAATAAAAACTACCCAAAGGAAAGATTTGCCATACTTTGCCAAATGATACTCACTCGTTTTAAGAGGGCAAGAATTTTTTTGTGCTGGGGCAGTGCGAAGGAGAAAAAATCAGCCCAATTTGTGCTTAATGATGTGGCTTCGCCTAAATTAAGCCTTCTGCCAAAGCTAAATTTGCAAGAACTCATCGCAATGAGTGCTTTAAGCACACTCATTATAGGAAATGATAGCGGTCCTACTCATCTTGCCTTTGCGATGAATAAGCCCTCTATAACGATTTTTGGAGCGACACCAAGC
>CAZSMF010000096.1:0-2899 GCA_964607975.1 uncultured Campylobacter sp. | reverse complement strand
CCACCACCCACACCCCCCCCACACACCACACCACGCCACCCCCACCCCCCCCCCCCCCCCGCCGCCGGCCGCCACGCGCCTCATAGCCTAGAAGCAGATATTATCCTAGACTTTTTCGCTGGAAGTGGGACAACCGCCCACGCTGTAATGGCACTCAACAAAGAAGACGGCGGTAAAAGACGCTGCATTTTAGTTACAAATAACGAAATAACAGAGCTAAATCCAAACGGCATAGCCCTTGATGTAACCACAAAACGCCTTAAACGCATAATGAGCGGGGCTTGTTATGATAATACTAGTGATTTTAAATGGCTAGAAAAAAATGAGCCTTTTGGGGACAATTTAGAGGTTTTAGATATAAAAAGTGTGCCAAAAGACAGCCAAGAAAAGGGGGCAAATCTGCTTGATTTGATTGATGAGAGGGCTTATGATTTGCCAAAATTTGATGATATAAACAAAAAAGCTGAGTGGATAGCAAGGAATTTCTCAGTCTGCGTAAAAGAATGCGAGAGCGATGAGGAGTATAAAAAGCGTATTGAGGAGAAAAGGAAGCAAAATGACTGAGGCGATGAAAGCATTGCAAGAAGGGGCGGTGAGTGAGCTTTTTGAAATTTTTGAGGAATTGAAGAAAAATAATAACAACGATAATAAAGAAATCACCTTTAAAGCCCCCACAGGTAGCGGTAAAACCTATATGATGAGTGCTTTGATGAACCGTATTTTAAGTAGCGATGAAAACGCCGTCTTTTTGGTAAGCACTTTAAGCAAGGGCGGTTTAGCCGAGCAAAATTACGAGGCATTTTTACGCTTTAAGCAAGAGAAATTTAAGCACTTAAAGCCCTTTTTGATTGAGAGTGGGAAAGGTAAAAAGATTGAGGGAATGATTGAAATACCAAGAGATTGTAATGTTTATGTTTTAGCAAGGGATTTGTTTAAAGAAACAAGCATTTTGAAAAAGCAAGGCGTTTTGCTTCGATTTTTAAAGGATATGAAAGGAAGCCCTTCTAATAAAACTCAAACTCCAAAAAAGGTGTATTTGATAAAAGATGAATGCCACCAAGCTACAAATAATCTTGATGAACTAGCAAAGAAAGACTATTTTAACATAACTATAAATATCTCAGCTACGCCAAAAAATGCCCCAGATGTAAAAATCGAAGATAAAGAGGCTGTGGATGCAGGGCTTATAAAAGAAGTAGAGTGGAAAGATGAAGAATATGAAATCAAGCAGGTGCTAGAACATTTTGAAGAAATTCGCTCATCTTATATTCAAAATCAAATAGGCATTCGCCCTTGTTTAATCATACAAATTTCAAATAAAGACAAGGCAGATGAGGAGATAAAGCGTATAAAAGAGGCGATTTCAAAAAAAAGGGCTGCGCTAAAATATATGATAATTTTAGATGAAAGCAATGCCAACAAATGCGAGACAAATGATGCGATAAAAAAGCAAAATTTAAGCATAAAAAAGTGGAAAAGCTATGCCAAGGAAAATCAAAGTAGTATAGATATAATAGTCTTTAAAATGGTGATTAGCGAGGGCTTTGACATACCAAGGGCTTGTATGCTTTATCAAATAAGGGACAGCAAAAGCAAACAGCTTGACGAGCAAGTGATAGGACGAGTGAGGCGAAATCCACGCCTTTTAGACTATGAAGATTTAAATAAAGCCCAGCAAGAGATAATAAATAAAGCCTATGTGTATGGCATAGAGCCTAAAAATGAGGAAAAAGGGACGATAAAAGTAAGACTAAAAGGGCAAATAAACGAGGGGCTTTTTAAAAACGAGATATTAAATGAGTTTAAAATACAACTTACAAGGCTTGATAAAAGCAAGATAGAAAAGAGTGAATTTAACATAGAAGAAAGGCTAAAAAAGTGTAAAGCAGAGAGCAAAAGAGACTTTTTCGAGCTTTTTGAAGAGTTTGAAAGCAGTAAAATCGGGCATTTATGCAAGGACTATGCTAAAAATGACGCACAGAGGTGGTTTGCTTTTGCAAATAATGTTAAGCTTTTAAAAAAGGAATTTGAAAAAATCATTACTGATTATAACAAAAGCCTCACTACATATAATGAAAACGGACAAGAACTAGTTGGGGCTTTGGCACTTGACAGCTTTTTTATAGAAAATAAGAACAAATTACGCTTGAATGAGTGGATTTGGGATATGGAAAAAAGCGATGAAACTGACGATAGAGTTTCTTTTGATAGCGTAGCAGAATACGAATTTGCAAAGATAATGAAAGATATTTTAAAAGATAGTGTAAAAGAATTAAGTTTAGATAGTGAAACAATCTATCTTTTTGGTAAAAATTTCCCGCACAATAGCCAGATAAAATTTGAGTATTATTTAGAGGGCTATTATTTTTCATACCCAGATTTTATTTTAAGGGATAAAAAAGAGCGAATTCACATTTTTGAGCTTAAAAGCCTTGATAGTATGAATTCTAGCCACTTTATAGGTGAGGATTTATCAGAGTGTAAAGATGAGGATTTGCCAAATTTAGGCGAGTATGAGCGAAAAATTGTAGAATTACAGCGGATTTACAAGGCGATTTCTAAAAAAACTCCATATTATTTTTGGCTGCCAATCAAGCAAAAAGATGAAGAATGGTTTTTGCATTGCTTTAAAGAAGGAAAGAATTTATATAACAAGTCTCATAGCAAGGAAGCATTTAAAAATGAGCTTAAAAAACAATTAGGCTAAAAAATTATTTTGCCACAAATTTGTCGTTAAATTTAGCTTAAATTACAATTTTAGCTAAATTTTTTCTTAATATTCAACAAAAATATAAATCGCAGGAAATTATTTAAGTCTTTTACGCAATTTGCTACAAAGTTTAGGTATAATAGACGAAATTTTTTCAAAGGCTGGTTATGGCAAAGAAATTCATTGATA
>CAZSMF010000095.1:0-3004 GCA_964607975.1 uncultured Campylobacter sp. | reverse complement strand
ATTAAAAATTATTACTTCTTTAAACTCTATTTTATAGGGCTTGTAGTGCAAATACTTAATAAGTATTTGCGTATCCTGCTCTTTTACTTTGCCTTAAAGTATGCACTCATCATACTTTGAAAAGCATTGACAAAGTTTTATCTTTCTTATAAAATTGCATTCATTAAACGATGAGAGTTTTTTAAGACAAGACTTGAATGAAAATTTAAGATAAAAGGGGGAAAAACTTGCAATTAAGCAAAGAACAATTAAGAGAGCTTTACAAAGAAAGAGATGAAGCTTTATTTTTTGATTTTAAACCCATAACTCGAAAATATAATGTCATCAAATGGAACAAGGTAATTTTAGACAAAGAGCCAGAAGTTTTTAACCACTACATTACACTTCGCTTTTTAGGTAAATTTGCCTCATCACATCATAAGGGTGTTTATGAAAAAATAAAAGCTTATAATAATCTAGGCAAGGAAAAATGGAATTGCAAACAAGTAGTCATTAAAACTTTAAGCAATCTTAACAGGCTTGGAGCTAAAAATGCTCTTTCTTATGTCATAAGAAATTCAAACACAGACTTTGCTTTAAATCAAGACGGAGAGCTTCAAAGCTTAACACAAATTATGAGTGATTGGAGTAGGGATTTTACACATAAGAAAAATGCCAAAGAAGTTTTGCATTTAGCCTTTTGTATTGATGAAAAGCTTGATGAGTATGGACGCATTGAAAACATACTTAAAAATGCAGTAAGCGAAGTAATGCAAAAGAATTTTTATTTGTATAAATATGCCATAGTCATACACTCTCACCAGAACAAACCACACGCTCATATTTTAATCAATAAAAACAATAGAATAGATGGGCAAAAATTTCATTTAAGCAATGCTGAATTTAAGCCATTTTTTAATCAATTAAGAAATGATTTTGCAAAGTCTTTAAACGCACAGGGCTTACATTATCATAACCACTATAAACTTGAAAACGATTTAAGCAAACTCAAAAACGAAATCAATCAAAACGCTTTCATCTCAAAGCAAAATGTTTTAGACGAGCTTACTCAATTACAATTAAGCGTAGATAAAAAAATCAAAGCCAAATACAAAAAGATAAACACTCTTAAAGAGGATTTAAAAAATCATAAGGCAAGACAAGATGAAGTGCGTGAAAATTTAGGCAGATTAAAAACACAAATGCAAAGCTCAAATGATATAAGCGTATTTAATAAAGAATTCAACAAAGCCTTTTTCCAAAATCTTAATGATTTAAAGACAATCAACGAAGCAATCAAAGAAAAATACTCCTATCTTAAACTCATCAATAAAGATTTAAACATTTTAGAAAAAGACTATAACAAATTCAGCTATCAAAAGCTCATCTTACGCCACGATGAAAACCAAGAATTCTCAACCCTCATTCAAAAGAAAAAGTATTTAGACTTTATCACTTCAAACATAGACAGAAAAACATTGACTAAAAGTGAAATCAATCTTAAAATCAAAGCCATACAGCAAGACATTATTTTAAGCCAGAGCAATGCTAATGAAATGCTTAAAGAAAACATTAAAGCTTCACTGCTTACAAGTTCTCTTTTGGGTAAAGATAATAATGCCTTTGCTTTAATAAGAGCCTTTAAAGAGCTTGAAAAAAATGTTTTTATGCTTAAAGAGTGTAAAAAATTTATCCAAGATGATGTGTGGGCTGATGATGAGACAAGACAGACAAAAATCTTTGATAAATACGAGCAAAGATTACAAAACAATCAAAGCGTGATTTTAGATTTAATCAATCAAAGATTTTTACTTTTACAAAAAGAGATTGAGCATAGAAAGAAAAACCTCAAACTTAAAGCTTACCACATTAAAGAGTATGAAAAAGCCTCTGCCTTTTTAAACAAAAACAATGCAAGAGAGCTTGAAAGTCTTTATAGGCTTATTGGTGAAGGTGGTGAAACAAAAAGTCAAAATGCTAACTTAT
This sequence comes from uncultured Campylobacter sp., assembly GCA_964607975.1. GTDB lineage: Bacteria > Campylobacterota > Campylobacteria > Campylobacterales > Campylobacteraceae > Campylobacter_D. The sequence continues at coordinate 1,039 of CAZSMF010000095.1, read as the reverse complement.
CAAAGAATGATAATGCCTTAACAAGTAAGAGTGGTGATTTATCAAAAAATGTTTCATCGATGAGTGAGGGTAAAGAAAATACTTCATCGACAAACAATAGCAATGATTTGCCAAAGAATGACACTTCCTTAACGCAAAAAGCCACACAAAAGGAACAAAGCCAAATTCAAAATGGCAAAGAGCTTAAAAGCCAAGAAACAACACAGCAAACACAGCAAAATTCAAATGAAAGCATTTCAAATCAAAGCTTAAACAATAGCACTTCATCTACAAAGCAAGAAAACAAAGACTTATCAAATAATTCCAAAGCCACACAAAAAACGCAAACCCTACAAGACAAAATGAAATCATCAGGCTTTGTGGTGAGGAGGTAAGGTAATGTCTTAAAATAAGGAGTTTAGAAAGGAGAAAAGACATAACTTATAAAGTTAAAACAAAGTGATTTCAGCAAAATAAAAAAAACGCACAAAAACCCCTCTTAAATCAAAAAACTTAATCAAAAACAATCTACCCTACTAAAAACAAAAGAAAATCGATTTAAGGCATAAAAGCTAAAAGCTATGCCACTATTTCAAAAAACAAAGACAGACAAAATCCAAAAAACAAAAAATCAACGCCCTGCTAAAATTTAAAATCAAAGACAAAAGCTTAATACTCAATACTTTAAAAAACAATTAAAGCTTTTAAACAAAGTAAAACAAAGATTTTAACCAAACAAAGTTAATCAAACAATCTTAATTAAAGACTTTTAAAAAAACAAACAAGAGCAAATAAAACATTTAAGGCAAGTTAAAACAATAAAAACAAATTAAAACACTATTTCATCAATACTTAATCTTTTATCTTTCTTTAAAAACATTATTTCACCACTACTCTAAACAATTCAATTTAAAGCAAAATCAAATAAAACAATGGAAAAAACTTAATTCAAATGAAATTCTTTTTTTTTTTTTTTGAATTTTCAATTTTTTTAAAAAATGAAAAAAATTAAAAAATTTAAAAAACAAATTTTTCAAAAAAAATTTCAAAAAAAATTTTT
>CAZSMF010000094.1:0-3019 GCA_964607975.1 uncultured Campylobacter sp. | reverse complement strand
ATGACATAAGAGAGCAGCTCAGTATGACATAAAAAAGCCTCAATATGACATAAAAGGGCGGTATGACATAAGCCCTCAGTATGACATAAAGCCCTTTAAGCTCGGGTGAGGTAAATTTTAGCGTTGTAAATCACATAAGATAAAATTTCAAGCTCTCTTAACCCTTGTAGCGGCACTCTAATGCTAAAAGTATCAGCACTCAAAGCGGTGTTTAAGAAATTCGCCTTTTCAATGACTATTACCCCGCTTTGTCCGCTTAATCTTTGTAAATCATCAGCCTTTTGCAAAACCTTTAAGCTGTAATGATTTGAGGCGGAGTAGGCTTGTTGATTTGTTGGATTGTCCCCTGTGATTTCAAGCTTTAAGTTCTTACCCAAAAGAAAATTCAAGCCCTCGTTTAAATTACAAAGCACGAATTCATTATCAGTCGTCTTGCTTTTAATCTCTTGTAAAAAGATTTGACTATCGACATAAGCTTTATTTGCGATTTGTTGCGGGTATTTTGGCTCGATAAGCTCGTTTGAAAGCATTTTTTGCGTAAAGCTTCCATCAGGCAAAAGGGCTTTTTCAATGTCAGCTACTCTGTTATTTAGCTCGTTTTGCCATAAAAACACCTCAAAACCACAATGACAATCCTGCCACTCAAAATCACCGCCGAATTCTTTCGCCCAAATGTAAATTTCATCATCGCTTAACTCGGTGATTTTATCATAAAAGGTGAAGTTGTCAGCGTTTGCAAAATCACAATCTAAAAGCACAGGCAAATAATCAAAATTTCCAAGACATTCTAATGCAAAAATATCTTTATCAGCCACATATTTTTTAAATTTTTCAAGTGAAGTGTTTGCAAATTTAGCTGTTGCTAATGTATATTCGCCCTCTGGTGAAATATTGATTATTTGCGGGTTTTGCTGATATTTGCCATCGATGAATTTGCGTGAAAACCATTGATAAATTTGTTTTTGTTCATTTTTTTTATTTTGCCATTCCTCATCATCTTGCGGCGGCGTGTAACCAATATCTTGTGCGATTTGTTCTAATGTTTTTTCGATAAAACCGCTATAATAAATAGCCTGTTGCGGCACGATTTTAAGCCATTCATCTCTAACGCCTTTATAAAGTTCATCGCTGATAGGCTTATACCAAAATTCACCATTTTTTACCGCTGGGGCTAGTTCTTGCTTGTAGTGAGCGTATTTTTTCACATAGCTTAAAGGCTTTAAAGTCCCTTTTCCGCTAATCACGCACATTTTCATCGTGCCTTTTGTGTTATCTTTTGTGTTGTTTTGAAACCATAAATCATAATGGCTTAATTCAGTAGGCTCATCAAGTCCTTTAAATCTTGCATTTGCTTCAAAATCGCTTCTTTTTACCCATAAATAAGCACTCTCGCTTTTTTCCGCCTCGCTTAAATCGCCTTTGTAATTGCGTTTAACGCAGTAATAAAGCTCGTTTTCATCAAAAACAAAGACTAAATCTCGCATTTGCACCTTATTTATATCGTGCGTTTCATCATCGTTTGCGATTTCTGCTTCACTTGGTAAAATAGCTCTTTTAAATTTAGCCATTTTATACACTTCATCAAGGGCAGTCCATTCAGCTTTTGCTGGTGTTGTTACGCTTTGAGGCTCACCATCGCTCATCACCGCAGGGGTGTAGCTAGTGCAAATGAATACTTCATCATCGCTTTTTTTCCAAATGTCATTAAGCTGTATAGTTTCAGTTTCAGCGTTAGGCTGTGTTTGGCTTGTAAAACGCACAAGCTTTTTATCTATTTGCACGAAAGAGCGATTTTCAAGGTAATACACATTTAAAGGCGACATTTTAAGCCACGCCCTGCCCTCGTTTTGTTCGTTTGCTTCTGGCATATCCATTTGCTTAAAGTCTATTTTGTCAAATTCAAGGGCGTTTAAATGTAGATTTATCCATTCATTGCCCCTTATCCCTGCTTTAAAAATGAAAAGTTCGCTGTCTTTTTTCCAGCCATTTCCTAATTTTGCAAATTCATTGGGTTCATCTGGTTGTAAAAAGCGTATTTTTGGATTTTTAGAAAAAATGTTAATCACCCCTTTGCTTGTATCTAGCCACGATTGGTCTTTAAGCCCTGTGTTTGGCTGGGTGGTTTGCACGAAGTCAAGCTCGTCTAAATCGTTTCTAAAATCGGCTATGTATTGCTCAAAATCGCTTTTTGTTTGAGCTAAATATGTCTTTAAGTCCTCTTTTTTCTCGTCAAATTGCGGTAAAAAGGCTGAAAGCTCGGTTTTTTTAGCGTTTATTTCATCGATTTTTGCATTTACTTCTTGCATATCAAGGGCATTGACAAGCTTTGCAATCTCGTTTTTTTGCTCGGTGATTAAAGCGTTCATTTTTGTAATGTTTTCTTGCGTGGCGGTGATTTCAGTTTTTAGCACTTCAATTCTAGCCACATTATTTTCAAAGCCTTGCGTTTTGTCATTCAAAGTGGCTAAAATGCGTTCATAACTTGCCTCAAAGGTTGATTTTTCACGCACAAAGTCATTGTAAAGGGTTTGAGACTTGTCAAAATTAGCGTTAAAACTCTCTAAATCCTTGCGGTAATGCTCGTTAAGCTCGTTAAAAGCCTTGACAAGCTCGTGGGTTACTTGCAGGGTGATTTTTACCTGACTAGTCCAGCTGTCAGTGTTTATAACCTCGCCTACTCTATCATCAAGGCTTGGTATGTTTGCTTGTTCGTTTTGGCTTGGTTCGTTTTGGTTTGTTTGTTCGTTTGTTGGCATTTGAAAACTCCTTAAATAATGTTTTTGTGCTTTTGAGATACTTCGCTTCGCTCAGTATGACACCCTTAATGTCATTTTGAGCCACTCCCTTATGTCATATTGAGGGCGTAGCCCGAAATATCTCAAAGCCTTTAAGATACTTCGCTTCGCTCAGTATGACATAGCAGGTTGAGATACTTCGCTTCGCTCAGTATGACATAGCAGGTTGAGATACTTCGCTTTGCTCAGTATGACATTGCCTTGTCATTTTGAGCTTCCCCCTT
>CAZSMF010000093.1:0-3027 GCA_964607975.1 uncultured Campylobacter sp. | reverse complement strand
CCCATAGGGGAAGCCATGGGCGCTGCCGCGCCAGTGCGCCAAACAACAATTTGTCGGTTACCGGCTTTGCAGGATTTTATTCACAAATTCGTCGAATTTTGTTTTCAAATCCGTTATTGGATGTTCAAAACCATCGGATAACTTATAAACAGAAAGGTTGCGGAAGCCGTGAGCCGCTTCCTTTCCACTCAAGTATATCCTCTTTTCTACCTCTCTTCTTTCCAATCCCTTTTGCAGGAAACCCCCGCTGCCGAAAGCAGCGGGGGTTTCTTCCTGTTTTCCGGCGCGTCACAGCTGGGTAATGGAATACATTTTCGGCGGTATTCCCGTTATTTTCTTAAATACTCTGCTGAAATACAGCGGGTTATCATATCCGACCAGCTTGGATACCTCCGCCACGGTCAGGTTTTCCGTCAGCAGGATTTCCTTGGCATGGTCGATTCGCAGCTGATTCAGAAAACGCATGGGGGAGGTGCCGACGGTGGATTTGAATTGATGGGAAAAGAAATCCGTGCTGATATTGCAGTAATCTGCCATCCTGGGAACGGTCCAGGGCTCCATATAGTGCCTGTTCAGGTGGGCCAGCAGATGATCGATCCGCGGACGATTCGGTGTGGATCTGAGGCAATCCGATGAGAACCGGGAAATGCAGACCAGCAGACTGAGAAAATCCGCCATACAGGCATCCTCAAAAAACGGCTTGCGAAGCTGAAGCTCCAGAATGATTTTATCAAAAATCTGCTTTAATTCGCGCTGTGCGCCCACATTGGTGTCGGCGATTTGAAAGCGTTCCAACAGCTGCCCGCTTTTTCTGCCAAGAAAATGAATCCAATAAACTTCCGGATCATCCTGGGCGCGGTAGGTATAAATCTGGGGCTCTCCGGGACGATAGAGAACAATCCCTCCGGCTTTGATGATTTGCTGTTTTCCGTCGATCAGGAATGTGCCCCGGCCCTTGTAAATATACAGCAGCTGGTAATCCTGTCTGCCCTCCGGACGGCTGATCTCATAGTTCTTGGATACAAAATGCTGATAGCCACAGGAGAAGATCACGAAATCCCTGGAAAAGTATTCGGAGCGCAGCCGGTTGGATTCGGGATTCGTGCATGCCGCAACGCGAATCATTCATATGCCTCCTCACAGCAGAAATGTGTATAGAAAGGACAGAAACGAATATGGAAATCTTTTCCCCGCGTGCTATAATCAAAGCAGGGAAAGGACTGCCTTGTCAGCACTTATGCGCGGGAAACCGGATTCCTGCCGCTTCTGAATGGAGAACAGAAAATGAAAGAATGGGAAAAGACCCGGCAATGGCTGGGAAACGCAGATGAAGAAGGAATCAAAATCGCGTCCCACCGGGGGAAATTCTCTGCCAGCGTCATCGAAAATACTGCCCAGGCATTTCTGACGGCCGTTGGGGAAGGCGCCGATATGGTCGAGATGGATCTGGCCCTTACAAAGGACGGTGTTTTGGTCGGGCACCACGATCCGACAATGGAGCGGCTGTTCCATGTCAACCAGCCCATCTCGGAGTTTACCTGGGAGGAGATCCGCCGGATGCCGCTGTACAATTCCTTTGGCGAGGTCAATGTCACCGGGCTGGATACCTTCGATGAGATTCTGCACGCGCTGAAGGACAGAACGATCCTGATTCTGGACAGATGCTGGGATTATTTCGATTCCGTATATGACGCGCTGTGCCGGGAGCGTATGCTGGAGCAAGCCGTATTCAAATTTTACATTCCCGACGCGGACGCATGCTCCTGGGCCGGGAAGCATCCGGACTGCAGCTTTATTCCGATGGTCGGCGATCCGGGATATCTTCCCGATGTGGAGGAATTGGGCCGGCATACCCAGGTTTTTGGGGTTGAAATTCTGCCGAAGAATCCCGGGGACGCCATCTTCTCCGAGGAAACCATCAGATGGCTGAAGGCCCATAAGCTCCGTGTTTGGTGCAACGCCCTGAGCTTCGCGAAACGGCTGGTTTTTGGAGCGGGATATGACGATCTTCGCTCCATGAGGGCCGGCGGAGCTGCCGGCTGGGGCGCGCTGGCAGACAGGGGTGTGGATATCATTCAAACGGACTGGCCGTATGAGGTGAAAGCCTGTCGGGAAAAAGAAAGGGTCAATGAAAAAACTTGTGTGATAGGATTTGTGCTGTAAATCTGAAGTAAATAACGCGCCATCTGTAGGGTGCGGTCATGACCGCACCGCAAAGGTTATGGGATAGAGATGTAACGATTTTCAGAAAGACCTGCCGTTTTGTAGCCGAAACCCGGGCGGGGCGGTCATAACCGCCCCCTACGGAAGGCCCCATCAAACAACTTAGGAGTATATGCATCCTGCACCCCGGGGGAATGCAGGCAAGGGAATGGGGTGCTCAAACACACAAACTTTTTCATTGAGGCAAAAGAAAAGCAGGAAACGGAAATCCGTATTGTTTCGCATTGAGGAAAGGAACGGTAATCGATGAAAAAAAGACAGATTGTTTTTCTGATGACGGACACTACCCGGAAGGATATGCTGGGCTGCTACGGGAACCCGCAGATGAAAACGCCTCATTTGGACGCGCTGGCCGCGGAGGGCATTCGGTATGAAAACGCGTATTCCTGCCAGCCGGTATGCGGCCCGGCAAGAAGCGCCATCTTCACCGGAACGTTCCCGCATACCAACGGAATGGTGACCAATTCCATTGCCATGGGGCAGAATGTGAAAACGATCGGTCAGCGGCTGACGGACGCAGGGATTCCCTGCGGCTATATCGGCAAATGGCATCTGGACGGGGGCGACTATTTTGGGCTGGGCACCTGCCCGGAGGGATGGGACCCGGAATACTGGTACGATATGCGCTGCTACCTGGAGGAGCTGAGCGTGGAGGATCGGGTCCGTTCCCGCCAGCGGGAGACAGCCTTCGGGGAGGACATGACGGAAGGCTTCACCTATGCCCACCGCTGTTCGGACCGGGCCCTGCGCTTTCTGGAGCAGTATCAGGATCAGGATTTCTTCCTGACCGTGTCCTACGATGAG
>CAZSMF010000092.1:0-3196 GCA_964607975.1 uncultured Campylobacter sp. | reverse complement strand
AAATGTCTAATGCTTGCATAAGCCCGAAATTTTGGTATTCGTTTTTGGTGGGGCGGTAACTTGCTAAAAAAGTAAGTCTGGTATCATAATCAAAACGCCAAGCATTTTTCAATTTTTCAATTTCATTATTTATATAATCAGCTAATTTTGCCCACTCTTCCTTGCTCATATCTTCATTTTCCAATATTTCAGGCATTACAATACCAAGAGTTTGGCAGCTTTGTTGTAAGATAGTATAATCAATAGCGTCAAAATATATTTTCGCCCCAAGGGACAATCTATTGCCAATACAATGATAATCAACCAAAACAACAGCGACTTGAAATTCTTGCACCACGAATTTGGCTAAATGGTTGGCATAAGTATCATTCATATCACCGCCACAGCCGCTAATAAAGAAAAACAAGGCTTTCATCTCTTTTTCATCATCAAAACTCACCTTAAATTCAAGCAAAGAATCTCTTTTAATGCCTAATTCCTCATCATCGCAGGATTTTATTGTATAGCTTTTTACTTGATACATTCCTTGCCCTTACCGTAATTTAAAGCTCATAGGCTTTTTTGAGTCTTTGCAAATTGGCACTTGCATTTAAAAGTAAGCTATCAGCGATAACAAGCCTTGCCATAGCCGTGCAAATAAGACTTCCACGAACGCCCACACAGGCATCGTGTCTGCCTTTTAGCTCACAAATGGTGTTTTCGCCGAATTTATTGATAGTCTCTTGGGCTAAAAATATGGACGGCGTGGGCTTGAAATAGCTTTTTATCTCTATGTTTTCACCCGAGCTAATCCCGCCTAAAATTCCACCAGCTCTGTTGCTTAAAAAGGCTTTGTCCCTCATCAAGTCATTATTTTGTGAGCCTTTGCTCCAAGCACAATCTATGCCATTACCTATTTCTACGGCTTTTACAGCATTTATACCCATAAAAGCGTGGGCGAGTTTGCTTTCAAGCTTGTCGTATAAAGGTTCGCCAAGCCCCGCCATAAGCCCACAAATTTGTGTAAAAACAGCCGCTCCAACGCTATCTTTCGTGCTTTGTGCCTTGCTGATTTGCTCCTTAAAAGCCCTTTCTAGCTCTTTATCAAGGGCGAAAATTTCGCTCATTCTAGCGAATTCAAAGTCAAATTCATTGTTTTTCAAGGCACTTTTCACCTCACCAACGCCAAAAACCCCGCTTTGAACGATAATATTAAACTCATTTAAAAGCATTTGTGCCACAGCCCCAGCTGCCACTCTTGCGGCACTTTCTCTCGCACTTGCCCTGCCCCCACCGCGATAATCCCTAATACCATACTTCGCAAAGTATGTAAAATCAGCGTGTGCGGGACGAAACAAATCCTTAATACCCTCATAGTCCTTTGAATGCTGATTTTCATTGTAAATGACTATGGCTAGGGGCGTTCCCGTGCTAAAACCCTCAAAAACCCCGCTTAAAATTTCAGCCTTATCGCTTTCCTTGCGTGGTGTGGTGAATTTCTTGCCCCCTCGCCTCTTGTCAAGCTCCTTTTGCAAAAAATCCTCATCGATTTTAAGCCCCGCAGGCAAGCCGTCTATCACGCAGCCCACTGCCCTGCCGTGTGATTCTCCAAAAGTGGTGAATTTCAAACGCGTTCCAAAGGTATTCATAACACTCCTAACTTTTCAAGGGTGAGCCTTGCTGCTATTTGCTGTGCTTCTTTTTTGCTACTTGCTATTGCCCTTGCGAATTCTTTATCATCAAGCTTTAAGGCGATTTCAAATTGCTTTTTATGGTCTGGTCCAAAAGCCCTTAAAGTCTCATATTCTGGCGTTTGAGCCATAGAACTTTGGGTGTATTCTTGCAGTTTTGTTTTATAATCCTTAACAAGATGAGGAGCGTCAATGTGAGGAAAATTCGCCTCCAACAAAGTCAAAACAATGCTTTTCACCTCATCAAAACCAGCTTCTAAATACACCGCAGCGATGAGGGCTTCAAGGGCGTCCGATAAAATGGACGGCTTCGTGCGTCCGTCATTGTTCTCCTCAGCATTTGACATAAAAATATATTTTCCAAGCTCTAAATTCAGGGCTATTTTAGTAAAAGACTTCTCGCTAACAAGTGCAGCACGGAGCTTTGAAAGCTCTCCCTCGCTGTAATGAGCAAATTTAGAGAACAAAAACTCCGCCACGATTAAATCAAACACCGCATCGCCTAAAAACTCCAAACGCTCATTATTGTAAGACTTTTTCACACTTTTATGCGTCAAAGCCTCAAACAAAAGCTCTTTTTGCTTAAAATGATACCCCAAACGAGCCTCTAACTCCGCAAAATCTTTCATCAATGCACCTCAATCAATGGCTTAATTGTATCCAATTTTTGCTTAAATTTGAGCTGTTTTCGCCGAGCATTTTTACGATTTTTACCTATCGCCTCAAACGCATTATATATGGTAGCATTCAAATTTAACTCCGCACAAAAACAGCTCAAAGCACTTTTTTAAAATTTTCATTCCCCATTTTTCAAGCCCTTAAATTCCTCAATACCCAAGCTATCGCAAATATCCATTTTTCAACGCTTCAAGCGACTATTTTACCGCTAAATTTTTCCCCAAATTTCATTTAAAAATCTAAAATTTGGGCGTTAATTTTTTAAAAATTTTAGCTAATTTCGCAAAAATGGCGAATTTTGGAACGGCTTTTGCTTATACTTCGTTAGTTTAGTGATTTGACGAAAGGCATTTGCTAGGAACGGGCAAAAATGTGTCGTTAGAGGAACGCAAAGCAGAGCCTAGACGCCTTCGTTGGCTTGACAAAACTTGTCGCATTGACAAAGTCCTTGTCATTTTGACACTCTATGTGTCATTCTGAGGCTTACTTGTCAAAGCGAAGAATCTCATTGAAAGAGATACTTCGGCTTCGCCTCAGTATGACATTTACCTTGTCATTTTGAGCGTTAGCGAAAAATCTACGGGTAAAGGCAGACTTTGCCTTTAAGTTTTGTAGATACTTCGCTACGCTCAGTATGACATAACACATTGTCATTCTGAGTAGAGTGCGAAAGCACGAAGCGAAGAATCTCACTCTATATGTCATTCTGAGCTTTGCTTGTCAAAGCGAAGAATCTCATTAAGATAGAGATACTTCGCTACGCTCAGTATGACAGGGTGAGTCAGTATGACAAGGTGAGTCAGTATGACAAAGTGAGTGTCAAAAGGCAAAAGACACAAAGTCATTAC
>CAZSMF010000091.1:0-3214 GCA_964607975.1 uncultured Campylobacter sp. | reverse complement strand
TGTCATACTGAGGCGAAGCCGAAGTATCTCAAAATGACAAATTTTTATCTTTTTTTACGAGTAAAAAAAAATTTTTTTGAAATTTTAAGCAAATTTTATGCAGCGTTTAAGTTTATATTAAGGGGGGGGGGCATTATAATTACATTAAAAGTTTTTTTATAGAGAAAAATTTTGAAAAAGTTAAGATTTTTCATCAAATTTTATGGAAAAAAAGGGGTGTTGTAGTGGAAATTTGTAATTATTGTAAAAAGTCAAGGAAAGAACTTCGCTTGGAAGAAATTCACTCTTCGCATTGTCCTAAAAGCCCAAATGGTAGGCATTATTTTGTCTCAAAGTCTTATGATGCAGGAACGGCACTTGCAGATATATTTGTAGCACTTGTTAAGCTTCTTTTTTCAAAGCCTCAAAGCTTGTTTGGGCTTTTGTTTCGTGGGTTTGCTTTTGGTGGGATAACATTTTGCGTGGCTGGTTGGGCTTTAAAGTTGAGCTTTGATGAAAGTGTCGTTGCTGCTGTGGCGGTGGCGGGGCTGTTTTTGTTGATAAGAGGGCGAAATTTTGGACGATAAACAGCTTCAAATTTATCAGCTTCTTTACCAAGCCTATGCGGACGAGATTAAAAACCTTTGGCAGCGTTCCATTTTCCTTGCTACCTTTATGGTGCTTGTTTGGACGGGGTATGGGGTAAGCTTACTTAAATTTTTAGAAACGACAAAAGAAATTAAGCTATGCCAAAACACTTGCACTAATACTGAATGCTTGAAGTCCTCGTGTGAGCTTTTAGTAGGCTCTATAAATACTTATCATTTGATCTTGCTCGCGCTTTGTGGAATTATCATCATCTTATCTTTGCTTTGGATAGCTATGGCAAAGGCTTCTAAATTCGTGCAAGAAGCTCACGAGAAACATATAGAAAATTTTGATTGGAATTGCTTGAAAGGTGAGAATACATTCATAGAACCAAATGATATGAAAAAATTATTTTGTAAATTAAAAGATTATGAGGATAATGGCGATACAAGCGGCGATTACAAAAAGAAAATTTCAGTCAATTCTTTCTTATGTTGTTGTGGGGCACTCGAACCATACCGCTATTCACCAAGCAAGATTAACATTGCTTTGGGTTGGGTGAGTGGTTTCGTAGCCACTATATTAAGCGTAATTCATATAATTTTAGCTTTTGATAATAAGTGCTGGATTTTAGGACTGGTGATAGCTTTTATATTTTTTCATCTGATTATCTGGGCTTTTTTAAGAGGTGAAAATTGAGAACAATTTTAAATCAAGGAGTTAAAAAAAATGATATTTTATTTGTTTAACAAAGGCGATAAGACTATACGAAAGCTTATACAACAAAATTTACAAGAAAAGGATATAAAATGCTAACAAATTATAAAGAACAATGCGAAAGCAAGGTTAAGCAATATATTGAAGATACGACTGGGTTAAAGCTTGATAATCTATCTTTAAATGATTATGAGCAATTTTTGCTTGATTATAAGGAAGAAGTAGTGCATACTCTTAGTGTGGCTTATGAGGATAGCATTAAAGCGGGGTGTGATAATCAAGGCGAGATATATCATCAACAAAGTGATTTTGAAAAAGCGGTAAATCAACACCTTGATAAGGAATTAAACGATGAGAAGAATTTAAAATTACTCAATGAGACTATACAAAAAAGCACTTATGGCAAATATATAGGAAAATTTCTACTCGCAGATAAAAGCTCTATATTTTACGAACATAGTTGTCAAAATTGTAATGGAAATGGGGAGTATAGATGCCGTAGTTGTGGTGGCAAGGGTGAATGGCGTTGCCGTAGTTGCAGCGGTAAGGGTGAATGGCGTTGCAATAAGTGTAGTGGTAAAGGTGAAATAAGATGTGATGAGTGTAGTGGTAAAGGTGAAATAAGATGTGATGAGTGTAGTGGTAAAGGTGAAATAAGATGTAATAAGTGCCAAGGAAGCGGACAAATGGCTACAACCAATTTCCTTACTGCCGCCACTCCGGAAGATGTCCGCTATGGAAGATGTAATAAATGTGGGGGTAGTGGAACTTTGGACTGTTGGGAATGTAGTAGAATGGGACATAAAAAATGTTATCGTTGTAATTCAACAGGATTTATAGAATGCAAATCGTGTCATTCAGGTTTTATAACCTGCTCTACTTGTAGAGGCACTACAATTGAAACTTGTTCTACTTGTTATGGAAAAACAATAGTGCGTTGCTCTACCTGCGAAGGAGAGGGCAAGGCAACAAAGATAGCTCAAATTCAAATTCATTCAACAGCGACATACACGACAAGTTACCCAGAAAATACTGATGAAAAATTTAAAAGCATTATCGCAAAACATCAAGCAAGTGAAATAGAAAATATAGCCAATATCACTAGAACAATAAGCCAAGATGAAAATAAAAAATGCGTGATTGAAAACTATCAAATACAAATTCCTTTTGCAAGGTTTAATCTTTTATTTAATAAACAAAAATTTACTTGGCTCATTTATGGTAAAAATATGCAAATCGCAGAGGGACAAAGTGCTATTGCGGCTATTTTAGCAGATGATTTGAATGCTTTGGTAGAAGTAGCCAAGCATTCATCTTGGAGTGATACAAAAATCCTCAAAAGAAGTCAAAGTGCTGTGGCTCAATTTCTATCATCAAAAATCAATACAGATCTTATAGAAAGTGATATAAAAAGTGGATATTTAGATTTAGAAGAGAATATTGATGAAAAAGTGGAGCAAATTCAAAACGACAATGCTAATCTCAAATCACTCTCCAAAGACTATATAAAAAATGCTTTGTCATCTTTTAGGAAAATGGCGGGAAGCTTTGTGCGAGGCGTTACTTTGAGATATTTTGCGTTAGCCTTTTTGATAAGCTTTATATCAGTCTTTATCGTCTCGTATCCGTATAATCTTTTCTGCCCAATAGTCATTTTTCCGCTTTTAATCGCCATAAGCACGGCATACAAAAAACAAAGCTTTATAAAACTATGGGGAAAAAGTTTGGCTTCGTGGGCGGATAAAAAGAATTTCATCATACCGCAATACCGCTTATATACTATCATAGGGGCTGTGTGCGTGTATGTGTGTGCTTATTTTGTCAATTCATTTATAGAAACACAAGAGCCTACTCAAACGCCAAAAGCCCAAGCTCAAAGCCCACAAAATGAAGTCGTGGAAAATTCACAGCCAAAAGCTCAAAGCACAAC
>CAZSMF010000090.1:1650-3216 GCA_964607975.1 uncultured Campylobacter sp. | reverse complement strand
TTACAGCCTGCGCCGTTGTTCCACTTCCTGCAAAAAAGTCAAGGATTATATCGGGCTTTTTATTTTGATTAGCGGAGCTTGATATTTTGAGTAAATCTTTAATTAGTCTTACGGGCTTTTTACCATTTTTGAAAATTACCCCACCTTCTTTATTGATATTCATCATATCCTTATAAAATCCGCCCCACCAATCACCTCTAATCTTTCTCAATCCAAATTTGGCTTCAAAATCATTAGTTTCGCCAATAGCTTTTTCAAGCGATAAAAGCTGTCTTATAACGCCCGTTGAAGTTTTAAAAATTAAATAGTCCTTATATGCAATTATCTCGCCATTATTTAATGCTTGTTCCTCATTTTGTTTAAAATCGAAATTTATATCAATCATAGCGTCCCGATAAATATCTTTTGCATTTTTATGGATAAAATCCCTAAAATCATCGTCAAACTCATAAAGTCGCTCTAATTTTGATTTTGTTATATCACCGTATTTTGTTTTTAAAAAATTCAAAAGCGTATCTCGTTGTTTTGTTTTAGGATTTATATAAACGCTATAATGGTCGTCCCATTCTTTTGTAGTATATAAAATACGCTCAAAATTAAAAGACTCAATATTTTTTGCATACACTAAAATATATTCAGCATTTTTTACGATTTGTCCTTTTTGTGCGGCAGCTACTTTCATTCCTTGCGTAGTAGATAGTTCTATATGTAAAGTGCTTATAAAATTCCACTCCCCAAAAATCTCATCAAAAAGGCATTTGACATAGGCTTGATTTTTATCATCTATACTACAAAAGATTACCCCGTCATCTCTTAAAAGCATTTTTGCCAAAGTCAAACGAGCTTTTAGCATTGAGAGTAAATTATCCCTTGTTATAGTGTTTTTGTAGTTGGTTTCAGCAAATTTACCCATATCGTCCTTACCATAAGGCGGGTCTATGTAAATGACTTTGATTTTTTCGCGATAAGTGATGAGTAAATTTTGCAAAGCAGGATAATTATCACCTATGATGAGCTTATGCGTTAGGGCGTTTTCGTTATTTATAAAGCTTAAAGCGGCGTTGTGGCTTAAATATGATATATCATTTCTCGGTTCTTCAAATCTCTTTTCAAAATGCAAACCCGTCTTTAGCCATTTAGTGCCAAGTGCGTGGATTGCCATTGCTGCTTCTTCATCTTCGGCTTTGTTGATGAGCTTTTTTAATACAGCGTAATCATTAGGCTCCATTATCTCATCGCTTACTCTTTGCTTTAAATCTTTTAAAATTCCCTCCTTTACTGAGGCTAAATTTTCACTTAAAATTTGACTTTGTGGCATTTTGTATCCTTTAAAAATTTAATCTTAATTATAGCTTGAAAAAATTAAAAAGAAATTAAGCTCAATTTTACACTTTCTAAAAGATAAAATCGGTAGTATTTGGCGTGATAGGGCGATACATTCCTCTTGTCATTCTGAGGCTTACCCCTCTTGTCATTCTGTTGTTTGCCCTCTTGTCATTCTGAGCGAAGCGAAGAATCTAAATCAATGATGAGATACTTCGGGCATAAAACCCTCAGTATGACATA
>CAZSMF010000090.1:0-1550 GCA_964607975.1 uncultured Campylobacter sp. | reverse complement strand
AAGAATCTAAATCAATGATGAGATACTTCGGGCATAAAACCCTCAGTATGACATAATGTCGTGTCAGTATGACATAAAACCTTAAAAGCTTCAAAGTTCGACATAACGGGCAAAAACACAAGCTTCAAGGCTGTTTAACTCGTCCAAAACGGCTTTTTGTATCAACTCATCGACTAAAATCACAGCCAAAGCATAGCCCGAGCCGTCTCGCCCTAGTCTAAAATCAGCTATGTTAATGTTTTTACTCGCTAAAATTCCGCTGATTTTTGCGATAACGCCGGGTATGTCTTTGTTTTTAAAGATTATCATTTTGCCCTTTGGCTTAAAATCCGTCTTAAAGCCGTTGAGATTGACTATGCGTTGGTTGTTCTCGTCAAACACCGTGCCTGAAACAGCAAAGCTTGAATTTTCGGTAGTTACCTTGACACAAAGCTTGTTATTATAACCCGAATTTGGCAAGGTGGCAAAGCTTAAATCAATGCCCTTTTCCTGTGCCATAAATTCAGCATTGACATAGTTGATGCTGTCGCCAAAAATGCCCTGCAAAGCCCCAACAGCAGCAAAGGTAAGCATTGATTTAGCGTATTCGCCTATATTGCCCTCAGCTTCAAGCCTTATGCTCTTAATGGCACTTTTTTCCATTTGAGCGGACAAAAACGCCATTTTAGAAACAAGTTCTATGTAAGGGGCGACAAAAGGCGGTAAATCCTCCGTTTTTATCGGCAAATTCAAGGCATTTGGGTAAGAAATGCCACGAGCGGCGTTTAAGGCTTGTTCACAAGCTTGTATGGCGATATTTGCTTGACTTTCAAGGGTGTTTGCCCCAAGGTGCGCACTGACAGAGACATTTTCAAAGTCTAAAAGCGGATTATCCGTGGCTGGTTCTTTGACAAAGACATCTATACCAAGCCAAGCGATTTTACCGCTTTTTAAGCCCTCGCAAAGTGCTTCTTCGGTGTATAAACCGCCTCTTGCACAATTGATAAGGCGAATATTGTCTTTCATTTTTTTAAGCTCGTTAAGCCCTATCATACCATTTGTTTCTTTTGTTTTTGGTGTGTGGATAGTGATAAAATCGCTTTTTGTGAGTATGTCATCTAAATTTGTGCTGTATTGCATATCCAAATCACTCACCTTAGACGCTGGTATATACGGGTCGTAAGCTAGAATTTTCATACCAAAAGCCTTTGCACGAATGGCTACACGAGAGCCTATATTGCCAAAGCCTATGACACCAAGCGTTTTACCCATAAGCTCCACGCCATACCATTTTTCACGCTCCCATTTTCGCTCTTGTTTAAGGTAATTGTGCGAATTCACAAAGGAACGAGCCGAGCATAAAAGATGAGCCATAGTCAGCTCCACAGCGGCTATGGTGTTGGCTGTGGGGACATTCATCACTATCATACCGCGTTTTGAAGCCCCTGCTATATCGACATTATCCACGCCCACACCAGCACGAATGAGAGCCTTTAAATTCTTTGCTGCGTTTAAGAATTTCTCATCAACCTCAGTCGAACTTCGTGTGATAGCCACATCGACATCATCAA
>CAZSMF010000089.1:0-3217 GCA_964607975.1 uncultured Campylobacter sp. | reverse complement strand
AAAAAGTATAAATCAAACGCAAACCCACTTGATAAGGCTGTTTAACGGAGTCTTCATTGACTTTACCCTCTTGTGAATACACGCTAAAACGCCCATAAATTTCAATCGTTACTCGCTCATAACCTGCCCGAAAGCCTGTATTAAAGCCAAAGTCTAAACCAGCCACGGTTCTTTCGTTTTGATTTTCAAGCTGCAATCTGCTGTCTGCATAACCTGCATTAAGCCCCGCAAAAAAGCCATAACGCATACCAGAAGCAAGTAAAAAATCTCGAATCACATCGACATTAAAATTAAAATTATAGGTAAAAATGCTGTATCCACCCTTTGCGTCCGTCTCCTCGCCGTTGGTGTATTTGCTACCAAAGTCAAAAATGCCATAATACCTCACGCCAAGTTCAGGAGAGGCAAATTCCTCGTAACCAAACATTATGCCATAACGCCAACCATCGTGATTTGGGGCTTTAACAACTAAGCTTGTATTAGGAGCTGTGGTGATTTCAGCCTCGCTACTAGCAAAACCTTTGGCAAAATGAACGCCTATGATAACGCCACTTTGCTCTGCTGCATAAGCAAATTTGCTTAACAAAACGAGCATTAAAAGAGTAAATATCTTTTTCATTGTTTGTCTCCATAAAAATTTTCGATAACGCGAAAATTTTATCACTATATCTTTAAGAGAAACTTAAATTTTAGTTTCATTTCAGTTTTACGCCTTATAAATTCCATTTTTTTAAGTTGCTTTTAACAAAAAATTTGCAAAAATTTGATTTTAAAAACACAGAAAGTAAAAAAATGTCTATTTTTAAACTTAAAGAAAATCACAGCAATGTCAAAACCGAGTTTATAGCAGGGCTAACGACTTTTTTAACGATGATGTATATCATTCCTGTTAATGCAAGTATTATGTCAAATGCTAATATGCCAATCGATGCTCTCATCGCTGCCACAGCTCTCATTACACTCATAGCCACCGCATTTAACGCACTTTATGCCAATACACCCATAGCAATGAGCGTAGGAATGGGAATGAATGCGTATTTTGCCTTTGGCGTGTGCGTAGCCTTGAATTTACCTTGGCAAAGTGCGTTAGGAGCGGTGTTTGTTTCTGGTTTGATTTTTTTGATTTTGGCTTTTACGAATTTTAGGCTTTGGGTGATTAAGAGCATTCCGCTTGATTTAAGACGGGCTATTTGTGCTGGGATTGGGGCATTTATTGCCTTTTTGGGTTTGCAGCAAATGGGCGTTATCGTTAAAAATGACGCTACTTTGGTGGGTTTGGGCGATTTAAAAAGTGCAAAGGTGCTTTTTAGCTTGTTTAGCTTGATTTTGATAATGTTTTTTTGGGCTTTAAAAATCAAAGCAGCCTTTATTTTAGGTATTTTGCTCTCCTCTATCATCGCTTGGATTTTCAATATAGACGAAGCTCAGTTCCCAACAGAGCTTTTTTCTCTGCCAAATTTCAGCACTGATGATGGGCTGGGGGCTATTTTTTTACAACTTGACATTAAAGCAGCCTTGAATTTAGCGATGATTCCTATCATTTTAACCTTTTTCATCACCCAACTTTTTGACAGCATAGGCACGATTACAGGCGTTGGGGCAAGGGGTAAAATCTTTGAAAGCAAGGACGGAGAGAAAAAGCTCGGACGCACACTCATTAGCGATGCGAGTGCTTCGACACTTGGAGGGCTTATCGGCACTTCAACGGTAACGGCTTTCGTGGAAAGCTCAACGGGCGTTGAAAGTGGCGGACGCACTGGACTTACCGCCCTCGTTGTAGCGGTGTGTTTTGGGCTTTGTTTGTTTTTGCTGCCTTTGTTTAAGGCTATTCCCTCAGGGGCGATTTATCCTGTGCTTGTAATGGTAGGAATTTTAATGTTTATGGAAGTGAAAAACATTGATTTTAAAGCCCCTGCCATAGCCGTGTCAAGCTTTTTCATCATTGTGATGATGCCTTTTACTTACTCAATCACCACAGGCTTTGCCTTTGGCTTCATTGCTTATACGCTAATGTGCCTTTTTATGCGTGAATTTAGCAAGTTAAATTTGGGCATCATCAGCATAAGCTTGATTTCGCTTATGGTTTTTGTGTTGATTTTTTTGAGGTGAGTGATGAGGGCGTATTCTTTTGTGGAATTTGAAGCTGATGTTAAGGTTTTGGTGAGTAAGATTAGGGCTGAATTTGTGCCAGAAGCCATTGTCGCTGTGGCACGAGGTGGGCTTACTTTGGGGCATTTTTTAGCTATGCAGCTAAATAACCGCAATCTTTTCGTTCTTAATTCCATTCATTATGAGGATACACAAAAGCTTGATGAGCTTAAAATCTTTAATGTGCCTGATTTATCGCACTTTAAAAAGGTTTTAATCGTTGATGATATGATAGATAGCGGCGAGACTATGAGTAAAATCAAGGCTTTGCTTGTAAATAACTTCCCCAATACAAATTTTAAAATAGCCACCATTTTTTACAAAAACACCGCCATTTTTAAGCCTGACTTTACGCTCAAACTCGCAACGCAGTGGATAGAATTTTTTTGGGAAAAGCTATGAAAAGCTAGACTATTTTAACTTCGTTCTAAAAACCATAGCCTTGTGTAAGGAGATGAAGTCCACATTTTCTAAATTCACCCCGCTTGGAATGCCTTGGGCAATTTTACTAAATTTTAAATTCAAATCTTTAAGCTTATCCTCTATAAAAAGGCTCATTGCCTCTGAATTTACCGAGTGCGTGAGGGCAAAAACAAGCTCTTTAACGCCAAATTCTTCCAGCATCTGCCTTAATTTTGCGATTTTTTCATCATCAAGCTCATCAAGCACAAAATAAAGCCCCTCAAAGCTACCGCTTTCTTCAAGTATGAGGACATCTTTTGCATTTTCTACTATGCAAAGTATGCTCCTGTCTCTTTCAGTGTCCGTGCAAATTTCGCAAAGCTCGTTTTCACTGAGGCTGCCACATTTTTCACAAGGCTTGATAAAACGAATGGCATTTTCTATGTCGTGGGCAAGTTTCGTGCCTAAAAGGTGGTTTTTCATACTCACAAAATACGCCAAACGAATGGCTGTTTTCTTGCCTATGGTTGGTAAATTTGCAAAGCTTTGCACGAGTTCGTTGAATTTTTCGCTACTTTTATGCTTCATCTTTTATTCTTTTTCTCTTTTTGTTCGGCTTTTTGACTTCTTGTTTGCTTTTTTTGACTTCTCTTTTCTTTGTTGTGGG
>CAZSMF010000088.1:0-3236 GCA_964607975.1 uncultured Campylobacter sp. | reverse complement strand
CTCACCCTATGTCATTCTGAGGCTTGATTTATCAAGCCGAAGAATCTCATTTAAAGAAAACACTTTTTTTATGAGATACTTCGCCTACTATATATCCCCATTTAAAATCAAAGTGATTTCATCTTTAAAATCAAAGTGAGCGGATTTTTACTTTGATTTTAAACTTGAAATTTCAGTTTAATTTTATTTTACTTCTCATAAATATAGCACAAAAACTAGAAATTCATTGTTTTAACGCCTTAAAACCCAAAAACAAAGCTCTTGCAAGTGTTAAACAAAAGCCCATCGATGGCTTAAAATTAGTTAAAAAAGCTCTCATCGATGAGGGTTTTATCACCTAAATTTCCCTCATCGATGTTTTGCAATTTAAGCCTTAAATCAAGCCCTCAATCTCAACGCTAATAATGCTCTTTCCAGCTTTTGAAAGTAAAATTTCGTGGTTTTTCAAAAAAGCAAAGTTAATTAAGCTCTCAAAATAATCACTGATGATAAAAACACAAGCTTCACCTCTTAAAGCGGCAAGTTCAAAAGCCACATAATCAAGCTCTTTGTCATCAACAAGCATTTCAAAAGCATTGGTGCGTTTGTAATTGCCCTTAACAAGCTGGGTATTGCCCTCCTCATCGCTAACTACCTTTGAAAAATCTATCATTGAAATGGAGTTTTTATCATACAAAGTCAGGGCAAGTTCTTTGATATTGCCACAAATAATTGAGCCAAGCTCTATTTCATTTAAGCCCCAAGCCTTAATGCGAAAAATCCTCGCACGAGAAAGAGTTTTGCACTCATAAAAGACATTATAAGCTCTATCATTTATAGAATAATCAGCGAAAAAATACTCGCTCCAAGTGCGTGTGTTTGAATTCCACAGGGCAAATTCCTTGCTTTCGATGACTTCTCCATTTTCTTGGGCTAAAAGCTCGATTTTAAGATATTTAGCCTTCAATCCGTGCAGATAAATGCCCCTCGCTCCCAAACACTTAAAAGTGAGTTCAAGCTCGTTTTGAGCCTTTGAAATAGTGTTTAAATAATAATCAAAACAAGCATATTCATTGCTCACGCTAACTTTTTCCCACGCACTCTCATCAGCATTTGGCAAACTCAGCACACCAGCTTTTAAAGCCTTGTAAATATATCTTTCAAACAGCACCTTATCGCCGATTTGATAGCTTTTATCCTCCTCAAAGGCATCCACTTCCTCTTTGAGATTTGAATCAAGCACGATGATATTGCCTCGTTTTAAAATTTTCATTTCAACTCCTTTGCGCGATTAAAGTTTCTTGGCTTTCTTGGCTCAAACGCAAACTTTGCTTTAAGGTGCTTAAAATGCTCACCAAAAGCTTTTCGCTTGTGTTTGTGTTTTGCGTTGAAAGCTCATCGAGTTTTTGCACCTTGTTTAAATACGGGTCGATGAGGTTAAGCTTTGTGCTTGTCTCATTTTTAAGAGCCTCTTCGTATTTCTTACTCGCATCAGCCGCACTCATTAAGTATTCACCCAAAGCATTGATATTTTGAAGTGTTTGCGGGTCAAAGTCCTTTTTAATGGCTTCCTCTCGGTAAGCTAAATAATTATCTATGGTGATGTCATTTGCTCCCAGTGTTTCAAGCAGTCTATCGACTTGTTCTTGGGCTAAATTAGCTTGAAATTGCAAAGCCTGTGTGCTTTTGCCCTCAAATTCAAGTTTCCACGCTTCAAAGCTGTTGCCCGTGTCAATGTAGCTTTGCAAGGATTCGCTTAAAGCAACGCTGACTTCTTTACTTAAACTTTGAGCATAAGATGCCCACACATTATAAACGGCGTTGGTGTTGATATTTGTCCCCTCCAAAAAGGCGTTGATGAGCTTTCTCGCCCCAGCATTAGCCACACTTGCATAATTTTCATATCGCCCTGCTGCAACGGTGATTTCCCTCACACCACCGCCTATGTCTTCAAGTAAGTATTCATACGAACGAAGCGTGTTTTTAATCGTCCTTAAACTCTGCTCGTCCGCTTCATAATAATCAGTCCAGCTCTTACTTGACTTTTTCCACCATTTTTTCGTAGTTTGCTTCATATCAGCGTAAAGACTTGCAGAAATTGAATCCTTTGAGGCATTGCTCCAAAGCTGAATGCCTTGTCCTGTTTGCTCTGTCTTTGAGCCAAAAGCTGCAAAGCCAAGTGCTGAGCTAATGCCCCCAACAAGTCCGCCAATCGCTCCACCAATAGCCGTTCCAACAGGTCCAAAAGCCGAGCCTAAAATCGCCCCACCACTTGCCCCAGCCAAAGAACCAGCAGCTATGCCGTAATCTTTGTATTTATCCGCCTTTGAAGTATATCCTGCATTAGCACTATTATACACCATAGAACCAAAACTAAAACCCATTACCCCACCAGCTAAAACATTGCCAAACATTGCCGCAGCACCTGTTTCCTCACCAGCACCCGCAACATTGGCTATGCCACCACTTGCACCACTTTTAAACAGCCCTGAAATACCCTCAATGGCTGTGGAAAAAGTCTTTGTAAAGCTTTCCATAAAAAAGTGTCGTCAATCCCAAATCCGACTCCATTCTTATCCCCGTATATGATGAAGTTTTTGCTAGTGCTGGTTTTGGACGCGTCAATGATGAAAATATAAGCTTTTACGCTAGTTTTGATAAAGCCTTTTTAAAAAGCTATTTCAAGCTTTCAAGCCTAGACAGCCTCTCTTTTATACGCTGCGATGGAGACTCGATGACACCCACTTTACCCCCAAATGCACGGCTTTTAGCCCAGCACAGAACTGAATTTAAAGAAGGGCAAATCGTTTTAGCTAAAATCGATGAAGATTTATTTGTCAAACGCCTACAAAAACAGCCCTCAATCAAACTTTTAAGCGACAACGCGGCTTACGAGAGCATAGCCTTGCAAAACAAACACTACGAGCTTTTATGCGTTATAATCGGCTTTTTAAACACCGTGCATTAAATTTAAACACTTCTTTTTAAAAACCTTTAAAGCTGTTAAGATAGGCTTTCAAACAAGTTTTTTATACACTTTTTGACACGATTTTAAGAGCTGTCAAAAAATTTGTCAAACAATGTCAAACAAAATGTATAAAAATGTCAAGCACTTTGATTTTGAAAAAAATCACTCCAAATAACTATACAATCAAACTTTAAACGAAATTTAGCTCACTTTTATTTTAAACATTATTTTATACCTACGGCTCAGTATGACATAGTTGAGTTAAGATACTTCGGGCAAAAGCCCTCAG
>CAZSMF010000087.1:0-3336 GCA_964607975.1 uncultured Campylobacter sp. | reverse complement strand
TATTTTTGCTTAATGTAAGATAAATTGGCTTGAATTTTGTGGGTATTTTACTTTTAAGCCCTTTAATTTGTCTGCGTAAAAAGTGTGCCTGTATCAATCTGTTGGTGGTTGTATTGGAAAAAACGCACCATTACAACAACTTAATCTTGTAATAATGTAACTCCTTGCGGCTTTTGCTTCGCATTAGGGGCAAAATGAAAAAGAGTAAAAGAGACAAAGCCGCGTATTTAGGCGTTGATAACAGCACCTTGTATAATTGGCGAAAATACAAGCCAAATTTATACCGCATTGTTATGCTTGGCTTTGAATTTGATGCTTTTTTAGAACAAAGCAAGAAAAATCTCCAAGAACTTTCGCAAATTGACGAGCAAATCAAGGACGAAATTCAAAAACACTCCACAAAAAATACTCCATTTTCTTAACTTTCATTGTCAAAATTTCGCTAAAATTACCAAAAAGGCAAAACGATGAAAAATGAAAGTGAGATTAAAAAACTTCGCACCCAAAGTGTGCTTAAAGAGCTTATCCCTGAGGCTTTGGCAAATCTTGACGATGAGGCGTTGCGTCATCTTTGCATTACTGATGTTGAGTGTAAAAAAGGGCGTTATGATGCCTTTGTGTATGTGGATAAAATGTTTTTCAACGCCCACGAGCAGGAGCGAATTTTATCCAAACTTCAAAAGGCTGCTTCGGCTTTGCAAAATTATTGTATGAGCGAACAAGGCTGGTATCGCTGCCCCAAGCTGCATTTTAAATTCGATGAAAGGCTTGAATACCAAAACCACATTAACGCCTTGTTTGATAAAATCAGCAAGGAAAGAAGCCTTTGATGTTTGAGCTTGATTTAAAAGCCCTGTGCGAACAAGTCGGCGTGAGTTTTTATGATGATGAGCTAGTCAGTGAAAATGGGCGTAAAATTTATCGTGTTTATATCACTAAAAAAGGCGGTGTGAATATTGATGATTGCGTTAAATTAAGCGAAATTCTCTCACCAATCCTCGATGTAAAGCCACCTTGTGCCGATAAATATTATTTAGAAGTAAGTTCTGCCGGACTTGAAAGAAAGCTTACAAAATTAGAACACTTTGCTTTAAGTCTTGGGGAAAAAATCATTCTCATTTTGCAGGATAAATCCAAATTCAAAGGCGAAATTTTAAGCGTTTGCGGCGAAGTTATCACCATTTGTGATGAAAATGGCGTGAAAAAAGAAGTTGATTTTAGCCAAATCAAAAAGGCAAAAAGCTTTATCCAGTGGTAAAAATGAAGCCTGAATTTTATATGAATTTAGCCATAAATGAGGCGTGGAAGTATCAATTTCTTACCTATCCAAATCCCGCTGTTGGCTGCGTGATAGTGGATAAAAACGGACAAATTTTAAGCATAAAAGCACACGAGGAAGCGGGCAAGGCTCACGCTGAATTAAACGCTGTGTGCGAGGCTTTGCGGGGCTTAAATAATGATTTAAATTTACCCACTGAGCCAAATTTAGTCTATGAAATCCTTTGCAAACACTATAAAAACGCCCTTAAAGACGCCACAGCCTTTGTGAGCCTTGAACCCTGCACGCATTTTGGCAAAACTCCGCCTTGTGCGAGGCTTTTAAGCGAACTTGGCTTTAAAAAAGTCTTTATAAGCGTGGCTGATGAGAGTGAAATCGCAGGTGGTGGGGCTGAATTTTTACGCAAAAATGGCGTTGAGGTTGAATTTATTTGCGAAAAAGAGGGACAAAAACTACTCAAACCCTTTTTAAAATGGCAAAAAGGCACTTTTAAGCTTTTCAAACTCGCTTTAAGCCTCAATGGCTCGTCTTTTGGCAAAATCATAAGCAGTGAAAAAAGCCGAATTTACGCTCACAAAATCCGCTCAAAGATTGATTTGCTCGTCATCGGCGGTAAAACCGTGCGAGAGGACAAGCCCATACTTGATGCAAGGCTTGTAAATGGCAAAGCACCCGATGTTTGCATACTTTCAAGGCAGAAATTAAGCGAATTTGACAAAAGCATAGCCCTTTTTTCCGTGCCAAATCGTAAAATTTATAGTCAAATTCCAAAAGAGGCTAAATTTTTAATGTTTGAGGGCGGAAATGCCTTTTTAAACGCCTTTAAAGACGAAATGGACGCTTTTTTAATTTTTAACAATACTAAATTTGCAAATGCTGAAAATGTGCGATTAAACGCCGAATTTAAGCCACTTTTTCAAGGCATTTTAGGGGGGGATAGCTATGGCATTTATGAGCTTTGAGCCGTTTTTGTATGCAAGGAGCGATTTGAGATTTTTTACGCTTGATTTGCTTGAAACTAAAAAAAGCGGCAAATACACGCATTACAAGCTGCAAACAAGCACAAAAGATAAAACAGAAAGCTTTTCTTACACGGCTTTGAGCGAGGATTTGTTCGCTAGGGGCGATGAATTGGTTATTGCTACCCTAAAAAATAAAATCATTTTGTTTAAAAATTTCACTCGCCATTTGAATAATTTCAAAGAAGCCACGCTCCGCCACACGATTTTTACGCTTATGCTTTTTTGTATGAGTGCGATTTTTGGGGGTTTTTGCGTGAAAAATGGCTTTTTGGCTGTGGATATAGCCTTTTTTATGCTCTTTTCTTTGGGCTTTATTAGCGCACTCATCAATTTTATTTTACTCAAAAAGCAAATTCGCATTTTAAGCACAACCAGCAAAGAGGAGTTGCAAGAATTTACGCAACGCAGTTTATGAAGTGTGATTTATTTGTTGGGGGGGGGGGCTTTAAGCTTTTTAAATTTTTGTTTGTATGGGGTTTGATTTTTTAAAATTGATGCTTGAAATTTAGCTCTTAAAAAAGCTCACTATGAGAGCCAATATCAAGGCAATAAAGAATGAGCCTATCATCTTGCTTTTGGTAGATTAAAAGCAAGTCTGGCTTTAAATGACACTCTCTAAATCCTGCATATTCGCCTTTTAATGCGTGGTCTTTGTATTTTGGCTCTAAAATTTCGTTATTTGCTAGTTTTAATGAAATTTCAGCAAATAGCTCTTTGTCCTGTTTGCTAAGCTTTTTATATGATTTTTTAAAAGATTTAGCAAAATCAATTTTCAGCATTTAGATATTCCATTGCTTCTTTATGGCTGTCAAATGACACTGTTTCACCTCTTTCCACCTCTTTAATAGCCTCTAAAAGCTCCTCACTTGGCGTTCGCCATTTTTCCATAAGGGCGTCTTTTATGAAATGCCCTTTTTTGATTTTTTCTTTGAGCCTAAATTCAAGCTTTGATTTTTCTGCCTCTATTTTTGAGGCTTCTTTTTCCAAAGTATCCAGCATTGTTTTTAACTGCTTCTCGCTCTTGGTTTTAAGCTT
>CAZSMF010000086.1:2299-3382 GCA_964607975.1 uncultured Campylobacter sp. | reverse complement strand
CGTATCGGACCGCATCTCGGTCAGCGCCGCGATGCTCCGGCGCGACCGGTGCTCCGCGATCTCCTCGGCCATCTCGCCGATGTTAAAGAGGATCGCGACTGCCGCCGCCTCGCCGAATTCACCGAGGCAGAACGCCGTGACAACCGCGATGGACATCAGAACATTTTCGGTGAAATTGAGCTTCACAAGATTTTTCACACCGTCCAGAAAAACGTCATAACCCGCAAGCACCGCCGCCAGGCCATGCACCACCGCTGCCGCCCAGATCGGCAGATGCAGCACATACTCGAAAATCAGGCCGACCGCAAAAAGCGCGACGGCAACCGGAAGTACCCATTTGGGCGCCTCCTCGTCGTGGTGGTGGTCGTGTCCGCACGCGCAACCACCTTCATGGTCATGATCGTGATCATGGTGCTCGTGTTCACAGCAGGCCTGTCCATGGCCGTGATGGTCATGATGTTCGTGTTCCTCATGCTCATGCGCGCAGCAGGCGCATGTCTTGTTCTCCTTTGCCATATTCTTCAACCCTTTCGCAATATATGTTCATTTATTCATATCTCAAGCAAAAGAATGCGCCTTGCGGCTCATTCTGAAATATGCTCAAGCCCCATCAGGTAGATTTCACGCACATGCGCATCATCCAGCGAATAATACGACTGCTTGCCGTCGCGCTTGACCTTGACAAGATGCGCATTGCGAAGAAGCCGGAGCTGGTGGGAGATCGCCGACTGCCCCATTTCGAGCAGCTCTGCGATTTCGCAGACACACAGTTCCTTCTGAAACAGCACGCACATGATTCGGATGCGTGTCGTATCGCCGAACACCTTGAACAGCTCCGCGAGCTGGAACAGCGTGTCGAGCGGCGGAATTTCCGCTTTCACCGCATTCAAATCGCCGTGCGCATGATCGCCCGGACAGAGCACCTCTTTTTTTTCTTTTTCTTTATTTCCGGACTTTGCATTTTCCTTATCATTTTTCGCCATTTACTTTTCATCCTATCCTGAACGCGGCAATCTGCTTTTTCAATCTTATACAAATGAACAACTATTCATTCGTTAATTTGATTATAGCACGTTTTTTTCG
>CAZSMF010000086.1:0-2289 GCA_964607975.1 uncultured Campylobacter sp. | reverse complement strand
ACAGCGCCTCACAGCCGCGCAGAACATCCCGGTACGTCTCGTCGAAATCCCCGGTGTACCACGGGTCGGCGATGCTCCGCCGCTCGCCCGCAAACTCCAGCAGCAGGCGCACCTTGTTGTCCGGGTCACCGCCTGTAATGCGCTCGATGCCGCGCAAATTGGACGTATCCATCGCAATCAGATAATCGTATCGGTCGTAATCCGCGCGCGTGAGCTGCACCGCCGCGCGCTTTTCAAACGGCACACCCATTTGCCGTAACTTGGCGCGCGTACCATAGTGCATGTCATTTCCGATTTCTTCGCGGCTCACCGCGCACGAGGCGATGTAGAATCGTTCTTCCTCCCCGCGCCGCCGCACCAAATCCTTCATCACAAATTCTGCCATCGGGCTGCGGCATATGTTGCCGTGGCAAATGAAAAGTATTTTTATCATCTATCTTGAACTCCTTGATTTTGCTTGATTTCCTTGATATTTCAAGGTTCTTCGGGAGTTTGCATTTCTTTGGCAACCTGGCATATCGTGGTATAAGTTGGTATATCTTTGACCCCAAAAGTAGTAGAAAAAGTAGTAAATTGACCTTGATTTCACGGTTTTACTACTCGCCATTTACGACCCGTTTCAGCTCGTTTTCGGCGTCCTCAAAGTTCAGATGGGTATAGGTGTTCAATGTTACACCAATATCCGAATGTCCCATGAGGTATTGCAGCGTCTTTGGGTTCATACCACTCTTAGCCATGTTAGAACAATAAGTGTGCCTGCATACATGAGGCGTAACCTTTGGCATTTGCTCTTTGTAAATGCTGTTGTATTTCTGGCAGATGTGCTGGAAATATTTTTCCCAGTGCATAGCTACCATCGGCCGACCATTCTTATCCAGATACAGAAAACCCATTTTCCCGCCAATCATTGGCTCAACCTTCGGTTTCGGCCTGTTTTCCAGAATACTCTTGAAGCACTCATAAACTTCATCCGTCATAGGAAGAACCCTGGTGCCGGCATTGGTCTTTGTATCCTCAATCATGTACTCCATCGTCCGTGTCCGCTGTAACTGATGATCCACATTGATCGTTCGCTTTTTCAGATCAATGTCCTGGGTCGTCAGCCCGACGAACTCTGAAATTCGGAGTCCAGTCTTGAACAGGATATAGATACCTTCATAGTATCTTGAAAAATGCTTATCGTTCTTAACAAATTCCAAAAATGCTCGCTCTTGTTGTCGTGTGATGGCTTCTCTTGTTACACTGTCATTGACAATGACCGTAGCAAGCTGAAACTCAAATGGATTCTTGCGTATCAAATCATCATCGACCGCCATTTGAAATGCGGGTCTCACAACACCTCGGATGGAATGAATAGAACTATAACTTCTGCCATCCTTTTGCAGCTTAATGAGCCATGCTCTTGCATCGGATATTTTTACTTTATCAATCCGCTGCTTTCCAAAGCTCTCTTTGGCGATAATGTTAATCACCGTCTTATAGCCTGCCTCAGTATTGTGCCGAACACCCGTTTTTTGCAGAACATATTTCTTTACGAGCTGGAGGACCGTCATCTCGCCGCCATTTGGAACAATTCCGTCATAGATATCTCTCTGGATCATTTTCTCCTTTTCACGCAGAGAAATATCATCACGTTTTCCGGCTGGCAGTTTATCTGTCTTTTCCAGTTTCCAGCTATAAACAAACTGTATCTGTCCATTGGCATCAACATATTTGAAAGCATATCGTCCATCTTTGCGTTGGCTCTCTCCATTACGAAGAATGCGGTTCTTGTTATCTCGTCTTTTACCGCTCATGACCGTGCTCCTTTCCATAAAAAAGAGCCTCGCACACGATATACAAACATTATATCATGCTCAAGGCTCATTTTCTATATTTAGTTAAAGAGGTACACACAATCTCCGCTCTGCACGATGTTCAAATATGCTTAAGCTTTCCTTTTTGTGTGCCAGTCACAGGTTGAAGCTATAATGCAGTTATATCTTCCAAGAAATCCTCAAAGCGTTTCCGTTTAATCAGCACCTTCACTCCATTCTGGATCACAAATCCAGAGTCTATGTAGTCAGCAACAATTTTTCTCAGTTTTTTCTCGCCAATATTGAAATATTCTGCTGCCTCATCAATCGTAAGACAAAACTTATCTTTCACCTGAACCTGTTTTTCACAAGTCATGATGCACCTCCCTTTCGCAGAAATGCGACACATAGAAAAACTAACTAAATTTTATCGCATAATAAAGAGGCAATACGGATGGCTGCTGGCACAGCTCCACGGGAGTCTCACCCCGGC
>CAZSMF010000085.1:0-3409 GCA_964607975.1 uncultured Campylobacter sp. | reverse complement strand
TTCGCTACGCTCAATATGACAAAAAGGTTCAATATTACATAATAATTTCACAGCGTTTTCAAAAAGGCGTTTAAAGCCTTGATTTCATCGGTGCTTAAATTCAAAGCCTTGATTAAAGGCGATTTTGTAGGCTTTAAAGCGTCATTTTCCGCCCCTTTCATCAAAGGCACAGGCACACCCTCATTGAAAAGCTGTATCACGCCTATTAAATTGGGCGAAATGCCATTGTGCATATAAGGAGCGGTTTTGGAGACATTTACAAGACTTGGCGTTTTAAACGCTCCCACATCGGCTGGATTTTTCGTTACTTCATAACGCCCTAAATCCTGCAAGGCGCGTCCGTAAAAGTCAAGCCCTATATTGTGGAATTTTTTATCACTTAACAAGCTTCCATAATGACAATTCATACACCCAGCCTTGTGGCGAAACAAATCAAGCCCGTAAAGCTCCTCATCACTTAACGCCTCATAATCCCCCTTCAAAAAGGCGTTAAAGCGTGTATTTCTCGCCCCCATAATCCCTGGACCTCGCTCAAAAGTCGCTATGGCTTTGGCTATATTTTCTATGGTGATGAGTTTTTTGACTTTTTCTATCTCACTTTGTGGAATTTCAGGCAAGGCTTTTGTTTGAGCCTTGTTTGTAGGCTCAAATGCCCTTTTAAAATTCGCATTGTTAAAGATATTTCGTTCTTGTTCTTTAAGCTCATAAAGCGTTTTGGCATCAAGTTTGCCTAGTTTTTCTAAACCCAAAAAGTCCTCTTTCTTTGGCGTAGCAGCATTTAAATGCGTGTGTATAGCCTTTTTTGCAGCATCTTCTTCTTGTTGCGTTTTTGGTAGTATCCACGCATACCACTTCGCCCACAGCTTTTTCATCTCCTCATCGCCAAAAGAGGCGACAAAAAGCGGGTAATATTCGGGCGAATTTTTAATGGCTTCTTCGGCTGCTTCTACCGTATTTGCCATTTCTGTTGCATCAGTAAGAGGTCCTAAAACCTGCTCTTCAAGGCTTTTTGCCCTGCCGTCCCAAAAAAGCTCAGGGAAAAACGCCGCCATTTGAGTGCTTGGAGCGTTTCGGCGGTGAATTTGTCCGTTGTGTCCTACGGAGCGAGGGAGATTATCACTTGATGCCATTTCCTTGCGATGACAGCTCTCACAGGAGATTTGTCCGCTTTTTGAAAGCTTTATTTCGTTGAAAAGATTTCTGCCTAAATGTGCTTTGGTGTGGGTAAATTCATTATCTTTTGGCACAGCTGGGGAGGGGATTGGAGCAAATTCCTCCCAATCCTTAACACTCTCATCAATGCTTGGTTTGCTCCACTGGCTCACAGGTTTAGCATACATTTGGCGGTATTTTGACAAGTCTCGTTCGTCTTTACACGCCGTAAAAGCGATTATGCCTACTAGGGCTATTTTACAAAGCTTCATTTTTGCTCCTTTTTTAGTATTTATACTCTATACTGCTGAAAACTCGGCGTCCGGGCAAACCGCCTTGACTAGCATTTTGTTTGGCTTGTTCAGCAGTTGTGCCGTTGCTGGTGTAATTATAATTTTTATCAAATAAATTATAAGCTCCCAATGAAAGCCTTAAATTGTCTTTTAAATAATAATTTGCCACCACATCAACATACACCACAGTAGGAATTTTCACATATTCATAGCCTATGATAGCATTACTTGTATCTCTTAACGCCACTGACGCATAACGAGAAGTTTGCACGCTACCGCTAAAATTTACATCATATTCTTTTCTTGGGGCGATTAAGGCGGTAAAATTGATATTTTGGCGAGGGTGAGTGGTGAATTCGCTTACATAGCTTCGTTTGCCATAGTTATCGCGGTTATAAACCTTTCTTTGTATGTAGCTATAATTTGCCCCAAGCACAAATTTATCATTGAAAAAGCCCTGTTTAGCATAAGCTTCACCGCCATAAGAATAGCCATTATCGACATTTTGGTATTGATAACAATATGGCGTTCCACTTCTTGGAGTTTCAGGATTAGAACACAAGCTTGAATCAACTCTTAAAGTGGTGATTTTATTATTTATATCATTATAAAAAGCACTTGCTCCAAGTGAGCTTGTGCCAAAATCTTGGCTTTTGTAGTTAAAATCTGCCCCCACCTCGTAATTTATCAAACTCTCAGGCGTTAAATCATCATTTGCAGCGGTTGAAACATCGCTATTTCCATACAAAGCACGAATTTTAGGCAAATTGGTTTTGTGTCCTACATTAGCATAAAGCATAGTTGAGTTGTTTAGCTGTGCGTATAAAATCCCTTGCAAAGTCCAGCCCCAAATGTGCTTATTGTTCCAAGTGTCCCTCGCACTTCCACTGACGATTTTAAGCCCATCGTGTCTATCATAGCTTGTGCTGATGACAAAGCGAAAAATATCATTAGCCTTTAAGGCATATTCTGCAAAAAGAGAGGAGTTAAGCACACTCCAATCTCTTTGAAAAACATTGCCCGTAGCGGTTCTTGAATTGTGATTTTCGTTTTTACTCATAATGCCTATTTTAAGGTTTTGCCTTTGGGTAAAGTCAAGTTGCAAGGTTTCGCTTAAACCTACACTATAATCATCATAAATTCCAGCAAAATTGGGCCTTGAATGGTTCATTTTATTTATATTCATATGATACCACAGCTTTGAATTTAAGCTGATGAGTTTGTTAAAAGAGGAATTTCCCAAGATATAAAAAGCGGTTTTATCGTAGTTTGGATAAGACCAATCTTGAAATATATCGCCTCTTTTGGCGTGTTGGTGATAAAAATTCACGCTGTATTCGTGGCTATCAAACAACCAGCCATATTTACCTGTAAGCATATAGCTGCTATATTTGGTGTTTGGTATAGTCGCTGCACCTCCTTTATAATCATAAGAATAATTTAAAGACTTTCGCTCAAAACGAGAAAAAGTAAGTTGAAAATAATCACTGCCAAAATTTCGTCCCACTTGTAAATTTGTGCGGTGTTCGTTGTTGGCGATGAAAGTGTGATTGGCGTTAAATTCTAGCTCTTTAACGGGTATGGAGCTTACTACATTTATAGCACCGCCCATTTTACTTGCACTAAATGCGGGCGAGGTATAGCCTTTGGAGATTTGAATTTCGCTTACGCCAAAACTCATAAAAGGCAGTAAATCCGTCTCTCCACTCGCATTTCCTTGATAAATATCAGTAATGGGAATGCCATCATAATAAAAACCCGTCTCACCCTCGCTAAAACCCCTAATATAAATGCTTGATGGATAAGTCGCTGTTGGTTTATAAAACACACCCGGGGTAAAACGCAGGGCGTGGGCGATGTCTAATGAAGCACTTTTATCTATGTCATCTTTGCTAATTATGCTCACAGTGGGATTTGAATCAACCTGCTCTATGGCTGTAATCTCAACTGCACCAAGTTCGTAG
>CAZSMF010000084.1:0-3524 GCA_964607975.1 uncultured Campylobacter sp. | reverse complement strand
CTTGTGTTAGTTTATCACTTGCTTTTCTTGCCTCGTAGTCTTTTGCCTCGTTGATAAGCTTGTTAATCGCTCCTTGCCCATCGTGGTAAAATTCAGCATAATTTATGCCATATTCTTTGTTTGGCGTGGCTGTAAAATATTCTATTCTTTGCCTTATTTCTGGTAATTGTTCTTTATAAAAGTCAATGAGCTTGTGTTCTTTTCTAAGTTCAGTAAAATTACTTGCAAAGCTGTTGTTTATGTTTTGTTTTTTGGCAAGTGAAATGTTTTTAGCTTTTTCTAAAAAACTATTAAAATTTCTAAAACCTGTCGTAGGTTGCACCATTTTACGCTTGATTTTTGTATTAAACGCATCGCCATTGCCCTCTTGTATTTTCACTGCTTTTTTAGGCTCTTTAATGATTGCTATAAAATAGTCGTCAAATTTGTATTTTATTGCGTTTTCAGTTTCTATAACCTCTTTCATAGTTTCAGCTACAAAGCTTCTTAAATCGCTCAACTCTTTTTCACTGCCATACCATTCATTTTTAAGCAAATAAGCCCTTACATTAGCCATATATTCGTTTCTATCGTTTCTAATGCTTTTTATAGCATCATCTAGCATTTCTTTTTGTTCCTCGATAAAAATGCCCTCGTTAAGCTCTTGCTTTTTCACTTCTAGCTTTTTAACGGCTTCATCTCTTAAATTTATTATCTCATCGTGTGCTTTTTGTGCTTCTTTGATTTGATTGTTATAATACTTTACAAGTTGCGGTGTTTTAAAGGGGCTAAAACTTTCAAAATCTTTTAAATGTGAGTGTTCGTCTATAATGTTAATGTGTTCTTGTTGTTTTATGCTTAAAATTTCATCACTTTGCGGATTTTTTAACGCATCGGCTTGATTTTGTAGGGCTTGTTTTTGTGCTTCGTATTCTTTATAAGTTAGTGGCGTTTTGGTGTCTTTGTGTTGTTCTGCTTCCATTAAAATGTTCATCTCTATCTCCTTTGTCTTTTATATTGTTGATTCTTGGCTTGACTGCCAAACAAAGCTTTCTCGTTGTCAGAAAGTTTTGTTTGATAGTCTTGTGAGCTTGTATTGTCTTTTACTTGACTTTCTTTTATGCTAGACACTTCATTTTTAATTGCGTTAAGAGCAGAATCATCATTCATATCAAGGGCTTGACTTTGATTGTTTTTTTGTGGTATAATTTGATTTGAGTTTATGCCACTACTATGGTTAGCGGGGTATTCAATCTGCAAGAGAGAGGGCTTAATAGTAGTCCCGCCCGATTCTAATATATCACTCGCACTAGCAACTTCCCTGCCTTTAAACTCTTTTTTGTAGAGTATTTTTGATTTATTTATTTCATTTTGGATATTTTTAAATTCTCTCCTTGTATGACTTGCAAATACCCATTCTCCATTAAAATCCTTTGCTACACTCATAAAATACCTGTTTTTATCGCTGTCTACAAATTCCTTTATAAATAAAATACCTTTACCATTGTCTAAAATTAAATCCCTATCCTCTAAAGTCTCTTTAATAAATGGTATAAATTCCTCCCTGTCTCTTTTGCTTAGCTTTATTAAACTTCCCTTTGTTAGCTTTATCTCATTAACGCCATTTTGTGCTAAAAGCTCTTTTACTTCATCGCTAAAATTTGGCACAAAACTTTCATCAAGGCTTTTAAGGTTAAATGCTTCTAGCCACTTGTTTGCAATGTCAGCTTTAATCAGGTGTTTTTTGCCACTTTCATCAGTAATTAAATAATCGCCTTTTGCGTTTTGCTTTAAATCCTCGCTTTGATTTTTTACCTCTTGCTCTCTTTCCATTTTTTATCCTTTACATTTTTTTATTGTGTGTTTTTGTTGATGAGGATTGTTTTTTTGTCTCATTAGCTATTTTCTCGCAAAAATCATACATCTCATCGTTAAATTCATCTTGCGGTAAATCGCCTTTTTCGCTATTTAAGAAATCGTCAATTTTTTGGCTTATGTCTTTAAAAGTCTTTTCATCGACATCATTGTAAATAATGCCATATTTTTCTTCTAATATGTCCCATATTGTCCTATCCCATCTGCGTGTTTCATCAAAAAAGCCCTCAATATCATTTTCATCGCATTCCTCATCAGTTTTAGCCCCTTGTTAATTTTCTTTATGGTATAATAAATGAGGAAATAACACAAGAGCTTGAACAAAAGATAAAAAGGTTTAGACGGCGATAAAAAACATCATTTATAACATAAATTTAGCATAATAACAGTAAAGAAAAGGATAAGTATGCAACAAATATCAAAAAAAGATAAAGAGCTTTTAGAGTATTTCGCACACTATGTTTGGTGGAAAGAAAAAGATGAAGTTGTCAAAAAAGAACCTTTTAGAATAATTGCTAGTGCTATGAAAGATGCAAATGATACCAGCGAATTTATTAAGCTTTGCGAATTTAGCCCAAATTTACTTAAAGAAGCACTTAAAAAGGCACAAGCAGGTTGGCTTGATGCAAAGAGTTGGCATTTTTGGCATATAAAGCTTTATGGAATAGATAGCGTGATTCCGCCATTGCCGAAAAGAGGTTATCTAAATGACATTGCAAACTCACATATTGCCTAAAAATCAATTAGCACTATATCCATATCTTAAAGCTATTACGGAGTTAGGTTTTGTGCTTTTCGGTGGCACAGCTATAGCCTTACAATTAGGGCATAGACATTCCGTAGATTTTGATTTTTTTACACATATTGATATTACCAACTTGCACGATATTCTTTTAAATTTAGATAATATAACAGTAAAAACTACATTTCAAAAAACGGATAATGCGTTAGTCTTTAAAACAAATAATGAAGTAAAGCTTTCTTTTTTTGGAACACTTGATTTTGTTAAACTCGCTAACATAGTTCAAAGTGATGATGAGATATTAAAACTTGCCGATTTGGAAGCTCTTTTAATCACAAAACTCAAAGCTACTTGCGATAGGGCTGAGTATAAAGACTATAAGGATATAATTGCAATTTTAAAAACAGGACAAGTTTCTTTGGAAAATGGATTGCTTGGTGTGTTAGATTACTTTGGGGATAAATTTCCATTGATAAATATAATTAAAGGACTTAACTATTTTGAAGATGGCGATTTATATGAATTAAGCAAAGACGATAAAATTTACTTGTGCGAAAAAGTAAATAGTCTTGATATGGCACAATTAAACAAAGAAGTTGCCCTTAAAAAACAATATTTGCAAAGTCCATTTAAGGACAATAACATTAAAAAAGAGACTAGCAAGGCTCTATTTAGAAAAAAGTAAAAACTTAAAAAAAGGTTCAGTTTTTTTAAGAAATTTTCACTATAATTTTACAAACAAAAATGCAAAAGGAAAAATTTTTGATTTTAGAGAAACAAAAAGAAAATAACCCTCTAACTATTGGGGGGGGGGAACTCCTCTAGTCTAAATTATCCGCTTTGGCTAGTTACTGACGACACTTATTATTATAATAATACCCCTGGTTTGCTGGTTTTAGTCCCTTGTTAATTTTCTTTATGGTATAAT
>CAZSMF010000083.1:0-3578 GCA_964607975.1 uncultured Campylobacter sp. | reverse complement strand
GGCTGGTAGCGGGGGAAGTTTTAGTGGTTGTATGCGATATTTTAAAGAAAAAGATGTGCGGATACAAGGCGTGCTGTGCGACCCGATAGGCTCGATTATAGGCGGAGAAGGGGAGTGCTGTTTAAATGATATTGAGGGCATTGGAAACAATATGATTCCAAAGACTATGGACACTTCACTTGTGAGTATGGTGCAAAAAATAAGCAATGAAGAAGCTTATAAAGCGGTGAATTTGCTTTCTCAAAATGAGGGCGTTTTGGCAGGAATTTCATCAGGAGCTTGTCTTTGTGCCTCGCTAAAACTTGCAAAAAGCGTGAAAGATAGCTTTATAGTAACGATTTTTGCTGATGATTTGAGTCGCTATTTTAGTAAAAATTTTTTAGAAAATCATTTATAAGCAAAGCCCAAAAGGGCTTTACTTGATTAAGATAAAAAGCCAAAAGCCGCAGCTAAAATATATCCAAAGATACAAGAGGTGATAACACCGATGAGTCCGGGGATTATGAAGCTGTGGTTGATGACGAATTTGCCAATTCTTGTTGTGCCTGAGCGGTCAAATTGTATGGTTGCCAAGTCGCTTGGATAGGTTGGCAAAATGTAGTATCCATAGCACGCCGCAGCAAAGGCTACGATGATGCCCGGGCTTACTCCAACGCTTAAAGCAATAGGCACGAAAGCTGCCAAAGCCGCTGCTTGTGAATTGACAAATTTAGAGATTAAAAGCAGCATTACAGCATAAGTCCAAGGGTGTTGTTGCACCACATCGCCAAGTGCGGCTTTAAGCATAGGTGTATGCACTGCAAACATAGAATCAGCCATCCACGAAATCCCAAACACCGCCACCATAGCTATCATACCCGATTTGAAAATCGCATTATTGCCAATCTCGCTTACCTTAACCTTTGTGAAAATCACCAAAGCCGAACCAGCCATAAGCATAAACATTTGAATGACAGCCACCATACTCATAGGCTTACCATCAAAAGCTGGACGAAGCTCTTTAAACGCTCCTAGCAATGCCACGATAGCAATAGCACCTAGAAAAATCCACATTGCCGCCCATTGAATGCGTGGAAGCTTTTGTCCGAGCAAGGTTTTATTTTCCCCATAAACATATTCTTTGAATTTAGGGTCTTTAAGCCTTTCTTGAAATTCAGCGTCTTTGTCTAAATCCTTGCCACGAAACCACGAGTAAATTCCCACACATAAAACACCTAACGCACCACTTGGTATAGTAACCATCAATAA
Organism: uncultured Campylobacter sp.; assembly: GCA_964607975.1. Lineage (GTDB taxonomy): Bacteria > Campylobacterota > Campylobacteria > Campylobacterales > Campylobacteraceae > Campylobacter_D. The sequence continues at coordinate 2,330 of CAZSMF010000083.1, read as the reverse complement.
ATCCACATAGCCGTCAAAGCCTTGAATGTGCGGCACATTATCAGCTAAAAGCATAGCCGTTAAGCTCACCACAGCCACGCTCACAGGAGAGCAGATAATACCCATTTGCGATGAAATGGAGGAGGCAGCCATAGGACGCTCTGGGCGTATATTGTTTTTAATGGCAATGTCATAAATAATAGGCATCATCGTATAAACAACGTGTCCTGTGCCGCAAAGCACGGTTAAAAACCAAGTTACAAAAGGTGCAAGTATGGTTAGAAATTTGGGATTTCGCCTTAAAACGCGTTCGGCAATTTGTAGCATCACATCAAGCCCACCGCTTGAAAGTAAAGTCGCACTTGCCGTAACCACGCAAAGAATGGTAAAAATGACATCTATGCTTGGTCTGCCCGGCTTAACATCAAAGCCAAAGGTAAGAACGAAAATGCCTATACCGCCAAGCAATCCTAAGGCAATCCCGCCCTTTCTTGCCCCGTAAAAAAGACAAATCAAAACAATGATAAGCTGTATAGCAAACTGCTTACCATCACTGAGTGAAGTTAAGAATTCCATAAATTCTCCTTTCGCTAATAAAATTCATTTTATAATTATATTTTTTTTTTTTTTGTATTTTGCTTAAAGGAGCAAAGGCTTTAACAAAGACTATCTTTGAGCCTTTTTATTGTTAAAAGGGTGAAATTTGTGCTTAAATAAGGGAAAAAAACTTAAAATGTAATGATTTTATTTGCTAAAAATTTCAATTAAAAAAAAAGAACTTACCCAAACCAAGGCGGTTTGGGTAAAAAGGCTTATTTGATAACGCCACAAGCCATTCTTGCACCGCCACCGCCAAGTGCAGCCGGGTGGTCGCTGTGATTGTCTCCACCAAAATGAATCATCAAAGAGTGATTTTTAAGCTCTTTTAAATCTTTGATTTTAGGAGCTAAAACGGGATTGTTTGCATTGCCGTCTTTATCGACATACAAGGCAGGTAAATCGCCCTTGTGTCCTGTCTCGTCCCAAGGGAATGAGTGGTTTGTTGTTTTTGCAGGGTCCCAGTGTCCTCCCGCTTTCATTCCCAAGCCTTTATCTGTCGCCCCGCAATCAGGGTTTTCGTGGATATGAAAGCCGTGAATTCCAGCTTCTAAACCTTTAAGATTTGGGAAAAATGCCACGCCATAAGGAGTTTGCACAGCGACAACCTCACCAGCGTCTTTATTTTTCTTTTTATCTAAAATTTGCACTTTAATGACTAAGTGTTCTTTGGCTGATTTTGGATTGAAATTATCCATATTTGCCGCTAAAAGCAAGGAACTTGCCAACGCCGAAGCTAAAAGTATCTTTTTCATACTCTATCCTTTCAAAGTGAATTTTTGTGTTTTGTATTCTAGTGAAAATGAGTAAATATTTGGAATTTTAAATGATGAAGTGAAATTTTGGCGATTTTGTGTGAATTTAATTATCTTACTAGCAAGTCTTTGAGGCTCATTTGCACTTCTTTGCCCTCTAAAATTTGGCACACTTCATTGACTATGGGCGTGTAAATTTGGTGTTTTAGGGCAAGTTTTTGTATGGCAAAAGCCGTGTCAATGCCCTCTACAACCTCTTTGAGTTCGTCTAAAATCGCATTTTTATTTTTGCCCTGTGCGAGTAAAAGCCCCGCACGAAAATTGCGTGAAAGTGTGCTTGAAGCGGTGAGAAACAAATCCCCAGCCCCACTTAAACCCAAAAAAGTCTCCTCTTTTGTGCCAAATTTTTCGCCAAAGCGGTGCATTTCTATGAGCCCTCTTGCGATGAGCGAGGCTCTAGCATTGTTACCAAGCTTTAAACCATCGCAAATTCCACTTGCTATGGCTAATACATTTTTATAAGCTCCGCAAATTTCAGCTCCTCTAACATCATCGCTTGTGTAAGCCTTGATAAATTCGGGGAAAAATCCAGCAAATTCCTTGCAAAGCTCTGTATCATAGCCACTTATAACCAAAGCACAAGGCAGTTTTTGCATTACCTCAGCAGCAAAAGAGGGACCGCTTAAAACGCAGAAATTTTGAGGCTTGACAAAGTCTAAAAAAATCTCGTCCAAAAAGCGAGAACTAGCCGTGTCAATGCCCTTTGAGGCGAGTAGGATTTTTTGTCCCTTGTTTTTAAAATGCGTTTTAAGCCAAGCATTTATGCCCTGAGCGGATAAAGCAAAGACGAGATAATCACACCGCAAAGCCTCTTCATAAGAGACAAAGTCCCTCAAAGGCTTGGTGTGTGGCGAAGTGATGAGGCAGTTTTGCTTTTGAGAAAAGGCAAATTGCAAAGCCTGTCCCCATTTTCCAGCTCCAATTACAGCGATACTCATT
>CAZSMF010000082.1:0-3753 GCA_964607975.1 uncultured Campylobacter sp. | reverse complement strand
TCATTCCCCCGTGGATTAAAAGTGTGTCAAATGAACTTTTCATATTTTATCTCCTTGAAAAATAAAATTATAACTAAAATTTCACAAATTGCTTACATAAAATGAGGTAAAAATTATCATAATTTTGAATTATAGGTATATTCTAGCTTTGACTTTTTTTATCTTAATCAAGTAAAGCCCTTTTAGGCTTTACTTAGTTTTTTGAATTTTACACACTCAATCACGCTTTTTTAACAATAATTTCATCATCTTTGCTGTCAATGATAATGCTCTCATCGGCTTTTAACTCATCTTTGAGTATCATATCGCTTAATTTATCCTCTATCATATCATCAATAGCCCTTTTAAGAGGACGCGCTCCAAAATCCTCATCAAAGCCCTCTTTGGCGATGAGTAAGGCGGCATTTTCGCTAAGTTCTGCCTTTATGCCCTTGTTTTCAAGGCTTTTTTGCAAGTCTTTGAAAAGTAGTTTAACTATCTCAAAGGCTTCATCTTGCCCGAGAGGGTTAAAGGTGATGATGTCATCGAGGCGGTTTAAAAATTCAGGCTTGAAAAAGCCTCGCAGCTGCATTTTTACCTCTTCTTCTTGCTCCTTGCCCTTTAAATCCATAATCGCCCTTGAAGCGATATTTGAAGTTAAGATGATGATAGTGTTTTTAAAATCCACGGTTACGCCCTTGCTGTCGGTGGCTCTGCCATCATCAAGTATGCCTAAAAGCACATTAAAGACATCTTGATGAGCCTTTTCCACCTCGTCAAACAAAAGCACGCTGTAAGGCTTACGCCGCACTGCTTCGCTTAATTCGCCACCCTCCTCGTGTCCTACATAGCCCGGAGGCGCTCCTAAAAGCCTTGAAACGCTGTGTTTTTCCATAAATTCACTCATATCAAAGCGAATCATCGCCTTTTCATCATCAAATAAAAACTTCGCCAAAGCCTTGGCAGACTGCGTTTTGCCAACTCCTGTTGGACCTAAAAACAAAAAGCTTCCTATGGGTTTATTGCTATCATTTAGCCCTGCTTTGTTGCGTTTTATCGCTCTTGCAAGGGCTTTCATCGCCCTTTCTTGCCCTATGACACTTTCTTTTAAATGCTCCTCAACTTGCAAGAATTTTTGCTTTTCGCTTGTAAGCATTTTTTGCACGCTAATGCCCGTCCATTTACTCAAAATCCCAGCCACCAAATCCTCATCAACTTGATTTTTAAGCAAAACACCAGCTTGGCTCATTTGTTTCCATTTTTCATCGTTTTCATCAAGTTCTTTTTCTAAATTTGGAATTCTGCCGTATTCTATCTCAGCGGCTTTTTGGAATTCGCCCTTGCTTTTGGCTAAATTTGCCTCGTTTTTTAGGCTATCGATTTCTTTTTTCTTTTCGCTAATAGCGTTAAAAACGGCTTTTTCGTTTTCAAAGCGTGAATTTAGCTCGTTTTGCCTTTCTTTGAGATTGGCTAATTCTTTTTCTATCTCGCTTAATCTTTTTTCGTTTGCTTCGTTTTGCTCCATTTTCAAGGCTTCTTTTTCAACTTGCAGGGTTTCAATGTCCTTTTTTACCTTGCGTAGAGAGCTTGGCTCACTTTCAATCTGCATTTTAAGCTCGGCTGCGGCTTCGTCTATTAAATCTATGGCTTTATCAGGCAAGAATCTATCGTTAATGTAGCGTTTGGAAAGCTTCGCAGCCGCTACAATTGCACTATCTGCTATACGCACATTATGATGAATTTCAAGCTTTTCTTTAATGCCTCTAAGCATTGCCAATGCTTCATTTACACTTGGTTCATTCACGCTTACGGGCTGAAAACGGCGTTGCAAAGCCACGTCCTTTTCAAAATACTTTCGGTATTCTTTAAGCGTGGTTGCACCTATGGTGTGCAGTTCGCCTCGTGCAAGGGCTGGTTTGAGTATGTTTGCAGCGTCCATTGAACCTTCACTCGCCCCCGCACCGACTATGGTGTGAATTTCATCGATAAATAAAATAACATTTTTGCTTTGAATCACCTCATTTACAACAGCTTTAAGCCTATCCTCAAATTCGCCTCTATACTTTGCCCCAGCGATGATAGCACTCATATCAAGGGCGATGACTCTTTTATTTTGCAAGGAAGTTGGCACATCTTTTTTGACTATGCGTTGAGCTAATGCCTCTACGATAGCGGTTTTGCCAACTCCGGGTTCGCCGAGCAAAATAGGATTATTTTTGGTTTTGCGTATGAGAATTTGCATTAGCCTTTGAATTTCCTCCTCCCTGCCAATAACCGGGTCCAGCTTTCCCTCACTTGCCTTGGCATTTAAGTCAATGCCAAATTTATTTAAGCTATCAAGGGTTTCATCGCCGGTTTTACTCTCTATCTTTCGCCCTGCTCTTATGCTTTGTAGCTCTTTTTTAAATTCAAGCAAATCCACAAATTTGACTAAAAGCTCCTTGATAACGCCTTTTTCACTCGCACTCATCAGCCAAGTATCCACAGCGACATAATTATCGCCCATAGAACTCATCAAGCCCTTTGCCTCTTCGAGTGAGCTGATAAATTCAGCCGAAAAACGCAAATTTTCACGGCTTGTATTTGAACTTGTGGGAAGTTTAGCAATTTTGCTTTTGATTTCAAGGTTTAAAGCCTCTTTGGAAACATTCATTTTGTTTAGAATTTGATTTAAAAGGCTCGTGCTATCAACGCTTAAAGCCCACAAAAGATGCAAAGGCACAACTTCGTTATTTTTAGAATGTAAAGCCAAAGACGCTGCACTTTCGACATTTGAAAGCATAGAATCGGTTAAAAAATCTTGTATATTTGCCATTTTATCTCCTTTTTTTAAGATTTTACTCTTAAACTTTATACAAATGACATTATATAATTTTAGTCTAATAATGTCAAGTTTTTTAAATAAAAAAAATAAACTTTGCGGATTTTCTTAGTGTAAATGATTACAAACTCTTAAATCAGTATAACACAAAATACCTTTTTCCGTATTTTGAAGCTATAAATACGGCACACAAAGCCAAAAAATAAATATTTGAAATAAAGAATGTGGATTAAATCAAGCGTGGATAAGGTATCCACGCAGTTAAACTCAAATTTAGCTAACACAGCTTAAAAAGAAAAGGTGTAGCGAAGTCCCACTTGGTAAGGTTGTTGGACTTTTTGAACGGCTTTACTTCCATCAGCTTCGCTTTCCTCTTCTTTTTGCTGTAAGACACCAAAGCGGCTGTAAAGCTCTACGCCGTGATTGGTAGCGATATTTGCTCTAAAACCAAAATTGATACCCAAATCAAAGCCGCTTTGCTTTTCAAAACGCAAATTCATCTTGCTATGATTTGCATAGCCCAAGCTCAAACCAGCAAAAGCTCCAAAGTCCAACGCATCATTTGAAAGGAAGTTGTAAAGGGCGTCCGCATTGGCACTGATATTGTAGGTGCTTGATTTTATTTTATTTTTTCCACTTTCGCCACTTTCTTCATCAGTAACTGTGAATTCTTTGGAGTATTTACTGCCTAAATCCACCATAGCATAATACCTTGCTCCAAATTCAGGTGTGAAAAACTGCTTGTAACCAGCGACAAGCCCATAACGAAAGCCTGACAAGCCGTTGAATTTCATAGTAGAACTTTCACTACCACCACCGCTGAATTCCATTTTTGTGTTCAAGCTACCATACCCAGCTTGAACGCCCACAAACACGCCACTTTCCTCAGCTACTGCACTAGTAGCACCTAAAATTCCCACAAGCACGAGGCTTAAACCAATCTTTCTCATAAG
>CAZSMF010000081.1:0-3984 GCA_964607975.1 uncultured Campylobacter sp. | reverse complement strand
CCTTGTCATTTTGAGCGTAGCGAAAAATCTCACCCTTGCCCTTTGAGATACTTCGGGCGTAAAGCCCTCAGTATGACATAGTAGGGTTTAGATACTTCGCTTCGCTCAGTATGACATAAGAGAGCAGCTCAGTATGACATAAAAAAGCCTCAATATGACATAAAAAGGCGGTATGACATAAAAGCACAAATCATCTAAATTTGTAAAAAAGAGTAGCCAAATTTGACTTTAAAAAAAAGGATTAAAAAAAATTTTTTAATCCTTGAAAGACTTTGAAAATGTCGTTAAAATTACCTTCTCCTTTTTTGGAAATATTGCTTTAAGCCTTGCATTTTGCAGGGCTTTTTTTATTTAAAAAGGTAAAAAGGACTAAAAATGAAAGCAAATCCATATTTTAAAGAAAGCGAATTCAAATGCAAATGTGGTAAATGCGACTTACCAAAAGGGCAGCCAAATGATGAGCTGATTGACTTGCTTTGTGAGATTAGAGAGCATTTTAACGCCCCTTTAATCATAAATTCAGCCCATCGCTGTGCCTCGCACAATGCTAAAATAGGCGGTGCGGCAAAGTCAAGGCATATCATAGGCGATGCTGTGGATTTTACCATTAAGGGCGTTAAGACAAGTGAGGTGTATAAGTATTGTGAAAACTTGCCAAATGCCAATAATTTAGGACTTGCCATTAAGCACAACAAAGATGCCTTTAAGGGCTTCGTGCATTTAGACACAAGAGGCTTTAAAGCAAGGTGGGTGTATTGATTGCAAATTAAGATTATTTTGTTATAATTTCATCGGGGTTAGCCGCAGGGCTGTAACCCTGTGGCTGAAATTTCACCCCTGAAAGTGAGGTGAATGAGTATGCTACAACTCATTGTGTTGATTATTATACTACTTTGTATGATAATTGTCAAGGCTCATTAGAGCTTCCCTCCGCAAAAGCGGAGGGCGTGAGTTTAGCCCTGCGAGACTTTTTTAATCCTTTTCTTTTTTTTAAAAAATAATTACACTTTCATTTCGTAGCTTATTCTTTTGAAATCGCCCCTATTTTTAGGGGCTTTTGAGTAAAAATTATGTCATTTTGCGTCTGCCTTGTCATTTTTAGCCTATCTTGTCATATTGAGGGTGTAGCCCGAAATATCTCTTAACCTTTGTGCTTTGAGATACTTCGGGCGTAAAGCCCTCAGTATGACATAGCAGGGTTGAGATACTTCGCTTTGCTCAGTATGACACCATTTTTGTCATTTTGAGCGTAGCGAAAAATCTAAAAGGCTTTTTGAGATACTTCGCTTTGCTCAGTATGACATAAAAAGGCAGTATGACATAAGAAAGCCTCAATATGACATAAAAGGGCGGTATGACATAAAAAAGGCTCAAAAGATATAAAAAGGAGTAGGATAAAATGGCTTGGTATGACAGCCCACGAAAACGAAAACGAAAACGCTATCATAGAAATAGAATGAATGATTTAGAACAAATCAATATTAAATACACAAGAGAATTTCAAAGAATTGGTCTAGGTGGTGTTTTAAATCACAGGACTATTTATGGGGATTACACAGGCGGTGTGTTTTTAAGCTATGAAGAAAAGGATGAACCCGCTTGGGAGTATGCAAAGAAAAAAGCCGATGCCTCAATGACTTGGTATCAAGGGCTATTTTCTGGTAATGTCGGGCAGATTTTTGTAAATTTCATCATAGCCACTGCTTTAATCGTTGTCAATGTCGTTACCGCAGGAGCTACAACGCCCATAACCATAGCCGCATTTGCAGCAGGAGTGGTAGCGGCTACAACAGCTTTGGTAGCTAATTTAGCAGGGCATTTTTATGGTATGAAAGCAACAGGCAAGGCAGGATTAGCACAAAGCAAGGCTGGTGCGGTAGCAGCGTATAAAAACAAAGAACTAGCCGAACAGCAAAGCAACGCCTTAACGCATTTAATCGTTTATGGTGGTTATGAAATTTACGCAAATGGTGCTATTTACAAGCAAGGGCAAAGCGGGACTGAAAGCTTTTGTTTTGATAAGGCTTTTGATGGCACAAAGGGACTTCGTGGGGATTTAAGCAGGGACGAACTCACCGAACAAATACACTCACGCATAGGAGCAAATGCGGCTGGTGGGGTGAATTTTTACAGCAATTTATTAGAAGTTGATTTTCCGCTTAAAAGCTTTGATTTGAGTAAAGATGCTTTGCAGGACGCTTTAATCAATCGTTACCGCTTGGCTATGGATATTTTAGCCGCAGCCTTTGTCGAGCTTAATAATTTAGACTTTAACGCTAATGGCAGAGCGCAAGAGGTGTATAATCAAAAACTAGAACTTTACACACGCCCTACTAAAAAAACCATTTATCAAAATGACTTTCTTGACAAGCTTAAAAACTATAATAAAGATTTAAGGGCTGATTTTAACTTCGCTGATGATAAAATGTTTCGCAGTAGAAAACAAAACTCAAAGGACATTAAGGGGGCTTTGGGGGCTATTGATAGCTTTGATGACTTGATGAATGATGAGGAGTTAAGCGATGAATTTAAGGCGAATTATTATATTGATTTGGTGGTGAGTTTGCTGGATTTATTGCAGGATTTTGCTGATAGAGGGTTAGTTTTTCATTATAATTTGATTTTGGGGTGGTATAGTGATGGCGGAGATAATGCAAGTGGTGGGTATTATGAAAGTGCTGAAAAATATATCGCACCCTTGCAAAGTAGTCCTCACAGGCTTTTAACTTATAAATATAATAGCGAAAGTTACTCAAATGCTTATGAATTTTCAAATGCTCACGGCGGTGAAAAATTATATTGTTTTTCACAATATGAGAATAAAGCCTATAAGGTTTATAGTAGTGAAGAAAATTTATATGAATTTACAGATTTTAGCGAGTTTAATTTTTTACAAAATTATTATCACAAAAGCACGAATAAGGTGTTTAATGGTGATGAACTTTTACAAATTTATGACGAGCTTTTGAAAAGTCTTTATATTGGGAATGGGCGTTATGGAATATTTATAAATTACCCTACTTCTTGTTTTGTTTATAAATACAACACTTTTTCGGGTAGAAAATATCTTAAAAAAGAAACTGCGAATTATTTATTTTTAAATCTTGGGCGTGAGGTTTTTGATGTTTTTAACACAAGGCTTAAAATGCCCGAACAGCTTAAATTTTTTGATTTTAGCACTATTAAAAAAGAGATTAAAAATAATTTTGATGAGAGTGATTATCTGCCAAGAGATGATGAGGATTAGGCTTTTTGGCTTGTTTTGTTATTTTGTCCCTAAGCTTGTCATTTTGAGCCGCCCCCTTGTCATTTTGTGTCCCTTTATGTCATATTGAGGGCATAGCCTGAAATATCCGCCCTTGTCATATTGAGCCTTTGGCGAAATATCTAAAAGGCTTTTGAGATGTTTCGCTTTGCTCAGTATGACATAAAAAGGCGGTATGACATTTTTCTTGTCATTTTGTCCCCTTATCTCACACCACAACCGCCCACACTTTAAAACGCCACACAAAAGATAAATCCGCATTAGCCACGCTTACTCCACGCCCACAGCTCACGCCCACACCTTAAACAGCCCCCACACAATCGGCGGTAAATTTTAAAGGCTACTTTTTTGCCTTGCTTTTTAAAATGAAATTAAAATCCTTGAAATTGTGATAAAATCGCCCCTTTGAGCGAAAATTTTTCAAGGAGGTGCAAAAGGCAAAAAACTTGCAAAAATCAAGCCGAGCCGAAAAAATAGGCTTTAAGATTGTTTAGCTTGTTTTGTGTTTGAGCGATTGAGTGCAAAAAAAGGCGAATAAACGCAAAAAATAGGGCTTTAAAGCGAGTTAATGCAAAAAAATAGCATTTTTTTGCTGAAAAATGTTTTTTTTAGGTTATAATGTCCGCAAGTGAAAAATTTGGATTTTTTAGGGAAAATACCAAAAATGACACAAAAAAACTACTTCTAACGCTTATTTTGACTTGGTTTGAAATTATACC
>CAZSMF010000080.1:0-4033 GCA_964607975.1 uncultured Campylobacter sp. | reverse complement strand
TTAATCGTATCAATACCCACTTTTGAGGCTGTTGCTCCGCCGACAAAGCCCATTACAAACCTTTCAGGATTAAAAATTTGACTTTTAAATAAAAAAATAGTAATATTACGACATAGACGCTATTAGCCGAGAGGTTTTAAATATCTCCCCCTGCGTTAAGATGATAGCGTTAGCCGCTCGACTGCCTTTTTGGGATATTTTAAGGCTTTAAGGTCGAGGGCTTAATCCCTCTAATTCTAGCGAGTAAATCCTATTCCCACTTTGCACATTTTCTTTTAATGTGATTAAAGCTTGTGCGTTTTTGCTATTGATTTGCAAAGGTGAAACATATCTATGAATAGCCTTTATATCGGCTGAATTATTATTTGCTCTTTCGCTTTTTAAGTAGTTACTATTTTCGTATAAATCCTTTATCAATTCCCCAGCCTTGTAATGCTCCTCTTGCGAAAAGCCATTATTTAAAGACTTGTTGAGTGCTTTTTGACTTGAAATCTTATGAAGTCCTGTTGTGCTTATTTTTGCCACTCGCCCATCGTGTTTGTTTATAATATCTTTATTTAAAATGTCATTTAAAACGATTTTTAGATGAGTTCTTAAATCTTTTAAGCTCCGCTGTCCTTGCGTAGTGAGTTTAATTGTATTCTTATCAAGCATATTTTCAACCTTTGGTGATTTTACACCTGCCATTGTATCAAATTTTACTTAAATCCTCTAAATCGTCCTTTAAAAACTCTTTTAAGGCTGGGTATTTTTTTAAATCCATTTGAAAGGTGCTAGATATAAAATAATCCCCGCTATGCTTTTCTTTTTTTAGTAAAATAGGTATATTAAGATGCTTTTTAAGATTATCTTTCCAATATTTTATGTCCTTTTTAACAAAATCATCGCCTTTAAACATTTGCGGATTATTTTTTATAAAATCGTTAGCTTTATTTGCTATTTTAAGGCTTTTATCGATAATATTTTTGTTAAATGATAAAATCTCATCGCCCTTATTTGCTTGTTTTTCCGCTCTCATTTGCTTTAAATATTCTTTTGCTTCATCAAAATACAAAAACATATTTTTAACGCTGTAATGCGGTGTTTTGTTATAAAATTTGCTTGTGTGATGCCATTCGTTTGTATCGCCAAATTTGTTTAAAAGCTTTTTCATCTCATACAATGAAATTTTTTCTCCAAAAATTTCGCTTATTTCTTGTGCGTCTTTTGCGTTAAATTTTGATATAGGCTTAATGCCATTATTTTGTGCTAAATCAGCATTTACACTCATAGAATATCCCAAATAACCCCGCCCCTCGTTTAAACTCTCAAAATCACTCAAAACAAAATAAGCATTTGCATTACCATTTTCAGCTAAATTCGCTAATCGCTGTAAGTCATTCCCTGCTTTTTTAAGCTCTTGTAAGTGTTCTTTGTCGTAGTTTAAAAGCTTATTTTTAAAAATCATCTTTTCATTTACATTTCTATCGCTGTAAAATGTTATAATTTCATCGTCAAGGGGTTTAGATAATTGTGCGAGGTTAGAGTTCGCCTCCCCTTTGGCTTCATTAACTACTAGTCTAAATCTAACGCCATTTTCTTGCCATTCATAGATATTTGCTTCATTTCTATCTACATAAGGTTCATAATCTTTTAAAAACTCTCTCACTTTTTTTACCCAAATTAGCCACTTCTAATGGCGTTACAAAGCCTTTTTGGGTTTCATTAGTAGAGTGTTTAAGCCTGATATGTAAAGCCCCTTTGTCTTTATTGCCCTGTGCAAATCTTATGACTTCATCTATATGTTCTAAATCTTTAAAAATTCTTGTCGCATTTTTACCATTATAAGCTACATTATAAAGCCCCTTAACTTCCCTTTTAACCGCATTTTCAACGCCTTTTAAACCCTCATCACTTCCCACGATAAAGGCTCTATTGTCAAGGGCTTTGATAAGTTCTTTGCTAAAAACTTGCTCTAAAATCTGCCTTGCATCAGCTTTTTTAAAGCTATCTTTGACATTATTAAAGGCTTTTTGACTGAAATCAATAGCCCTTTTTCTCAAATTTGGATTTTTATCTAATGCTAACTTTACCGCCTTGCTTCCCCCAGCTCCGCCGACAAAGCCCATTACAAATTTTTCAGGGTTAAAGCTAATGTTGCCATTTTCATCACTTTCAAAGCCGCTTAAAGTGCCTGTAACAAGCCCTGTGCCTATGTGTTGATTGCTTTGTAAGATATTTGAGTTTAAGCCTTTATCATCGATTTTTGGCAAGGCTTTAAAATTGCCCTCGTTTAGCACCGCTTTTTTTTCTAAAAATTTTCTATATTCGTTTAAAATGTTTAATTTTCGCCCTTTTGTTTTAGCTGCTTTTAAACTAGCGATTAAATCCTTATGTTTATTTTCTAGCTGGTTCTTGTCATAAGTGTTCGCAAAAGTATCGTTAAAAAAGTGCTTATCGCTGTAATAAAGCCCATTTAGCATTATAGGCGTTTCATCATCGTTTAAAAAGTGCTTTGAGCTGCCTTTTGCCCACTCTTTTAAGCCTTGTTGATATTCCTCGCTTTGAATGCGTTCTAAATCCCTTTGCGTTGCCCTTTTTATCCTCTCTTGCTGCACTGCGTTTCTTTCGTCAAAAACTTCTTTTTCTGGCTTGTGATAAGCTTTTACATAAGTTGTTACATTATCGCTTTGTAAAACCTTATCATCAACTTTTTCACCATAAAGCTTTGCTAAAAGCTCATCATCGCTTTTAAGCCTGTCATAAAAGTTAATCCACTCATCGCTGTAACCTACTTTTTTTAAACTTTCTCTATATGTTTCATCATATTCAATCAATCGTTTTTTTGTATATTCTTTATCGCAATATTTTATGTCTAACAAAGAAGCGAAATGCTTCAAAGCTTCTTTTTCGCTTGGATTTTTAGGCATAATTTCACTTTTTCCATATCCAAAATCAAGCTTAATCAAAGTTTCAGGCAATTTCAAAGCCTCAAATTCAGCCTTAGTTTCTTCATAGCTTTTTTTAGCGAATTCTAAACTTTTCAAGGCTTGTGGCAGTTCTTTTTCATTGCGTTCTTTGGCTTTTAAATATTTGCTTTTAGCCTCTTCAATCATCTCATCATATTCTTTTAAATGGTCTTCATAATACTCAACATACGCACCCCAATACTCATCACTTTTTTTTCTGCCTAATGCTTTCCTTGCTTGTGAAATGCTTTTGTATTTTTCTTTAAATTCAGCCGCATCTTTGATAAATTGTTCTTTGAGTTCTATCCTTTTGGTCATTCCCTTGCTTAAATCATTGTTTAAAATCGCCACTCTATTTTCTGCTTCAATTAAGGCTTTTTCAATGTCCTTGACTTCTTGTTCTTTTTGAAAATAGTATTTTTCCGCCTGTTTTTCTGCTTTACTCTTGCTTTTTGGCGTTTTGTTTGGTATAATGTCGTTTAAATCGCTAGGGCGTAGATTAGTCCCATCGCCCTTGTTAATCTCGCTACTTGGTAGAAAATCTGAGCGGGGCGATTTTTCGGCACTAGGGTTGGATAAAGGTTGTTTATCTGCAAAAAGGGCATCGCCGAAAGTCTTGTCCTTTTCCCTTGTAGCTTCATACGCTGTAATCACCCAATGATTATCCCCTTGCCCCTTAAATCCTTTTCCTAATCCTAATTTAAATAATTTATCATCTATCTTGTGCCATATCGTATCCACGCCATTTTTAGAAACAAGCTTCCCGCTCTCTACAATCTCGCTTATCTCCTTGCCTATGTCTTTAAACTCGCTTTCGTGCTTGTCTAAAATGTGTTTAAGTCCAAAGCTATCATCTCCCCATACTAAGTCAATACGCCCTGTTCCGCTTAAATCCTCTAAATCCTTTCTATAAAAGGCTTGTGCGACTTGCCCTTTAAAAGCGCCTTGTTCTTTTTCGGCTTGTGTTAGTTTATCACTTGCCTTTCTTGCCTCGTAGTCTTTTGCCTCGTTGATTAGCTTATTTATCGCCCCTTGCCCATCTTGGTAAAACTCTGCATAATTTACGCCGTATTCTTTGTTTGGCG
>CAZSMF010000079.1:0-4040 GCA_964607975.1 uncultured Campylobacter sp. | reverse complement strand
AAAGAAAAGAGCATTAGCTATGTGAGTGAGGATTTAAAGTATCATTTTGAGGAACGGGGGGGGGGCATTAAGCTTACCATTTTTAAAAATGATGAAGGGATAAAGAATGTTTAACGGGCTTGTGCGTGAAATCGCCAAGGTAAAATCATACCAAAACAACATTTTAAGCCTCATTGCCAAGCACAAGCCAAATTTGGGCGATAGCATAGCGGTAAATGGAGCGTGTTTGAGCGTGGTTGAAGTCTTTAAAAACGGCTTTGCCCTCGAACTTTCAAAGGAAACTCGCTCACACATTGCACTTGAAAATTTAAAAAATGAGGTGCATATTGAGGCGGCTTTGCGTTATGGTGAGCGAATTGACGGGCATTTGCTTCAAGGACACATTGACGGCATAGGCGAAATTTTAAGCATTGTAAAAAATGAAAATGGGACAGATTTTTTCATCAAAATTCCTGCCAATTTGCAGCAATTTATGGCTGAAAAAGGTAGCGTAGGCGTTGATGGGGTGAGTTTGACTATCAATGAAGTGCTAAAAGAGGGCATTCGTCTTACTTTAATCCCCATTACACTCCAAGAAAGCCTCTTTAAAAACTATAAAATCGGGCGTAGAGTAAATATAGAAAGCGATTTACTCGCTCGTTACATAGCAAGGATAATGGAAAATAAGAGCTTTAAAAAGGATTTATCGTGGCAGGACATCGACAAAATCGCCTATCTTTACTAGATAATAAATTTTGCACGGCTTTTTGTGCTTTTGAGCGTGATTTTATGGAATTTCGTGGAAAAATCACCACTGAAAAGCTTTTTGATGAGGAAGTTATCCAAAAGGCTGTGTTTATGGAGCAAATTCATTCTAATGAAGTACTATTTTATGAGCCAAAGAAAGATTTATACACTTGCGATGGGCTGATTTGTAGTGAAGCAAATGTGGCTTTGTGCGTTTTGAGTGCGGATTGTTTGCCCTTGCTTTTGTGGCATAAAAGCGGGATTATCGCTGCTTTGCACTCTGGGCGAAAGGGAACATTTGCAAATATCCTTTCTCGTGCCGTTTTAGCCATAAACAAAGGCTATGAAAGCCTTAAAAATGACGATTTTACCCTCATCATCGCCCCAAGCATTTGCACTCAGCATTATGCTTTGAGCGGAGAGCTTTTAAACTACGCACAAAAAGAGTTTAGCGAGTTTTTGCAAGGAAATTTGCTCGATTTAAAGGGCATTGTGAAAAAACAAGCACGGGATTTAGGGATTTTAGACATTAAAGACTGCGGAATTTGCACCTTTGATGATGAGCGATTTTTTTCTTACAGACGCAATCAAACCCAGCAAAGATTTGTTAGCGTCATCGTTTTAAAGGGGCGAAAATGACGCAAGATTTAAGAGTGCTTAAAATTCTGCAAAAGGCAAGGGAATTTGCTGATACTGATTTGCTGAATGAAGAACTGCTTACAAGGCTCGTTGAAGCTGAATTTCAAGGCATTTTGCCCCAGCAAAAAGAACAAATCGCCAAACTCCTTAATGACTTACTTGAAAGCAAGGACAAGGCGACTTTGAGCTAAAAGCTATTTCCCCAGCACGAAAGGGGTTTCTTGATAGACTAAATTGAGCCAATTTGCAAACAGCACTGAGGCTGAGGAACGCCACGACATTACAACTTTGCCCTTTTTATCGTAGTAGGATTTTGGTTTGGCGATTTTAAGTCCCTTTTTTAAGTCCCTTTTATACTCCTCATCAAGTGTAAATTTCGAGTATTCAGGGTGTGCGAGGACAAAAACATCTTTTTCATCTTTCAGCACGGCTATGCCACTTTTTTTACCAGCAAGTAAAACCTTTAAATTCGCATTTTGACGCACAGCTTTTTCATCTATGCTTGAATTCCTAGAATGTGGCAGCCTTACACACTCATCAAGTCCGCTTAAAAGCAAGTCCTCATTTTGAATTTGGTGCTTAAAAATGCCAAAAAGCTTTCTTTTGAGCGGAATTTTTTTGATATGATGAAAGTGATAAAGCCCAGCCATAGCCCCCCAGCAAAGATACATCGTGCTTGTAGCGTGTAGCCTTAAATACGACATAATCTCTTTAAGCTCCTCCCAATACTGCACCTGCTCAAATTCTAAATGCTCAATGGGCGCTCCTGTGATAATCGCCGCATCAAAACTTGCTCCTTTAATGGCGTCAAAACTTAAATAAAAGCTATCCAAATGGCTTTTTGGCGTGTTTTTGCTCTCATAGCTTTGCGTTTTTAAAAAGGTGATTTCAACCTGCAAAGGCGAGTTTCCAAGCAAAGAAAGGAGCTGATTTTCTGTTTCTATCTTTGTAGGCATAAGGTTGAAAATCAGCACTTTCAAAGGGCGAATGTCTTGTCTGTTCGCCCTTTTTTCGCCCATTACAAAAACAAAATCCTTCAAAAGCTTGAAAGCTGGGATTTTTTCGGGTATGATTAAAGGCATAATCTAGCTCTCTATGGCTTTTTTCAAGTCTTTTATCAAATCAGCCGTGGTTTCAAGCCCTATGCTTAAACGAATAGTCTTTGGCGTGATACCAGCACTCTTAAATTCAGCCTCACTCAACTGCGAATGCGTGGTTGAGTATGGGTGAATGATGAGGGATTTGCTATCGCCTATGTTTGCGGTGATTGAAAAGAGTTCAAGCGAATTGCAAATTTTTTGTGCGGCTTCAAAGCTTTTTGCCTCAAAGCTTAAAAGCCCACTCGCCCTACCGCCGATAAAATACTTTTGCAAATGCTTGTGGTAAGGGTTGCTTTTAAGGGCTGGGTAGCTCACTTCGCTGATTAAAGGGTGTTCCTCTAAAAATTCAGCGATTTGCAGGGCTGAGTCTGAGTGTTTGTGAATGCGAAGTTCGAGTGTTTCAAGCCCTTGCAAGTGTATCCACGCATTTGTAGGGCTTAAAGTCGCTCCAATATTACGCAACCACTCTGTAATCAGCCTTATGCTAAATATAGGCAAGTCAAGCTCCGCATACACAAGCCCGTGATAGCTCTCATCAGGGGTATTAAAGACTTCATATCTTGCATTGCCCTTAATCAGCTCATTAAGCCCGTTTCTTTCAATGACAACGCCGCCAAGTCCGCTGCCGTGTCCGTTAATGTATTTAGTGAGGCTGTGAAGGCTCACATCAACACCATAATCAAAAGGGCGGTGTAGCAGTGGAGTGGCTACTGTGTTATCACAAATAGTAAGAATGCCGTGTTTTTTAGCTATGGCTGTGATAGTTTCTACATCAGCTATGGCTATTTGAGGGTTTGAAAGGCTTTCAAAAAAGATAAGCTTGGTGTTAGCGTCTATTAAAGGCTCTATGCTTGAAAGATTATCTAAATCAAAAGCCCTCGCTTCAATGCCAAATCTTTTAAGCGTATGCACCAAAAGGGTTTGCGTGCCGCCGTAAATTTTGTTGGCAAATAAAATATTATCGCCATTTTGCGCGACATTTAGCACCGCGTAAAAAATCGCCGCCGCTCCCGTAGCCGTAGCCACGCCAAAAGCACCGCCTTCAACGGCTGCAAGTCGCTGGGCGAGTATATCCACGGTGGGATTGGTAAGGCGAGAGTAGATATTGCCAAGCTCTTTGAGGGCAAAACGAGCCGAAGCTTGTTCTAAACTCTCAAAATTATAAGCTGAGCTTTGATATATAGGCACGCTGAGCGTTCTTTGTTTGTCATAATCATACGCAGCGTGCAAAGCCAAAGTGTTTGCCGAGAAATTGTTGTGTGTTAAATTTGCCATTTTCATTCCTTTATGATGAATTTTTGTTTTAAAAAAAGCGTTTTAAACGCTTCAACTCGTTTGCGAACTAAAAAATTTGGGTAAAAATAAGGTATCAGCACACAAGCGTGTGCATATTCATCATAGAAAGGATAGAAGTGTGTTGAGTGTTGCAGTTTGTCTTCATCTTCTCTCCTTTGTGAAATAAAATTAGTGCGAAATTATACTTTTTTTACAAAACTTTGTCAAGGGTGAAATCAAATTTTAATTCTTTTTTTCTTTTATCTCGTTTATGCTCTCTACGATAATGCCTACTACTAA
>CAZSMF010000078.1:0-4411 GCA_964607975.1 uncultured Campylobacter sp. | reverse complement strand
ATGAGATATTTCGCTAACGCTCAATATGACATTTTTCAAGGAAAACACTTCTTTTAATGAGATATTTCGCTATCGCTCAATATGACAAATCAATGTTGAGATACTTCGGGCATAAAGCCCTCAGTATGACACTTATCCATTGTCATTCTGAGCGTAGCGAAGAATCTGCGTAGCGAAGAATCCAAGAGTTACACTAACTTCACAAGGGGAGAGCTTTTCTCCCCTTTATTTTCTTAACTTTTTTCATCTCAATTTAGCAAAAGCTAAAAGCATTCGTTAAATGCAAAGGGATTTTCACCCTTGCATTGACATTTAAAAGTCCGCACGGATATTAAGCCAATAATTTCTCCCCGGCACCATTCTTTGATAAGCGTTCGAGTAGCTTAAACCCCGTGTGCCGCTTGGGTAAATAAAATAATCAATAGTATCAAAGTCAAAGAGATTATTCACCACAAGCCCTATGGTAAAGGTTTTTGCTATGGTGTAATTTACGCCCAAATCAACAAGGTGCAAGTCTTTGTAGTATTTTCCCGGTCCAGCATTAGCTATGTGAGCGTTGTCCGTTGGCGTTTTATACTTGCCTATATACCTTAAATAAGTATTTAAAGCAGATTTTTTGAAAGAAACTTTGGCTGAAAGGTTGTGCGTAGGAATGTCATTGAGTGCGTCCCCTTTGTATTCGCCTGTAAGTTGCTTTGTTTTGGTGTAGGCATAAGAAAAGTCGAAGTGAAATCCCCTCGTCAGCTCTGTGATAAATGGGCTTGAATTTAGCCCAAATTCAAGTCCGTAAAGTCTTGCTTTATCGACATTAACGGGCATAGAGCAAGTAGCACCTGCTCCTGCACCGCAAGTGCCATAATTTGGTATAGCTTCGCCGTCATTGTAACTTTTTGTTTTAATGGCGTCTGTAAATTCGGTTACATAGCCTGTGAGCGTGAAATTTGCCACAGGGCTGTTGATGATAGAGCTGATTTCATAGTTAAAAGTCTTTTCGGGCTGTAAATTCGCATTGCCGTATTTATATATCGTGCTGCTTCTACTTGTTGAAATATCATAAAGCCCGTCATATCTTGTGGAAAGTTCTGGCACTTGAAAACCACTTGCCACACCTGCTTTAAAGGTAAGCCACGAACTAGGATATAAATTCACATAAAATCTAGGCGTGGTGTAAGCCCCATAAGTTTGTGTGTAGTTTATCCTCGCTCCGCCTGTTGTGGAAAGATAATCATTTAAAAAATTCTCACTTTCGGCAAAAATGGCGATTTGATAGGCTTGTTTGTCATTGCCATTGCTCCTTGTGTAAAGCCTTTCGTGGAAATAATACACCCCACTATTAAGAATAGCAGCTTCAAAATTTTTGGTGAAAGTGCTTTGGTAGGTAAAGGCTGGATTGTAGGTTAAATTAGCGTGGTTTGGTTTGCCCTTACTTGCTCCTATGGCGACTTCTTCGTGTGGAATTCTTTGATTTGAAGTAAATTGCACGAAATTGTTAAATCGTCCAAAACTATAATCCCCATCGTGATTAAGCACGAAATTTTGCTTGTGATAGTCTCTAATGGCGGTTACATTGTCGCTTGAAGTGTTAAGCGAACCCAATCTTTGAAAGCCATAATCTGCGTCAAAATAAAAGCTATTTTGCTCATCAAGTATGAAGTTAAACCTCGCTCCCACACTTGCATTGATATAGCCTGTTGGGCTGTGGCTGGTGTAAGGATTTGCCAATGCCGATGCCTTGCTTGGCGTATAGCCGCTTATATCCCTCCAATAAAAGCGATTTTTTTCGCCGTAATTGTATTTGCCACGCAAATTTACAGAAAAACGCTCACCAATGGGGGCGAAAATATTGCCATTTATGCCATAGGTGTTGCCCCAAGTGTCGTGGTGTTCTTGTAGTCTGGTTTCCATACCCACACTCGCACTGACTTCATCGGGGACTTTTTTGGTGATAATGTTTATCACACCGCCCATAGCATCGCTTCCATAAAGCGTAGAGGCTGGACCGCGTATAACTTCTACCCTTTCTATCATACTCGCTGGTGGTAAAAAGCCACTTGTAGCGTCAAAGCCGTTGCTGTCAAAGCCTTTTGACATATTGACTCGTTTGCCATCGACTAAAATGAGGGTGTAAGATGAACTCATACCGCGTATGGAGATATTTTGCCCTCCCGTTTTTTCTGTCGTTGTGTTAATGCCCGGCACTTCTTGGACTATGTCGCCTAAATCCCTAATGGGCTTGTTTAAAAACTCCTCTTGGGGAATGATAGAAATACTTGCTGGGGCGTGTTTGACTTCTTGTTCGTAACCTGTGGCTGAAATGACAACGGGTTCAAGCGTGTAAGTCTCATCAGCTAATGCCCCCCCCCCTGCTGCCAAAAACGCTATGGCTGCAAGTGAAAATTTGTATTTGCTTCTCACAATGTATCCTTTTTGATTGAATTTTTTGTCGTTTTTTGAAAACGATTTTAAGATTATGGCAGAATAATGCTTAAATTTAAATAAAATTTTGATATTTAATTTTAAAATAAAAGCATAAATTTATATGTAAGATAAATTTTCTTGGCTTTTATGAAAAATATAATGAGCTAAAATTATATTATAAATTATCAAAATTATAATATAAGTAAGAAAGTTTTGGCAAGATATTATTGGGCTTTTTATTTTGTCATTTTTTCATCATATTTTTTACTTGTCATATTGACTTTTGATACCGAAACGCAGCAAAATATCCACAAAATTTATCAAAACAAAATCCACATTCAAGGTAAATTCATTAAAAATTCGCTACAATGCCATTTTGATTTCATTTCAAAGGGCAGCGATGATAAAACTTTGTGTGTTTGACTTTGACTCCACGCTTATGGACGGAGAAACCATAGACATACTTGCAAATGCCTTTAATGTGGGCGATGAGGTGAAAAATATCACTCAAAGGGCGATGAATGGCGAACTTGACTTTTTTGAAAGTTTAAATCAAAGAGTGGCTTTGCTTAAAGGTATGAGTGTTGAAAAAGTCGAGCAAATTTGCGAAAATTTGCCCTTAATGCAAGGTGCAGTCGAGCTTTTAACTCATTTAAAATCCAAAAATATCCAAATAGTCGTTTTTAGCGGTGGTTTTCACGAGGGCATTGACAAGGCACAAAAAAAACTTGGTTTTGACATAGGCTTTGCGAATTTTTTGCACCAAAAAGACGGCTTTTTAACGGGCAAGGTTGGCGGGGAGATGATGTTTAGCAACTCCAAAGGCATAATGCTTGCAAGGTTAAAACACTTTTTGAATTTAGCACAAAATGAAGTGGCTTGTGTAGGGGACGGGGCTAATGACATTGCTATGTTTAAAGAAGCTGGGCTTAAAATCGCCTTTTGTGCCAAGCCCGTGCTTAAAAGCTATGCTGATATTTGCGTAGATGATAAAGACTTAAAACTTCTTATAAAGGACTTTCAATGAGCTTTTCTTTATGGTGTGATTTTGTTGAAAATCACTTTTTAGACACGGAATTTGTGGGTTTAATCAACTCTGGCAAGATAAATGGGGCGACATCAAATCCAGCCATTTTCAAACAAGCCATTTTAAGCTCACCAAGCTACAAGGCTAAAATAGCCAAATTTAAGGGCAAAAATGCCAAAGAAAGGTATGAAAATTTGGCTATTTTAGACATACAAAAGGCAGCTGATAAACTTGCTTTAAACTTTCATCAGCAAAATGACGGCTTTGTGAGCCTTGAAATCGACCCTAGACTTTATGACAGCACGGCTTTAAGCTTGGGCGAGGCAAAGAGGCTTTACACCGCCATAGGCAAGGACAATGTGATGATGAAAATCCCCGCTACGCCCCAAAGCTACGAGGTGATGAGTGAGTTGATGAGCGAGGGCATAAGCGTGAATGCGACTTTGGTGTTTTCTTTGGCACAGGCAAAAAGCTGTTTTGAGGCTTTGAATTTGGGGCTTAAAGCCTTTATGCGAAAAAATGCCAACGCTTTAAAAGGTGCAAAAATGCGTTTTCCACAGGCGGTGATAAGCGTGTTTGTGAGCCGATTTGACAGGCTTTTAAACGCTAGGGCGAGGGATAAAAATCAAATCGGCATTTTAAATGCGAGTTTGTGCTATCATTATATCAAGGCACAAAATGAGCCAAATATCCGCACACTCTTTGCTAGCACGGGCGTGAAAGGGGAGGATTTACCAAAGGATTATTATATCAACGAGCTTTTATTTGATGAGAGCGTAAATACTGCTCCCCTTGATGCTCTAAACGCTTTTAGCGGCGTAAAGTGCCTAAAAAAGCCTTTGAGTGAGGGGGAAATTTTGTCAAAATTAAGGGCAAATTTGAGCGATGATGAGCTAAATAGTGCTTGTGAATTTTTACTTGAAGATGGCTTGAAAGCCTTTTGCGAGGCGTATGAGGAGATTTTAA
>CAZSMF010000077.1:0-4420 GCA_964607975.1 uncultured Campylobacter sp. | reverse complement strand
ATTAAATTTGCTATTTTTTCTCTAAAATATGCAAATATTCCCTTGTGAAATCTTGCTTTTGCACCTTGTTAAAAGCCTTGCCAAGCCTAATTCCTTGCAAACAAATCGCAAAATACGCATTCATTTAAGGGCTTTGACACGCATTTTTTTATATTCTCAAAGATAAATCACTGAGTTTGCATTTCAAGCCTATATAATTTTTACGATAATTTGGTTATTTTTAAAAGATTTTACGCCTTAAAATTTTGAATATATGCTCTACATTCTAAAAGTTTTGCTAAATTCACATTTTCGCCCCGCATTGTTTGCACACTTAAACGCAAATTTTCAAGCATAGCGTTTTTGAGAGGCTCTATATTTGGCACATTTGGGCTAAAATTAACAAGGTTTTTCTTAAAATCATCTAGTGTATAAAGAGGCAAAATAGAATCAAGTGCGGAAAATCGCGTAAGCTGTTCGTCATTTTGTCTGCAAAAAATTACAGGAATTCCCATAGCCGTGCAAGGTGCTGCACAGTGCAAAGCCGAAGTGATGATAAGTTTTGCTTCATTTTTATAGCGTGTAAGCAAGGTATTTGCGGCGTTAAAAAATATTTGAGAACTAAGTTTGTCGCTCATAAAAAATTGTTGATTGATATGCTCGGCTTGATTTTTAATATGCTTTGGGATAAAAGGCAAAAACTCATCTGCTAAACCGACAAAAAAGACTTTATTTTGACTTGATTGTAATTCGCGTTTAGGTAAAGTGAGTGTAAGACAGCGTGAAAAATAGGCATCTAGTCCTAATTTTTGACAAAATTCAAGCGTGTATAAGTCCCTACAACCTATCGTTTTATCGTCAAAATAATGCGGATTACGAGCCAAAAGGTAAATCAAATACTGCTGAACGGAGTTTGTAAAATGTGTGCCTACGAAAATTGGGAGAATATTTTTAGGTGGTAAAAAATCATAACTATGGGCAAACCAGCCTTGCATAATGGCTATTTTATTAAGCCCCCCCCCCCATAAGATTTTCATCAACTTTTTGAGGTTTAGCATTAAAGTAAGCTAAACAATCCCTACCAAAATACTCATAACTTGCATTTTCAAATACCAAATCAAGGGCTTTTTGAGTGGCAATACTTTGAATTTCATCGCCTAAATTTCCACAAGCATTAACAAAATGATAAGGGTAATTAAATAAAACAAAATGATTTTTGCTAAAATTTGCTTCATAATTTTCATTTTGATTTTGATAAAAACGCTCGAATGCTAAGGCTTTGGTGATTTTATCAGTTTCTTGTTTAATTTCTTGTATATTAAGCTCACTTCGCAACTTGTCAATTTCGCCTTTAATTTCCTTGCGAATTCGCTTAAAAGGATGTAAAGCATTGTTAATTCTTTGAGCTAGACTTGCCATTTTTCACCTTAAAATTTTAAATATTTAGGGAATTTTATCATAAGTTTCATTTATTTTCCCAAAAATTCCACTTCATTAGCGATTTGCTCCTCAAAGCTGTCTCTTTTGCGAATCGGTCTTATTTTGCCCTGTTCTAATGCGAGTTCGCAGGGTTTATTGCGTGTGTTGTAGTTACTACTCATTGAAAATCCATACGCTCCGGCGTCTTTTATGATGAGAATGTCGCCATTTTGAGCCTTTGGCAAGAGTCTATCCTTGGCAAAAAAGTCGCCACTTTCGCAAATTCCACCCACCACATCGCACAAACTTGCATTATCCTTGCTGTAAGGGAGTTCTATTTTGTGATAAGCCCTATACAAGCTTGGACGCAGCAAGTCATTCATAGCCGCATCAACGACAATAAAGCGTTTTTGCTGATTCATCTTTTCATAAAGCACTCTCGTTACTAATTCTCCGCTTTTTGCCACCAAGAAACGCCCGGGTTCTAGCCCTATGGTAATGTCAAGTCCGCTTAAAGTGCCTAAAATTCCTTGTGCGTAATCATACAAATTCACATTTTTTTCATCATCATACGACACTCCAAGCCCACCGCCCACATCAAAGAATTTAAGCTCGATATTAGCCGCCTTTAACTCCCTTACAAGCTTTGCTGTGAGTGTGCTAGCTTCAAAAATGGGTGTTAAATCAAGCAGTTGTGAGCCTATGTGAAAATGCACGCCCACAGGCTCTAAAAATTCACTCTTTGCCGCATACAAATACATTTTTTTCGCATCCTCAACGCTAACGCCAAATTTGTTTTCATTAAGCCCTGTGGATATGTAGGGGTGGGTTTTTGCATCGACATTTGGATTTACTCTTATGGAAATTCGTGCTTTGGTGCGAAGTTTTTGGCATAAATTTTCAAGCACAAACATTTCAGCTTCGCTTTCAAGATTGATGTATAAAATATTATATTGCAGGGCAAGTTCAAGCTCTTTTTCGCTTTTGCCAACGCCGCTAAATATGATTTTATAGGCTTTCGCACCAACTTTTAAAGCCCTTTGCACCTCGCCAATGCTTACGCAGTCAAAGCCGCTGTCAAGTTTTGAGAGCATTTGCAAAAGGCTTAAATTTGAATTTGCTTTTACAGCGTAGAAAATTTGCGATTTTCTTGCTACAAAAGCTTCTTTTAAAGCCAAAAAATTAGCCTTAATCAAATCAAAATCATAAAGATAAAAAGGGGTTTGAAATTCCTGTGCTAACGCTTTGTAATCAACATTTTTCACTTTTTTGCCTTTGTAAAAAATTTTTATTATAGCAAATTTTGCTTAAAAGCTTTTAAGCAAAATAAATTTTTTCAAAAAATATTGACTTTGATATATACTTTTTTATATAATAACGCCCAAATTCAAATCAAGGAAAAAAAATGAACGCTAATAAAATGATGATAAGCCTACCGCAAATATTAAACGCACAATTAAGCGAATTTTCAAAAGAATTAAATATGCCTAAAAGTAAGATTATACAACAGGCTTTGGATTATTATTTTGACAAACTTGACTTGCAAAGCGCTAAAATTCGTGCCAAAAAGCAGGGCAGAAGAGCTGATTTAGACGAGATGAAAGCCTTTGTTGATGGGCTATAAACTCGAATTTGATGAAAGCGTTAAAAAGGATTTTAAACTCATAGGAAAAGCAGCAAGTAAAGCTATACTCGCCTTTTTGGAGGATTTTATTAAAGATTTTAACGATGATTTAGAAAAACAGCTTCTCATCAATGAAAGATTAAAGGCACTCAAAGGGCAATGGAAAGGATTTTACAGGCTTCGTTTTAGGAGTTTTCGCATTATTTATAAAAAAGAGCAAGAAAATTTGGTGATTTTTGTCGTTAAAATAGGCGATAGAAAAAATGTTTATGAGTGATTTAAAGCAAAATTTTTGCCGTTAGGGCTAAAATGGCGTTTTGGGATTTAAGTATGTAGGGGCTTTTAAGCCGAATTTTTCTTTGAAAAAGCTTTCTTTCCTCATCATTAAAACCACCCTCAGCCCCTATGAAAAGAATATCTTTTTCGCTCAAATCGCTTAAATCATCATTTTTAGCACTAAAATCCACCATAACAGCGTTAGGATAAGCATTTGCAAAGTCTTTTGAGCTATCAAAGCACTCAAATTGCATTAAATCAGCCCGTCCGCATTGCTCACAAGAGCTTATCAGTATGCGTTTTAGCCTTTCAAAATCCAGCTTAAAATTCCTTTGCGAAAATGCCGTTAGAACAAAAATGAGCTTATCAAGTCCAAGCTCGTTTAAAAAAGGCAGGATTTTTTCTACGCTTTTTGGCTCGATGATGCCCATTGCAAGAGTTATTTTTCTACGCTTTGACTCAGCTTTGAGCCTTTTTTCAAGCAAGGTTAGCACGCAGCCATTGCGTTTTAGCTCATCGATTTTGTAAATGTATAAAAAATCATCGCCTAGGTTGCGTAAATTCAGGCTTTGATTTAATTTTACTCGTCTTACTTTGAGGTGATTAAATTCCTCATTTTTAAGCAAAAGCTCGTTTTTTCCTGCGTTTTGGTTGTATAAAAACTGCATTTTAAAAGATAAAAGGGACAAGCCCTAAAAATAGCTCAAAAAACAAGATGAAAAAGCTTAACATACGAAAGCTGTTATATTTCTTGCTTTTTCTTGCCTTTTTAAAGCTTTTGTATTGGATAATGCTTAAAGTAAAAACCACTATCCAAACTGCTATCATATAGCCTATCCAAAAGTCTATTTCATAGTTTTTTAAGGCAAATAATAATAAGCCTGTGAAAAGCACGCTGGCTAAAAATAAATTATACATTGGCAAAAAGAGGCGAATGCGGCGGACAAAGTCAAATTCAGTTTTAAAACTGCCCTGCGTTAAAAACAAATAAAACACCATTAAAAAACCCGTTACATAAATGCTATAAAGATGAATGGCTAAGAAAAAGTCATAATATTGAATCAGTTTTCTTGGGGGGGGGGGGGGGGGGGGGGGGGGGGGGGGGGGGGGGGGGGGGGGGGG
>CAZSMF010000076.1:0-4743 GCA_964607975.1 uncultured Campylobacter sp. | reverse complement strand
AGGCTCACCTTTACAGCATAATTTACCTGTGTGGTTTAGGGGGAAGTAGGTATTTAGTGCTTTAAAAGAATGCAGAAAATGAATGAAAATGAAAAAAAATTTACGACAAGTATAAAAACTCATTTGATTGGAATTTTTAAAATAATACCAAATTTATCATAAAAAATTTTTCTCATTTACTTTTTTGCAAAAAATCAAAGATATAATTTTTTTCTCAATAAAATTTATTATTTAGGAGGATACAATGATTGTTACAAAGAAAGCACCGGACTTTACAGCACCGGCAGTTTTAGGCAACAACCAAATCGTTGAAGATTTTAATCTTTACAAAAACATAGGAAGCAAAGGTGCGGTAGTGTTTTTCTACCCAAAAGACTTCACTTTCGTTTGTCCTAGCGAAATCATCGCTTTTGACAAAAGATACAAAGATTTCAAAGAAAGAGGCATTGAGGTTATCGGTGTTTCTTGCGATAATGAATTCTCTCACTTTGCTTGGAAAAATACCCCGGTAGATAAAGGCGGTATAGGCAATGTGCAGTTTCCTTTGGTGGCTGACTTGACAAAGGCTATCGCCAGAGGCTTTGATGTGCTTTTCGGTGAAGCTGTTGCCCTTCGTGGTTCGTTCTTAATCGACAAAGACGGCACAGTCCGCCACGCTGTCATCAACGACTTGCCACTTGGCAGAAATATTGACGAGATGATAAGAATGGTTGATACTATGCTTTTCACTAACGAACACGGCGAAGTTTGCCCAGCTGGTTGGCATAAGGGCGATTCAGGTATGAAAGCTGATACTAAGGGTGTGGCTGATTATCTTAGCAAAAACGCTTCTAAACTTTAAATTCAAAGCCCTATTTTTAGGGCTTTTTTCTTTTTTTGTATTTTTTATCATCATTTCAAAGCTTATTTTCAAAAAAACTTGCTATCATTAAATTTAAATTTAAAGCAAAAGGCTTAAAATGAAAAAAATTCTTATTTTAATGCTTCTAGCACTTCATTTGAGTGCGGCGGTAAGCGTGAAAACATACAGCTTTAAAGAGGGTTTGCAGCTGCAAGAGGTGAAGCGTTATAAAGAAGCTTTGGAAGTGTTTAAAACTTTATGCAGACAAAGAAATGCTAGGGCGTGTTTTTCACTTGCTTTAATGTATGAAAACGCCCAAGGTGTCAAGCAAGACGATAAAGAAGCAAGAAAGCACTATGAAAAAGCGTGTAAGGGGCGAATTTCAAGTGCTTGTTTTAATCTAGCTTTAAATTTCAAGCGAAATAAACTGTCAAACCAAGCCGATGTCGCCTTTTATAAGGCTTGTTCTTTACAGCACATTACTTCTTGTAAAATTCTAGCAGCACAATATAAGGCAAAGAAAAGTGGGGATTTAGCCGCTCAATTTTACGATAAAGCGTGCAAACTCAAAGACGCTCACTCTTGCTTTGAACTTGCAAAACTCTATGATGAGGGTAAAATTTTGCGTCAAAATACCAAACTAGCAATGAGTTCTTACAGCACAGCTTGTCATCTTATGCAGCCTGAGGCGTGTTTTTTCTTAGGCGAGTATCACGAGGGCAAGGACGATAATTTAGCCAAAAGATACTACGGCAGGGCTTGTGATACGAGCTACATTAGAGCTTGTGATGCCTTTAAGAGACTTAATCAATAATCAATGCTTAAAGTCGATTAAATCCTTGTTCGTGCCGATGAGTATGAGGCTGTCGCCTACATTTACAAGCGTTGTTTCAAGGTCTGGAAACATCAGCCAATCATTTGAGCTGTTTTTGTAGGCTACTATCCTTAAATTTCCAGCAATTTGCTTTAAGCTGTGTCCCACAAGACTTTCATCGACAAGGATTTTCACGGCTTTTATGGTATTTGCGGACAAGTCAATCACCTCAAATTCAGGGTGAGCGAGGAATTCTTTCGCCAAACGCACGGCACTTTCTTTTTCAGGGTAAATCACTTTGGACGAGCCAAGTTTAGAAAGAATTTGCCCGTGAATTGGCGAGGTGGCTTTGGTGATAACCGTTTCAACGCCTATTTCTTTGAGTGCCATTAGAGTGAGTATGGATTTTTCGACATTTTCGCCAATGCTTACGATAACGACATCGATATTATGAAAACCAGCTTCTTTAAGGGCTGTTATGTTTGTGGAGTCCAAAATATAAGCATAGCTAACCTTATCTTGCAAATTTTTAAGCTGTTCCTCGTCTTTATCAGCTATAATCACGCTCTCACCAGCATTTAGCAACTCACTAGCCACGACAGAGCCGAATTTTCCAAGCCCGATAATCCCATAAGTCTTGTTTTTCATAGATAAATCCTCCCTTTTGGGTATTTAAGATATTTTTCTTTTTCTTTTGTAAAAATCGTCATCAAAAAGGCGAAAATGCCTATACGACCGCTTATCATTAAGATGATAATCACTAATTTTGCATCGCTATCAAACAAAGCACTCAAAGACAAACTACCCCCATCACCCACAGAAAAGCCCACTGTGGCAAAGGCTGATGTGGTTTCAAACAAAATGGCTATGAAGCGAAATTCATCTTCAAGCAAGGACAAAATCACTATACAAGCGATGACATAAGCCATAGAGCCAACGGCGATGACAAAGGCTCTTTTGATGGTTTCTTCTGGGATTTCATAATTAAAAACACGCACTCTGCCATTTTTGATAACCCAATAAGTATAAATGAGCAAAACAGCAGCCGTAGTTACCTTAATGCCTCCACTCGTGCCGCCCGGACCACCGCCTATAACCATAAACAAAGAGCCAAAAAACAAACTCGCATCTTTAAAAGTGCCTAAATCAAGCGAGTTAAAGCCTGAGGTTCTGTAATTGATAGCGGTAAAATAGGAGCTTAAAATCTTATCAATCAAAGAAAGTTCGCCAAGGCTTTTTTCATTAGCGTATTCAAACAAAAAGATTGCCAAAGTCGCACAAATCACCAAAATCAAAGTGCTGCTTAAAACAAGTTTTGTATGAACGCTTAAATTCATCAATCTTTTTTGCTGAAATAAATAAAGTTCAAGCAAAACAAAATACCCTATACCGCCGATTAAAACGAGACTTGTGATGATAAAATTCACCCAAATGTCGCCTCTATAAGAGATAATCCCCATTTCAAAAGTGCTAAAACCCCCATTATTAAAGGCTGAAATAGAGTGAAAAAACCCATTCCACAAAGCCTCGCTAAAATCCATATCCAAAGCAAAACGCAGACTAAGAAGCACCCCGCCTATAAATTCAGCCACAAAAACAAAGCACAAAATTTTCTTTAAAAAATCCATCACCCCGTCCATATGCGGATAAATGAGGGATTCTTTAAGCATATTTCTTTCGCTAAAACCGATTTTCTTGCGTATGAGTGCATAAATAAATATGCCAAGCCCCATATATCCAAGTCCGCCTATTTGTATTAAAGCTAAAATAATGGCTTGTCCTGCAAAAGTAAAATCCAAAGCCGTATTTTTCACCACTAGCCCCGTCATACTCACAGCAGAAGTTGCCGTAAAGAGTGCGTCAATAAAGCTAATGGGCGTTTTACACACTCCATCAAGTCTTAACAAAAAAGCCCCGACAAGAGCGATAATCACATAGCCTGAAAATAAAAAGCGAACAGTGCGTCTGTCAAAATAAATTTGTCTCAAAAAATCTCCACTAAAAAAGCACATTTTACACAAAAAATATAAAAATAAGCTAAAAGTTTGAAGCACAACGCTTTAAATTTACACATTTAAGAGTGATTTTTTTGAAATTTTATTTTATTTTAAAAAAAATAGGCTATAATTACAACTTATTTTGTGTGGTTGGATAGCTCAGTCGGTAGAGCAGCAGACTGAAAATCTGCGTGTCGGCAGTTCGATTCTGCCTCTAACCACCATTTATATTACAGCTCTCATAACGCTATACTGATAATCTCATTATAAAATGATGACAAAAGACTAGAAAACTTGCGGTAATGTTTTATAAAATAATAAATTTAAAGTATTAACAATGCGTCAAATTTTAATAGTATGCTTATTTTTTCACTTAGCTTACGGCGATAGTGCGGAAAGTCTTTTTGAAAGGATTGCTTCAAAAGATGTATTAGCAAGGCAAATAAAAATGGCTCTTATGACATAGGCATTATGCAAATCAACAGCTCTCATCTTTGGTGGCTTAAAAGAGATTTTAATATCGATAAAAAGGATTTATTAAATCCAAGCATAAACATACACATAGGGGCTTTGATTTTAAAAAGGTGTTTTAACATTCACGGCTACACAAAACAAGGCATTACTTGCTACAATGGCAAGATTGCAAACAATCCTTACGGACAAGAGGTATTAGAAATTTTAGCCAATGCTCAAAACAAAGGCTTTTAGCGAATTTGCTAATCTTTTTCTCATACCCCAAAAGATAGTAAGTTCAGCTTTAAGCACAGGTGGTGGAAATGTCGCACAACAGCTTAATGATGCCTTTGTAAAGCCTTATAATCTCATTTTTGAGATAGCCCCTAAAACTATTGATTATTATATAGATAATGCAAGTTTTTTGGAGACAGTGGGAGCAGCTCTTATGGGAGTTGCCACAGGAGGACTTTTTACCTTTATCTACTCTTTATTCATACTTTGCAATGGCATTGTTACCATAGCAGTTATCATCATTCATATCTATGCTACTTTTCTTTCAGGTATTTATATGGTGTTTTTGCCTATTATGATACCTTTACTACTTATACCACAAACAAAGGGTATGTTTTTTGCTT
>CAZSMF010000075.1:0-4980 GCA_964607975.1 uncultured Campylobacter sp. | reverse complement strand
TTTCGAAAAATTGTAGTAAATTTTCATTAACTTGTCAAAAATAATTATTTATACAATGATGAGTATGTATTAAAAAGATAAAAAAGTAATTTAATAAAAAATATTTTAAAAATAGCTTAATCAAATATCTTTAAGAAAAGCAAGAAAATGCCTAAAATTTAGGCATTTGTTAAGAATTTGACACGGGTAGGGTGAAGTAAAAACATTTTGGTTCTTTGATGAAATTTAACTCGCCCTCGTGAGCCTTGATAATCTCTTTTGAAAGAGAAAGCCCAAGCCCGTTTCCTTTGAGCTTTGTCGTTTTAAAAGCCTCAAAAACTACCTTTTCATCGGCGATTTCCTTGCCATCATCAAAGACACGCACCCAAATTTTGCCATTTTCAATGCTCGTTTTAATATTTACCGCCCCAAATTCAGCCTCTTTCTCCTCTATGGCGTCTATGCTGTTGTAGATGAGATTTTGCAAGACAAGGCTTAATAATGCTTTATCAGCGTTAAGTTCAAGCTCTAAAAAGTTAAATTTAAAGTCAATTTTGGCGTTAAAATTGTAAGAATTCACCACCGCTTCGCACTCATCTTTAAGCTCGGCGAAGTTAAAATAAGCCTTGTTAATATGCACGCCTTTGGTGAAAAGCAGGGTGGAATTGACTATGCGTTCGACACGCGAGATAGCTTTTTGCATTTCAAGGACTATGTGCTTGTTTTTCAGCTCACTTCGTGCAAAGAGCGTTGAGGCGAGTAGGGATATAGAGCCTATGGGGTTTCGTATCTCGTGTGCGAGGTGTGCGGCGACACTTCCCATACTCACAAGCCTTTCATTACGCTTTTCAACGCTTATATCAGTGGCTTGAATGATGAATTTATCGCCATAAGAAATATTTCTAACGACAAAAAAATTGCCCCCAAATTCAAGCTCATAATGAGCCTTGCTTAAATCAATAGCCTCCAAAAGCTTGGCATTTTCCTTGCCGAGCTGGTTTTGCAAGCTTATGCTTTTATCATTATTAAGCACCCAAAGGGCATTTGGCAGCACTTCTATAATCTCATTCATCATCTGCATCAAAGACGCATAGCTTTCTTTAAGGGCTTTGTATTCATTTTCTACGACATAAGTTTGTTCTATCAACGCTTCTAGCGTTTCTTTGTTGCTAAAATCAAGATTTTTCACCAAGTCTTCGTTCATTTTTTGTCCTTAAATCAATTCTTTGCAGTCGTTTAAATCAAACAAAAGCAAATTCCGTTCTTTTTTCCGCTCAAATTCATTTGAAAAGCCGCTTTTTGAAAAAATGATATAAAAATCGGGCTTTATATCAAGGCATTTTGCCTTATTTTGCAGGAGGTTAAAGATATTTTTGCAGATTTTGCGATTTTTGAATTTCACCTCGCCAATAAAGCAAAAAGCCTTGTCCTTGTAGTATAAATCAAGCTCGATATTTCTGTGCCAAAAGCTTGAAATGTTATTAAGCTCAAATTTCTTTTGCAAAAATTCCTTGGATAAAAGCTCAAAACAAAAGCTTTGATAATGCTCGAACTCCTTAAAAATCAGCTCTAAAACCCTGTCAAATTCACCTTGCTTAATCAAAGCCTCATTTGGCTTTAAAAAGCGAAAGAAAAAGCGCGTAAAATTGTCTTTAAAGAGAATTTTATCCTGTATGGTGTAGTGTTTGAGGTGCTTTTTGAGCTTTTGTCCTTTGATGAGTGTGGGTTTTTGCTCCTTGCTTTTTTCAAGGCTTAAAATTCCTGCATTTAAAAGGGTGTTGATAATGCTTTGTGCTTTGAAATGTCCTATTTTGCGGTTTATGGAGTAGCGTTTGCGGCTATTTTTAGCCAAGAGAAAAAGGGCGAAATTTGTTTGCTTATCAAAGTCAAAACGCCTCGCTATCATCTCGTAAGGCAAAAGCAGGTTTTGTTTTATATTTTGGGCTAAATCATCGCAAAATCGCACATCATTAAGCCCGTCAAAAACGGCATACAAATCAAAAAGCCTTTCTATGTCTATGTCCTTGTGATGACTTGCAAATTCGCTAAAAGTGATGATTTTTCCTTTTGTTTTTAAATTTTATTGTATAATTGTAGCAAAAATTTCTTTCAAGGCTTCTTTAAATTGAAAAGTCAAATTGATGAATTAAAAAAAGACATTATCTTAAAAAAGGGCGTTAGGTATTTTGACTTTACCGCGAGTGCTTTGGGGCTTAAAAGCGTGGAAAAAGAAATCAAAAAAGTGCTTTTAAGCTACGCCAATACACACTCTGACAGCTCTTTAAATTCCTTTACTACGCAAAAACACTACGAGGAGGCAAGGGCATACATTAAAAAAAGCTTGAATTTAAGCGATGATTTTGCTTTAATCGCCTGTGGTTCTGGCTCATCAGCGGCTATAAAAAAATTCCAAGAATTGCTAGGAATTTACGCCTCACCGCAGCTAAAAGCCAAATTTTTACCCCAAATTCAGCCAAAGGACTTGCCTTTGGTTATCATAAGCCCTTACGAACACCATTCTAACGAGCTTTCATTTAGAGAGGGGCTTTGCGAGTGCGTGCGTTTGCCACTGGATAAAAACGGCGAAATCAATTTCAACTTCCTGCAAGACTTGCTCGAATACTCAGCCTATCAAAACCGCCAAATCATCGCTAGTTTTACCCTTGCTTCAAATGTAACGGGCATTTTAAGCGACTATGAGAGGCTTTCAAAGATTTTCCGCCGCTATAAGGGCATTATCGCCTTTGACGCTTCAAGTTTTATCCCCTATAAAAACATAGCTTGTAAGCATTATGATGCTTTATTTATCAGCTCACACAAGCTTTTAGGCGGTGTTGGCTCGTGTGGGCTTTTGGTGATTAAAAAGGACTTGTTAGGGGCTAAACCAAGCTTTGCCGCTGGTGGAACTGTGGGCTATGTCTCACGCACGAGCGTGGATTATTTATGCGATGTTGAAAAATTAGAAGAAGCTGGCACACCGCCTATTTTACAGCTCATTAGGGCAGCATTAGCCTTTAAAATCAAAGACAGCATAGGTGTTGAGTTTATACAAAAGCAAGAGGAGAGCTTAAAGGAGTATTTTTTCGCAAAGGCTGATGAATTTAACAGCCAAAATTCAGCCCAGCTCATACTTTACGCAAAGAAGCTTAAAAATCGTTTGCCTATTTTTGC
This sequence comes from uncultured Campylobacter sp., assembly GCA_964607975.1. Classification (GTDB taxonomy): domain Bacteria; phylum Campylobacterota; class Campylobacteria; order Campylobacterales; family Campylobacteraceae; genus Campylobacter_D. The sequence continues at coordinate 1,830 of CAZSMF010000075.1, read as the reverse complement.
CCTTAATATCAAGGGAATTTCGCCTTTTGATTTGGCTTATCATCTTAGCAAATACCATAAAATCGAAACTAGGGCAGGGTGTGCTTGTGCTGGTCCTTACGGACACGATTTATTAGGCTTAAAAGACAATGAAAATTTAAAGCAAAAGCCCGGTTGGCTTAGGGTGAGCTTTCACTACACGCATAGTTTAGAGGATATAGACTATTTTTTCCAAGCCTTGCAAAAATGCTTTGATAAGCTTAAAAGCTAATCATCAAATTTTTGGCTTAAAATCGTCCCGTTTGAGTCGATGCGAAGCTTAATATTATTTGAAAGTTTGATTTTATAATAATGAATTTTGCGTTCAAGCTCTATAATAGCGGTATTTGGGAATAAATTCTGCACTATGGTGGCTAAATTTGTGGGTAAAACGCCAAAGGGTATGGGCGTGATTTTGCTCTCAATTTCTTTCCAATTACCAGCAATGTCAAATTCAAGCTCCGTGCCGTCAGTGAGGTAAATTTCGTAGGATTTTCTATCCATTTCGACTAAACCAATTTGTGCTTTAAAATGTGTGCTAATAAATATTTTAATGTTTTCGGGCAAGGCATTTGGCGATATTATCATATCTGCTTGTAGGCACACAAGAGCAAAGGCAAGGAAAAAAAGGACTTTTCTTAACAAATCAAACCTCATCAATAAAATCTGCTGATATTTTACCCTCTATATGTGAATTCTTTGTGAATTTGACTTTGTTTTGTTGTGTTAAAATAAGAATTTATATTTTCACCATTTTTTGCCTTAAAACAAAAAAATTAAGTTATAATACAAAAACACAAAAAAGGATATAAAATGAAAGAGCTATTAGAGCTTTTAGAGCAGAAATTTGGCAGCTTACAGGAAGTTAAGATGAAAATCTTACAAGATGATAGTGAGATTTTAGAGTTTTTGCTTACGCATAAAGAGGCAAAAGAGCGGTATTTTTTAGACTGCAAGGGGCATTTAGTCTTTAAAAAAGATAGCTTTTTAACTTTTTTGAAAACTCGCATTTTGGATTCTAGCTATACAAAATTTAGCAACAAAATAGGGCTTGGTGTGAATGATAGCTTTTTGAAAACAAGCGAAAAAGTCGTTTTAAACTTCCCTTTTAAAGACTGCGTTTTAAAGGGCGGACAAAGCAAAGATGAGCAAAAAATCAAGGAAATATTTTTTAATGAAATTTTAGGGCGAGATGAAATCGATGTGCTGTTTAGCAAAAAGGCTTTGTGTAATTTTGAGCTTATTGGTGAAAATTTAAGCTCTAATATTGTGGGGGGGGGGGGGTTGTAATACCTTATTAAACGCCTTAAATCTTAATGCTATAAATTCCTCTTATCATTCTAACAACTCTCATCACGCCGACACTTTTTCTAACCCTCATCATTCTAACGACACTCATCATTCTAATACTCCTTGTCATTCTAGCACTCCCTCTTGTCATTCTAGCACCACCCCTTGTCATTCTAGCACCACCCCTTGTCATTCTGAGCATAGCGAAGAATCTACAAAGCCTCAATACAAGGCTAATACCTTATTAGATTCTTCGGCTTCGCCTCAGAATGACAAAGAAGCACAAAGTCCAAATTTTCTCATTAAGGGCAATAATCTTTTAGCCTTGCATTCTTTAAAGCACAGAAAAGACATTTACGGACAAGTAAAGCTCATTTACATTGACCCGCCTTATAATACGGGCAATGACAGCTTTAACTACAATGATAATTTCAATCACTCCGCTTGGCTTACCTTTATGAAAAATCGCCTTGAAATAGCAAGGGAGTTTTTAAGAGAAGACGGGGTGATTTTTGTGCAATG
>CAZSMF010000074.1:0-5070 GCA_964607975.1 uncultured Campylobacter sp. | reverse complement strand
GGGATTTGAATCAACCTGCTCTATGGCTGTAATCTCAACTGCACCAAGTTCGTAGGTTTTTATATTATTTAATGCCCCCCCCCCGTCAGTAGAATTTAAGCTTGTAGTGTTATTTTCAGCAAACGAAGCACTTACAAGCACACTCAAACAAAGTAAAGAAAATCTAAATTTACTTTGCATTTTTGTCCTCCTTTTGTAAAATTATTTTTAAAAAGAATAAAAGTATAACACAAATTAAAATAAATTTACTCAAAAATAGCATAAAATTTAAAGCTATATTTTACCTGCATTATGCCTTGATAACATTCTAAATATGAACTATAAAACATTTGATTTTATGCAAAAAAATTAAGATATTTAAAGTGCTATTTAACAAGCTAAATGAGTGAAAAAAATGCAAATTTTAATGAGCTGTTTTTTTGTATAAAAAATGTGCCATTTGTCCAAGGGCTATACTGCTGTCATTTGGTGGAAATTGTAAGGAGACTTTGTATTTGAAATTCTTTTTTTTGAGGATTTTAAGCAGGGTTTTGTTTTGAAAAACGCCACCACAAAGGACTATGATAGACTTTTTATTTATCAAAGCCTCATAATTTCGTGTATAGGTGATGATACAATCAGCCAAAGCATTTAAAAACCCAGTGCTAGCGTGTCGCTCATCGTCCTTTAAAGCCTGTATGAAAGCATTTTTAACACAAATTTCATTATCTTTAATGTCAAATTTGTAGCTGTATGCTAAATTTTCATCAAAATATTTTTCAAGCAAAAGCCCAATTTGAGCCTCAAATTCAAGCCTTTGGCGTTTAAAAATCACCGCCCCAAAAGCATCGATTATGCGTCCTAATGAGCTGGTAAAAAGTGTGCTTTGAGCGTGAATTTTAGCTAGATTTGAAAGTTTTTTTGCCTCAAAAGAGGCTAAAAAATCCTTTGCTAAGCTTTGTAAATTCCACTCAAAAATAAGGCTTATGGCAAGGTTTGCAATATTATTTATGTCAGCGTTTATGAGCTTAAATTCGCTAAAATGTCCTATCCTTTCATACTTTGAAAGACTTGCTTTAAAAATCTCCCCGCCCCAAATCTTACCATCATCACCATAGCCCGTGCCGTCAAACGCAAAGGCAAGAACTTCATCATAAATTTTATGCTCAAAAAGCACCGCACAAATATGAGCATAGTGGTGCTGAATCCTTTTTGTAGGCTTCAAAGCGTTGTAGGCAAAGTGCGGGTGCTTGTCCGCTAAAATCTCATCAAAGCATAAATCATAATTTTGAATGAAAAATTCAAGCATAGAGCCTAATCTTTCGCTTGTATCCACGCTTTTTAAATCCCCAATATAAGGTGAAATCAGTAATTTTTTATCATAAGAAATAACAAATTCATTTTTAAGCTCTGCTCCTAATGCAAGGGCATTTTTATTGGTAAAATGCTCGTCAAGCTCTATATACAAAGGCTTAATCCCCCTTGAAGTGCGTATAAACATTGCTTCATCGCCAATCATTTGAGCTATGCTATCATCGCTTGGGTTTTTAATTTCTCTTTCAAAGCTCAAAACGCCCTCAAACACGCCTTTAAGCTTTTCAAATAGGGCTTTTTCTTTGTAAATAATGCTCTCACCGCTTAAATTTGCACTCGTTGCGATAATGGGATTTTGAAAATGCTCAAAAAGCAGGAGTTGAAAGGGAGTATAGGCAAGCATAATGCCTATTTGATTGGTATTAAAAGCAATTTGTCCTAAATCAAGCTTTGATTTTAAAAGCACTATGGGCTTTACAAGGCTATTTAAAAGTTTGGCTTCCTTTGAGGATATGAAGGCTAGTTTCTTTGCTTGTTCTAAATCCTTGCAAAGCACAGCCAAAGGCTTTGCTGGACGATTTTTCCTCTTTCTTAATTCTTGTATAGCCTTTGAATTTAGGGCATCACAGATAAGATGAAATCCCCCCACCCCTTTCATCGCTAAAATTTTACCCTTTTGTAAGAGTTTTGCCGCCTCAACAAAGGCATTTTCATCTTTGCAAAGCACCTTTTTATCGGAATTTAAAAGATAAACGCTAATGGCACATTCGGGGCAGGATATGGGCTGGGCGTGGAAACGGCGATTTTTAGGATTTTCATACTCGCTTTGACATTTTAAACACATTTTAAAATCCGCCATAGTGGTGTTTTTCCTGTCATAAGGTAAATTTTTTATGATAGAAAACCTCACCCCACAATGCGTGCAAGTGATGAAAGGGTAATGAAAGCGTGAATTTGTAGGCTCGTAAAACTCTTTTTTACACTCATCACACAAGGCAAAGTCGCTTAAAATGGCACTTGTCCTTAAATTCAGCCTTGAATGACTTATGCGAAAATCATCATAATCTTTGCACTCGCATTCCTTTATCTTAATTTGTATAATTTGTGCTAAGGGCGGTAAATTCGCCTTTAACTCGCTCACAAAGCTTTCAAGCTCGTTTTTAGCACATTGTAAGATGATGACAACGCCCTTTGTGTCGTTATACACCTCGCCCAAAAGCCCTTTTTTAGTAGCAAGTTGAAAGATAAAGGGGCGAAAGCCCACGCCTTGCACTAGTCCATAAATTTCAAGTTTAAATCCACAACGGCACATCGCACACCAAGCAGTCTTTTAGGTGTTTTAAAGTATGCTTACTCAGGCTTTTGCACTCAAACAATGAGCCTGTGATAATGGCTATATCGGCTTGTTTTTTAGCCCTTAACTCATCGTAAAAGTCGCGTAGATAATACGCCAAGCTTTCCACCACGCCAAAGGCGATATTTTCAGCCTCCACTCCTGCAAGTAAAAAGCTCATCACTGAACGCAAGGTTTTTGTGTAGTCAAATTCCTTGTCATTGTGCTTGAAATCTATCTTTACTCCACGAGGCATTTTGCTTTTATCGCTTAATTCTAAAAGCCTTTTTGCCGCATTTTGCGTATCATCATCAAGCCCAAGCACTTGTCCTACCAAGCCAAAAAGCGAAAAGAAATTATTCTTAACCTCAAATTCGCCCTTTAAAAGCGTAAATTTTTTTTGATAATTTGCAACAAGCCTTTTTCCAAGCTCATCAGCACAAAGGGCTTCATACATTTGCGTGGCATTGTGTGGTAGCGTGAGTTTGAGTAAATTTGTTTCTTTGTTTATCAGCAAAATATCATCGTATTTTTGGCTTAATTCTAAAAGCAAGGCATTTTGATTAAAATGGCTTAAAATATAAGAAATTCGAGCCATATTTTTATCTTTTTTGCTTAAAATAAGCTCTTTTGCCCTTTGATTGATAAAGTCTAATCCGCGAGTTACAATGAGCCTTTTGCCGCATTCAAACACCTCAAATTCATCGCTAAATTTTTCAAGCTTCGTAAAAGAAAGAAAATAACAATTTTCCTCAAAAAGCCTTGCTCCAAGGGCGAAAAAGAAAAGATTGTGCGGGAGTTTGAGTTTAAATTCATTAAATTTAATGGCATTATTTTGACGAAAAATAGCCGAAAAACGAAGTTTAATGAGCGGTTTTTCAAGACTAGCTAAAAGCTTTAAATTGTTATTGGCACAAACAAAGGCTGTTTTTATCGCCTTAATGTCCGTAGGCATTGCAAAATCGCCTTTAAAGTTCTCTTTCATCAAAGATACTTCATAAATTCCGCACTCATCTTTGATAAAAATACTTTGCGAGGCTTTAAGTTTGGCAAGGCTTTCGTTTAAAAGAGTGTTAAAATTTGATTTATCAATGCTTTGAAAGCTTTTATTATCAAAAGAAAGCTCATTTTGCAGGAAAATTCCCCATTCATTTTCTTTCAACTCGCCTTTTTCTTGGTATGCTTTGAGGTTTAAATTTGTTAAAAAGTCCTTTTTTGCGAATTCTTTCTTTGTATTATCAGGCTCAATGCTCTCATTTTCAAGTGTGTTTACTTTAAAATCACGCAAAAATACTGAATTTGGCATATTTTCAAGCTTATCGCAAAATTCAAGCATTTGTTTTTCGTCTGCTTGTAGGGTTAAGATGATTTTAAAAGGCTCTTTTTTTAAAGAAAAACTTAAATTTTGAGCGTAAAAACGCAGCAAATACTCGAAAAAATCATTCTCGCTCACATAATCAAAGTCAAATTTCAAAAGCACAGCAAATCCTAAAATAAAAAATTCCTTGCAATATAACATTTTTGCACTAAAAAGAAGTTAAATTTTAAAAAAATCTCGCCCCTTTGTGTAAAATTGATGAGCTAGGCTTTTTTAAAAATTTAACTAGAAAATTTTGCATAATTTAATCAAACTTATCAATTTATATGGTAAAATCTTTACAAAGGAGAGAAAAATGATTAAGTATCCACGCACGAAAGAGGAGTTGTTGGCTATTCTTACAGAGGGATATTATGATAAATATGGAAAATGGCAGATAAGAGAAAATATGAATGTTAATTTAGCCGACATAGACACTTATTTTATCACTGATTTAAGCGGCGTTTTTGTTAATTCTAATCGAACGAATTTCAAAGGCATAGAAAAATGGGACACACGCAAGGTAACAAATATGCATAAAATGTTTTGGGGAGCAAAGTATTTTAACGCTAATATCAATGCTTGGGACACTTCACAGGTGCAAAATATGCACTATATGTTCTGCTATGCCACAAATTTCAACCAGCCCTTAAACAAATGGGACACTTCAAAAGTCGAGTATATGAGTGATATGTTTTATGGGGCAAAGAGTTTTAATCAAAACATCAACTCTTGGGACACTTCGCAGGTTAAAAGTATGCGTAATATGTTTTGCGGGGCTAAAATTTTTAATCAAGCCCTAGATAAATGGGACACTTCAAGGGTAAGGGATATGAGTGGAATGTTTTGCTATGCGACAAATTTTAATCAAAATTTAAGCCAATGGGATACTTCAAATGTCGAGGATATGGGAAATATGTTTTATCACGCCTCAAATTTTAGGCAGAATTTAAATTCGTGGAATGTCAAAAGAGTTTATGAGTTTAACAAACACGACAAAAATAGAGCTGAAAAATTCAACGAAATGTTCGTAGGCTCACCTTTACAGCATAATTTACCTGTGTGGTTTAGGGGGAAGTAGGTATTT
>CAZSMF010000073.1:1779-5405 GCA_964607975.1 uncultured Campylobacter sp. | reverse complement strand
TCTAAGACTTATCGTTTCGCCTATGGTGCTTATGCTTGTGGAATTTGTATCAGCAAAGCTAGCATACAACTCATCAACAATCTTGCTTAAATTTTCATAATCAAGCCTTGCAGCTTCATCACTTGAAAGCCCTAGAAAATCCGCACTTTTTCTCTTAAAATTTTCTTTAAATTCAGTATAAAAATTTTGGAATTTTTCCTCGTTAAATTCAAGGTATTTTTCGCCTTTTTCGTTTGTTTTTAAATCAAAAATTTTATCCGCAAGGTGAAATCTCAAAAAAATTTGCTCATTTGCTGTTAAATGTTCAAATTTCGTATCTTTGCTTAATTTATCAAGGATTTTTTTAAGCCACATATCTGTGGTTTTTTCATCATCAAGGAGTATGGTATTGTTACCGCCATTTATGCCCTTTTTAATGCTTTCATTCATTAGTTTGTGCGTTAGTTTTGTCATTTCAAACAAATCCCCACGCAATTTAACTACATTTGCAAGTAATTTTTCCCCGCCAATTTCCTCATAATCAATCTTGCCGTCTAAATTTTTGTCATTTTTTATACTTTTATCAAGCTCTATGCCTATGGTTTTTGAGCCAAATTCACGCTGCGAATAAGCAAGGCTTTGGCGAAACTCTTCTTTGCCAAAAGCCGAAGTCATCTTGCCCCCAATTTTAATGTAAGATTCCACAAAACTTGCATCTGTGGCTATTTCGCCTGTGTCGGCATTTTGCAAAATGTGTGCTGTGTAGCCAGAGCGGACTTTGCTTAATTCGTATTCATCATAATAGCCGTCATTGTTTTTATCGGCTTTCAAATACCCCCTAGTATAAGCAATGTCAGCATACCAACCAGCGACAAAATTTTCAGCTTTTCCGCTTAAAATATATGAGCCATCAGCCCTTTTTTTCATATCATCGCTGCCAAATTCACGCCCAAGTGCCGATAAACTCTCCCCACTTAACGCACTTCGTGTCAGTTTTTTGGTAATGGGGTCGCGAAAGTAAATATTTGTCATTCCTGCTTCGGCTCGTTTTACTTCCTCGCTCACTCTTTGATTAAACACCTTTTCATATTCGCTTTTTTCATTAACTGAGGCTTCTTTGTTTTCCTCTCTTGCGATTTGATGACTTTTAGCGTCTGCGTTTTGGTTAAGAATTCTTGGTTTAGCATTAAGGTTAAACTCAAATCTTTTATATACCAAAGAATTCTTAAAATTTAAAGCACTTAAATCCACGAATTTCCCCTCATCAAAGATAAATTTTGCATTAAATCGGCACAAAATATTTTTGCTTAAATTTTGTTAGCAAAGATTAAAAAATTTAGCTTATAATTTGCCTTTTAAAGCCAATGAAAAGGATAGTTTATGCAGTTTAAAACCGAGGTTAATCAGCTTTTGCAACTGATGATTCATTCTTTGTATTCAAATAAAGAGATTTTTTTAAGGGAGTTGATTTCCAATGCAAGTGATGCCCTTGATAAATTAAGCTTTCTTGCCGTGAGTGATGATGCATATAAAAAGCTTAAATTCAGCCCAAGAATTGACATTAAATTCAACAACGAGGCAAAAACTCTCATCATCGCTGATAATGGCATAGGTATGGACAAAGAGGATTTAAAAAATCATCTTGGCACTATCGCAAAAAGCGGCACAAAGAGCTTTTTGGAGAATTTAAGCGGGGACGCGAAAAAAGACAGCCAACTCATAGGGCAGTTTGGCGTGGGCTTTTACTCGGCTTTTATGGTGGCGAGTAAGGTTGAGGTTTTAAGCAAAAAAGCCCTTGATGAAAAGGCTTATTTGTGGGTATCTGATGCAAGTGGCTATGAGATAAAGGACGCTCAAAAAGAGAACTTTGGCACGAGCATAACCTTGCATTTAAAAGATGATGAATTTTTAAACGCTTACCGCATAGAAAGCATTATCAATAAATATTCAAACCACATACAATTTCCCATTTTTTTAGAAAAAGAAGAGCTTGTGAGTGAGGAGGAGCAAAAGGCTAATAAAGAGCCAAAAAAAGAGCTAAAAATAGAACAAATCAACAACGCCACAGCCTTGTGGAGACAAAATAAAGCAGGTATTAAAAAAGAGGATTATGAAAACTTTTACGAGCAGAATTTCCACGACAATCACAAGCCTTTGCTACACATTCACACCAAAAGCGAGGGCAAATTTGAGTATAATACGCTCTTTTTTGTGCCAAGCTTTGCTCCTTTTGACTTGTTTCGTGTGGATTATCAAAGTGGGCTGAAACTTTATGTCAAGCGAGTTTTTATCAGCGATGATGATAAGGAGCTTTTGCCGACTTATTTGCGTTTTATGCGTGGGATTATCGATGTGGAGGACTTGCCTTTAAATGTAAGCCGTGAAATTTTGCAAGAAAATACCATTTTAAGAGCAGTAAAAGAAGCAAGTGTAAAGAAAATTTTAAACGAACTTGAAAAGCTTAAAGATAAAGAAAAAGACAAATACACCGAGTTTTTCAAGCTTTTTGGCAAGGTGCTTAAAGAAGGACTTTACGGCTGGGGGGCAAATAAAGACACCCTGCTTAAACTTATGCTTTTTAAAAGCTCTAAAAATGAGGCTTTAACTTCGCTTGATGAGTATAAAACTCGTCTTAAAGAGGGGCAAAAAGAGATTTTTTACATTACGGGAAATAATGAAAATTTGCTGAGAAATTCGCCCCTGCTTGAAAGTTACAAGGCAAAGGACATTGAAGTCTTGCTTTTTGATGATGAGATAGACACGCTCATCGCTCCTACCTTGCCTGAATTTGAGGGCTTGAAATTTAGCCCCATCAATCAAACGCAAGGCGAGGAATTAAGTGATGAGGAAAAACAAGAATTCGCCCCACTTTTAGCGAAATTTAAAGAACTGCTTAAAGATGAAGTTGATGATGTGCGTGCCACTTCAAGGCTTGGTGCGAGTGTGGGCTGCATAGTGTATGATAAAAACAAGCCAGATTTTGCTATGCAGCAGCTCTTAAAGCAAATGGGGCAGGAGCAAAAGATTAAGCCTATTTTGGAGCTAAATCCAAAACACGAAATCTTTAAAAAGCTTAAAAATAATCAAACCTACACCAGCGACATCGCTCAAATCATCTTTGGTATGGCAAAGCTTAGCGAGGGTATAGGCATTGAGGAGCCAAAGAATTTCAATGAGGCTTTAAACAAAATCATCTTAAAGGCTTTGGGTTAGAGTATGGCTTTTTATTTGTTAGTAGCGGCTTTATCCTTTTTGCTGCTTTATTTTGCGGTGAAAAAGCTTACTTTAAACATTGATGAAAAAGCCCTTTTAGAGCCTGTTAAGGCAAGTATTTACCCTGAATTTTGCGATATAATCAACGAAAAAATTCAAGGCTTTAAAAACGAAGTGCAGCACGATGAAGCCGTGCTTAATTTAAGCGAACAAAAAAGCGAGTGTTTAGAGAAATTTGGGGATTTAAGCCGAAAGCTTATTTTTATTCAAACGATGAATTTAAGTAAAAAAAGTGATAGCCTTTGGCAAAGTGAGCTTTTTGAATTTTTAAAAGAATTTGAAGCTGTTATCATTAGCTATTTTAAAGAGGGCGAACGCAAAAGCGATGCATTGCGAAACGCCTTAATGCTTGAATTTCAAAACTTGCAAAAAGC
>CAZSMF010000073.1:0-1679 GCA_964607975.1 uncultured Campylobacter sp. | reverse complement strand
GCAATGTTATATCTTGCTTATGCCTTGAAAAACGCCTAGCCAAATACCTTTTCACCTTTAATAAAATGAGCCTTCACCTCGCCAAAAAGCTCATCTTTGGCATAAAGGCTGTTTTTTGCTTTTTTGCCCTTGGCATTTTCATCAAAAAGTATGAAATTAGCCTCTTTTCCTGTGGTGATTTGCCCTGAATTTAGCCCCAAAAATGAGGCTTGATTTTCACTCGTTAGTTTGCAGAGTTCAGCCCACGAAAGAAAGGCATTTTTCACTAAAAATGTGTAGCACAGGCTAAGATATTCGCCCATACAATCCACCCCAAAACTCGCCTCATCAAAGGCGACATCTTTGTGTGTTATGGATTTTGGGCTGTGTAGTGAGCTTAAAAACTTGATTTTACCAGCTTTCAAGGCTTTTTGCAAAGCCAAAGTGTCGTTTTTACTGCGTAGAGGCGGCATAAGCTTGGCAAAGGTGTTAAACTGCAAACACGCCTCATCGCTTTTTAAAAGATGATGAATGCTTGTTTGCACCAAGTCCGTATTATCAAGCAAATTCAAGGACTTTTCAAGGCTCAAACACTCATACAGCACCTTTACCTTGTAAAATTCAGCGATTTGCTTGATTTTAGCCACTTCGCTAAATTCACTCACCGCAGAAATGCCTACAAGTCCAAGCTCAAAGCTCGTAGCACAATCATTCATCACGCCATTATCATCAAACCCAGCCTCAAAGCAATGCACGAACAAAGTCTTTTCCTTCATCAAGGCATATTGCATACTTTGGCGAAGCACGCTTGCCTTGTATGAGCTTTGACATTGCAGGGCAAAAGCTCCTTTGTTAATGAGCGTGGAGAGGTTTTTGAGTTTGCCAGATTTATCGCATACTCGTGCTGTGGCGAAAACTTGAAGCTTTAAATTCTTTAAATGTTCTAAAAATAAGGCAAAACTCTCCTCATCAAAGTCCATAGTATCTTTAAGCACCACCGCACTAACGCCACTTTTAAGGCATTCTTGCTCTAAATTCTTTAAATTTTCTATGCAAAAATGCTCGTTTTTAAGGCTCACATTTAAATCAATAAAAGAGGGCAAAAGCACCAAATTATGAGCATCAAATATCTCATCATCAGCCTCAATTTCATCAGCTATTTGCGTAATAAGTCCGTTTTCAATCCTTATATCTTGGACCTTTTCAGCATAAATTCTTGCATTTTTAATTAACATTTTCTTTACGCTCACATTTATAGGCTATGGCTTCGATGTGGTATTCTTTGGTGTAAGAATAAGGCACATAAAAGCCCTCATTATACAAGCCATACATTCGCCTTGCGGCGTAGTAGCCGCTATTTGCGTTTAATCCCTCCGTGCTGATAATCACCAAAGTATCAGCTCCCATAGCATAGGCTTTGTTTTTCAAATCATTTTTTGCTGAATTTCTTATGCCCTGCAAGGACAAATCCCCATAATCATTTTTCTTATAACCATCAACCTCGCCTATTCTTTGGCAGTTTTCGGGTAAATTTAGCACCACGGCGACATTTTGTGCGTCTGCGTTAAGTGCGGTAAATTTGGTGCTGCACGCACAAAGCAAAAGTCCAAAAAAAAGGCTTGTTATCGTTTTTATCGCTTTCATTTTTCCCTCTTTTTTACTTTAAGTTTAATACATTTTGCCTTAAAAAGCTTTAAATT
>CAZSMF010000072.1:0-5444 GCA_964607975.1 uncultured Campylobacter sp. | reverse complement strand
AAAAAAAAAAAAACGAAATTTTTTATTAAAAATTTGATAGTTTTTTGTGTTTTTTTTGGGGAAATTAAAAATCCCCGCGGATGAAACGGGGATTTTTGTTATCGAAAGGATTCCTCTCTGCGAGAAGGAAACCTGCAAGGACTAAGGAGTAAAGCCCTTGCTTGAAATTCCCAAAGCATTTCAAACAAGAGCTTTTTTTAGCCCTCATTTTAGCACATTAAAATAAATAATTAAACCCTACTCTTAAATTTAGACTCGTTTTTGCTTCGCTGTAAAAACCAGCCCCCACATCAGCGGACATTTTAAAGTCTTTGGTAAAATTATACGCCGCACCTACGCCTACATTGCCTAAAAAATAATTATAAGCGTAATCCTCTATCGTTACAGAGTAAGGATAAGCGGGATTTGTGCTGCCTTTGTTATACTCGTCATCTTCGAGGTAAATTTCATCGTCTTTTTGACTTAAAGCAAAGCCAAATTGCGTTCGTGCGTAAATCATTAAGTCCTCATTAAGCTTCGTGCCAAGCATTGCCGAAATGGTGGCAAAGGTTAGCGAATTTGAGGAAAGAAAGCTATTGTCGCTTTCGGAGTCTTTTTCAAATTCGTATTCCTCAGCAAGAGGCACGATATGATTGACATCAAAAGCCACGCTTCCCCAAAGTATATCACGGATAACGCCCTCTTGGGCTACGCCAAAGCCTGTGGTGAAGTATTTAAATTTGTCATTCGCTGAACCGCTGGTGTTTATGCCAGTCATATCGTTACGAAGCGTGTATTCACCTTTTAAGTTAATAGCCGTGAAAGCAAATTGTCCTCTTAAATAACCATTCGCCCAAAGGTTAGCCGTAGCGTAAAATCCAGCGTTATACGATGAGCCTGAGTATGTGTTGTCGATATTTTCATTTGTGGCGTCTATATTTGTGTAGCGGAAAAACATCCCAGCTTTTATGGCGTTTGTTTGTAAAAAGCCAACGCCCATTTGAACGGAGTTGTTTTTGATATTGAGCGTTGAGCCGTAGTTTTTAAGCCCGTCATACTCATAATCAAGCCAGAAATCCACATTTTCCACCACATAGCCTTCTTTGTTTAAGGCTTCTGCATTTTTAAACATTTCGTTGCTGTTTTTGAAATTTTTAAACAAAAACATTTTATTGCCTATTGCCATAGTGTTTGCCAAAAGTATGTTGTGTGCGAGATAGGCATTGTCTAAACTCGCTTGAAAGGCATTTCCTGCTGTGGCGGTGAAATTTATCATTTGGCTGTTGGCGATGAAATTGTTCGCTGTGTCTTTGGCTACGATAGTTACATAATCTCCGCTGTATTTGACAAGTCCGGTATCTACGACATTGTGCGTGATAGTCGTGCCGACTTTCTTTTCATCATAACTTGTCCCCAAATTCGTGCTTATAGGCGTTTTGTCAAAAAATTCGGCGATAGAACCGCTTTTGTTTGCGGTTATGGTGAGGGAGGTTTTATCTGTTAAAACCTTGTCTAGCCCTGTCGCACCAGCCTCAGCGATGACATTATTAAGAGTAAATTTGTTCGCCGTTGTGGTGAGTGTAGCACCTTTTTTCACATTGAGTGTATCGACTTTGAGTTTATCTGCGGCAGTAACTGCGTTGGTATCAAGCTCCCCAGCAACTTCGAGGGTGTTGATTTTGATTTCGCCCTGTGTAGTCGCATCAAAAGTAAGTTTCGCACCTTTTTCGACTTTGACGCTATTTGCCGAAGCTGTGGCTGTGGTGTCGCTTTTGATAGTCGCTGTTGCCTTATCTTTAACGAGGACATTGCCTAAAAAGCTGTTGTTTTCTGCTGTGCCTGTGCCTTTATCGGCTATGTTTATAGTGCCATCACCTGTTATCGTGGTGTTTGCGGCATTTACGCGTCTTAAATTGATGTCCTTGCCCGTAGTGCTGTCTAAAATCAAATTTTGCACATTAAACACCGCACAAAGTGCGTCCTCTTGGCAATTAGACGCCACATAACTCCCAGCCACAGCCAAAGAAGTTTGCCCTTTAAGCGTCAATGTGCCTATGGTAAAGCTTTGGTTGGTTTGTATGTTGGCTAAACTAGTGCTTCCATCTACGGTGATTTTGTCGATGAAAGTTGAAGTTGGGTTGTAGTGGTTGTGCTGCGGGATTGTTCCTGCGAGGGTTACTTTGCCGTCTATGGCTTCAATTTTTTGCGAATTGGGATTAGGCTTATCACCAAACCAAATCCAGTTTCTGCTCGTATCCTTTACCTCTATTTCCACGGCGTTTGCGAACGCAACGGAAAGCAAAGAGATAATCCCCACCTTGAAGCTCTTTGTTTTGAGCCTGTGCGTTAAGGTGCGAAGCATTGTTAAATGCCCCCCCCCAGTTATACAACTTGAAGATAATCATTGTTTCTCCTTTTTTGGAAGTAAATTTTTTGTGAATGAAAATTGTAATGAGATTTTGCTTAAATTTTACTTAAATGAAAACAAAATTTTTAAATATCGTCAAAATTTTTTTAAAATTTATAGATTTTTAAATTTTTTTCGCATTTTTAATCATTTTTTTAAAAAGGCTTGTAAGGCTTAAATTTTGGGGTTAATGTTTGAAAAAATCACCTTTTTAATGGATATTTCGCTACCGCTCAATATGACAAATCAAGGTTGAGATACTTCGGCTTCGCAGATACTTCGCTATCGCTCAGTATGACAATAAAAAAGTCAGTATGACATAATATGGTGTCCTACTGAACAACCCTTTATTATTCTGAGCATCTTTACCTTGTCATTCTGAGCGTAGCGAAGAATCCATAGGGCAAAAGTGGCGTTTGCCTCTACATTTTATGAGATACTTCGGGCAAAAGCCCTCAGTATGACATTTCTACCTTGTCATTTTGAGACTTGCTTTCACCCTGTCATTCTGAGCGAAGCGAAGAATCTAAAATGCAACACCTACTTTTTCTTTGGGCGAAAAATTTGTATAGTTTTTTCGTTTGCCTCGATGAAAGCAGCATTTATCAAATCCAAACAATACGGCACAGCAGGGAAAATCGGCTCTAAACACTCTTTTATAGCCTTTGGCTGTCCGGGGAGGTTGATAATGAGCGAATTTTTGTAAATCCCAGCACTTTGACGCGATAAAATCGCCGTAGGGACATATTTTAAGCTCACTTGCCTCATCAACTCGCCAAAGCCGGGCAGCATTTTTTCACACACAGCCTGTGTAGCCTCAGGCGTTACATCGCGTTTAGCTGGTCCTGTGCCTCCTGTGGTAAGGACAAGAGAGCATTTGTCCTCATCGCAAAGCTTAATGAGCTTTGTTTTGATTAGCTCAAATTCATCAGGGATAAGCTCACAAAAGAATTCAATCTCATTTTTAATGTAGCTTTCAAGCACGGCTTTCACCTCTTGCGTGGCTTTGTCCTCGTATTCTCCGGCACTTGCCCTGTCGCTTAAAGTGAGTATGCCTATCTTAATCTTTTGCATAAAAACTCCTTAATGTCCGTTAATGAGCCTTGCCACATCGGCACTTTCGAGCTTTTCTTGCTCTAAAAGTATATCAGCAAGTTGGGTGATTTTATCTTTCATCGCACTTAAATACTCTTGAATTTCGCTTTTTTGCTCTTCAAGCAAGTTTTCATCAGCCATATCAAAGTTTAACAAATAGCTTAAAAGCTCCCTAACTTTAAGTAAATCGCTTTGAGAGTTGGTGTAGCTTTCGTTGTAGATGAGTTTCATCGCACAAGAACCGGCTAGATAGACTTTGATTTTGTTTAAAAGCTCGGATTTGGACTTGATATGATGCTCATATTCTTTAAATCTATCCTCAATGAGAGTGATTTTTTCAAAGCCTATGTCAAAATAATACGCACTCAAAGCCTTTGCCGCTTGGTAGGTAGCTTGAATTTTCTTTTCATTTTCGCTAAAACTTAAAATTTTCTTTTTGCCCACAAGGACTTTGTTTAGCACTTCGAAAAAGTCGTTTTCCTCTACTTGATTTCCATTTCGCCGCAAAGCATTTATCGCCGCTTCATTGACGAGGGTTTCAAGTGCCGCACCGCTAAAACCGACACTTGCCTTGGCAATGTTTTTTAAATTCACATTGTTTTTTTTGTCTTTCATATAAATTTCAAGGATTTTAAGCCTGTCTTTAAAATCAGGCAAAGAAAGGAAAATCCGCCTGTCAAAACGCCCTGAGCGAAGCAAAGCCGGGTCCATAAGCTCGATTTTGTTTGTCGCTGCGATGACGATAACGCCGCTATTGTCCTCAAAGCCGTCCATTTGGGTGAGGAGCTGATTTAAGGTGCTGTCGCGTTCGACATTGCTCACCTCGCCCCTTGCCTTGCCCACAGCGTCTATCTCATCGATAAAAATAATGCTAGGTGCCATCATCTTTGCCCTGCTAAACAGCTCTCGCACTCGTTTTGCTCCCATTCCTACATAAATTTCGACAAAACTCGAACCGCTTTGATAAAAAAATGGCACACTCGCTTCACCCGCCACAGCCTTTGCGATGAGGGTTTTACCAACGCCGGGCGGTCCTACCATAAGCACACCTTTTGGCATTTTAACGCCGAATTCTTTATATTTTTGAGGATTTTTGAGAAAATCCACTATCTCGCTTAACTCGACTTTAACCTCATCAACACCAGCCACATCCTCAAAACTCACGCTTGAAATGACGGGCTTTATGGAATTTAGATTTTCCATAGGGCTTAAAGGGGTGGTATTTTGGCGGATTTGGGGCTTTTGCTTTTTGCGTGAAAAATACACAGCACTAACAAACATAGCCACCAAAGCACAGCAGATAAAGAGCAAAAACGAATAGTCAAATTCCTTGCTGGGCTTGACAGGCACTTTATCTAAAAGCTCGTTTAAGTCTATGCCCTCTTTGATGATGGCGTATTTGTTGCCATTGGCTTTTAAGATGATTTGACTGCCTTGCAGTGAGGCTTCTTTGATGAGATTTTGCTCTAAAAGGCTTTGATAATGGGCTTTATCAATGTAACTTGGCTCACTTTTAAGGTAGGCAATGCCTAGCAAAACGCACAGCACAAGGAAAGATGAAAGAATGATTTTTTTACTTTTACTCAAATTTAGCTCCAATTTTTTCTGGTATTTTACCCTAAAATTGCAAATTGATATAGAATTTGAAATGACAAATACTATGTCATACTGAGCCACTCCCTTGTCATACTGAGGGAGCGAAGAATCTTTTTTAAAAAAGATACTTCGGCTTCGCCTCAGAATGACATAATGTCGTGTCATACTGAGCCGTAGGCGAAGTATCTCATTATTGGTAGAGAAAGATTCTTCGCTACGCTCAGAATGACATAGGGTGAGCCTCAGAATGACACATAGTTATGCCATACCAATGCTTTAAAATCACCTTAAAAAAGCTTAAAATGCAAACACAAATTCACTAGGCTTAAAAGTATGGCTAAAACGCTCATACAAAGGCTTATTTTTA
>CAZSMF010000071.1:0-5495 GCA_964607975.1 uncultured Campylobacter sp. | reverse complement strand
GTATAATAGACGAAATTTTTTCAAAGGCTGGTTATGGCAAAGAAATTCATTGATATTATGGATACGAGTTTTAGGGACGGCTTTCAGTCTGTCTATGGTGCTAGGGTGCTTATGGAGGACTTTTTCCCTGCTGTTGAGGCAGCAAAAGAAGCGGGTATAAGACATTTTGAATTTGGCGGTGGGGCGAGGTTTCAAAGCCTGTATTTTTATTTAAACGAAGATGCTTTTGAAATGATGGATAAATTTAGAGAAATTGTCGGCAAAGAGGCGAATTTGCAGACACTTGCAAGGGGAGTAAATACCGTAACCCTTGACACAGGCAGTTCTGAGCTTATCGATTTACACGCAAAGCTTTTTGCCAAGCACGGCACAAGCACCATACGCAATTTTGACGCCCTTAATGATGTCAATAATCTCAAATTCAGCGGAGAATGTATCAAAAAACACGGCTTAAAGCACGAAGTAGTCATCACTTTAATGGACTTACCGCCGCATTGTAAAGGCGCACACGATGTCGCCTTTTACGAAAAGAGCTTGAAAGAGATTTTAAAGGCTGAAATTCCTTTTGATAGCGTCTGTTTTAAGGACGCAAGTGGCACTTCAAATCCAAACAAAATTTACGAAACAATCAAAATGGCAAGAAAAAACCTCCCGCAAAACACCCACATAAGACTTCACACGCACGAGACAGCTGGTGTGAGCGTTGCTTGTTATTTAGCAGCCCTTGAAGCAGGAGCTGACGGCATTGACTTGGCTGCAAGTCCTGTAAGCGGCGGCACAAGCCAACCTGACATACTGACTATGCTTCACGCCACAAAAGGCAAGGACTTTGATTTAGGTGGGCTTGATGAAGAAAAGGTTTTAAGGTATGAAGAGGTGTTTAAAGACTGCTTGAAAGACTATTTTTTGCCACCAGAAGCGACTATGGTAAGTCCGCTCATACCTTTTTCGCCTATGCCCGGCGGTGCATTGACGGCAAATACCCAAATGATGAGGGATAACAACATTTTAGATAAATTCCCAGAGGTGATTAAGGCTATGCGTGAGGTTGTGGAAAAGGGCGGTTTTGGCACGAGCGTAACGCCCGTTTCTCAATTTTATTTCCAACAAGCCTTTAACAATGTAATGTTTGGCAAATGGCAAAAAATAGCCGATGGCTACGGCAAAATGGTGCTTGGCTACTTTGGCAAAACGCCCGTTGAGCCTGATAAAGAAGTCATCAAACTTGCCAGCGAGCAACTCAAACTCAAACCAACAAAAGAACTTGCCATAAATTTAGCCGACAAAGACGAGACAAAATCCCTTGCCTACACAAAGGCTTTACTTGAAAAAGAGGGCATTGAAACGAGCGAGGAAAATATTTTCATCGCCGCAGCGTGCAAAGAAAAGGGCATAGCCTTTTTAAAAGGTGAAGCCAAAGTCAATGTCCGCAAGATTTCACAAATGCCAAAACCAGCAAACGCCGATGATAACAAATTCACGGTTTCAGTCAATGGCAACAAATACCACATAGAAGTGCAACACGGCTTTGATAAAAGTGTTAATGTCAAAAGCGTTGGCAAGGTAGAGCAAGAGCCAAAGCAAAGTGCTAGTGCTAGTGATGAAAATAGCATTCAGGCGAGTATTTCAGGCACGGTGTTTAAAACGCTTATCACAGAGGGTGATTCAGTCAAAGCCGGACAAGTTGTTTTCGTGCTTGAAGCGATGAAAATGGAAATAGAAGTGAATGCCCCAAAAGACGGCATTATCGCTGAAATTTGCGTTCAAACAACCGACACCGTGAGTGAAGGACAAAATTTAGCCATATACAAGTGAGGATAAAATGAAAGATATAAATAAACTTGGTTTAAGCGGGATAAAGCAAATTTTTCACAATCTCAGCTACGATGAGCTTTTCAAGCACGAGCTGCAAAACAAAGAGGGTGAGCTAACGAGTAATGGGACTTTTAGCGTAGATACGGGCATTTTCACGGGCAGAAGTCCAAAGGATAAATACTTTGTCAAGCAAGATGAGTCCCAAAAATTCATCTCTTGGGGCAAAATCAACCGCCCAATCACCGCCGAACTCTTTGAAAAACTACTCCAAAAAGCCAAAAATCAACTCTCAAACAGCGACATTTACATACAAGATGCGTATTGTGGAGCTTCTTTAAAGAGTAGAAAAGCCGTTCGCTTTGTAACGCAAGTGGCTTGGCAGGCTCATTTTGTTAAAAATATGTTTATACGCCCAAATGATGAGGAGTTGGCTAATTTCAGCCCCGATTTTGTGGTATATAATGCGTGCAAATGTGTTAATGATGAATACAAAAAAGACGGCTTAAATTCAGAAGTTTTCGTCATCTTTAATGTCGAAAAAAATATAGGCGTCATTGGTGGGACTTGGTATGGCGGAGAGATGAAAAAGGGGATTTTTTCTATGATGAATTATTGGCTTCCTTTGGAAGGCAAATTCCCTATGCATTGCAGTGCAAATGTCGGCGAAAAGGGCGATGTAGCCTTATTTTTTGGGCTTTCTGGCACAGGCAAAACCACGCTTTCAACAGACGAGAAGCGAAAACTCATCGGCGATGATGAACACGGCTGGGACGATGAGGGCGTTTTTAACTTTGAGGGCGGCTGCTACGCAAAATGCATCAATCTCGATGCGAGTAGTGAGCCTGAAATTTACGCTGCGATAAAACGCAACGCCCTTTTGGAAAATGTTGTTTTAAAAGCTGATAAGAGCGTGGATTACACGGACGCTTCAAAAACTGAAAATACAAGGGTTTCTTACCCCATAGAACACATAAAAAATCACGAAAAAAGCTTACAAGCTAAACACCCAAGCAATATCATCTTTTTAACCGCCGATGCCTTTGGAATTTTACCCCCTGTGAGTAAGCTCAGCAAAGAACAGGCTATGTATTATTTTCTTAGTGGCTACACAGCAAAGGTAGCTGGGACTGAGCGAGGTATCACAGAGCCACAGGCGACTTTTTCAGCGTGTTTTGGTGAGCCTTTTATGCCTTTGCACCCCACAATTTACGCAAAGCTTTTGGGCGAAAAGATAGAAAAGCACAATGTCAGCGTTTATCTCATCAATACAGGTTGGAGCGGTGGCAGTTACGGCGTAGGTAAAAGAATGAGCATAAAGGCTACTCGTGCTTGTGTGAATGCCATACTTGACGGAAGCATTAAGCACTGCGAATTTGAGAATTTCGAACTCTTTAATCTTGCCATACCAAAGGCTTTACAAGGCGTAGAAACCCAGCTACTCAACCCCATAAACACTTGGCAGGACAAAAACGCCTATAAAATCGTGCGTGATAAACTCGCTCAAATGTTTATAGATAATTTCAAGCGTTATGAAGATGTGCCTGAGGGCGTGGAATTTTCTAAATTTGGACCAAAAATTTAATGAAAAATAAAATGTGGTCTGGGCGTTTTAGCACCGAAAGTAGCGAACTTTTAAAGGAATTTAACGCAAGTTTAAATTTTGACAAATTCCTTTACAAATACGACATACAAGGCTCTATCGCCCACGCAACTATGCTTGAAAAATGTCAAATTCTCACCAAAGATGAGCTAAACACGCTCATTGAGGGCTTAAAAGCGGTGCAAAGTGAGATAGAGCAGGGCGAATTCAATTTTGACATTAAAGACGAGGACATACATATGGCGATTGAACGCCGTTTGAGTGAGCTTGTAGGCGAAGTGGGGGGCAAACTTCACACGGCTAGAAGTAGGAATGACCAAGTGGCGACTGATTTTAAGCTTTATGTGAAAGAACACAACCTGCTTTTACAAAACTTGCTTAAAGAGCTGATTTTAACGCTCATCGCTCAGGCTAAAACCCACAAAACGACTATAATGCCAAGCTTCACTCACTTACAACACGCCCAGCCTATAAGCTTTGCTTTTTACATACTTGCTTATGCTTTTTCTTTTTTGCGTGATATACAAAGACTTCAAGCAAGTTTTGAAAGGGCGGATTTTTCGCCACTTGGCTCGTGTGCTTGTGCGGGGACGAGCTATAAGACGGATAGAGCCTTTTGTGCCTCGCTGCTTGGCTTTAAAAATGTAATGCCAAATGCTATGGACGGCGTGAGTGATAGGGACTTTGCCCTTGATTTGCTCTATGATATAGCCGTGATTTTCACGCACACTTCAAGGCTTTGCGAGGAGCTAATACTCTATGCGAGTGCTGAATTTGGCTTTGTGAGTATCAGCGATGCTTACAGCACAGGCTCATCGATAATGCCACAAAAGAAAAATCCCGATGTCTGCGAACTCATACGAGGTAAAACGGGCAGAGCCTATGGAAATTTAATCTCCCTCTTAACCACGATGAAAGCCCTGCCTCTTGCGTATAATAAAGATATGCAAGAGGATAAAGAATGCGTTTTTGACAGCGTGAAAACGGCTACTCAAAGCCTCATTATCCTTAACGCAATGCTTAAAGAGCTTACTATAAACAAAGAAAATATGCAAAAAGCCTGTGAAAAAGGGCATTTGTTGGCTACTGATTTAGCTGATTTTTTGGTGCGTCAAAAAGCTGTGCCGTTTAGAAAGGCTCATTTCATCGTAGGAAAACTTGTAGCGGAGGCTGAAAAACAAGGCGTTGATATAAGTGAGCTTAAAAATTTAAGCCAAATCGAGCCGCTTTTTGACGAAAAAGCCCAAAAACTTTTAAATTTACAAGCCTCACTCAATGCCAAGCAAAGTGAGGGTTCAAGCTCCGTTGAAAGCGTAGAAAAGCAAATTGGAATTTTAGAGGATTTTTTAAAAAGCTTATCTTTTTGATTTTTTTTGTTATTAAGATAGTCTTTTAGCTTTTCATTGCGTAAATGTGCTGTGTTGTGTTTTTTCTTATATTTTACGGCATTCACAAACAAATCGCAGATACCGCAAAAAGCAGTATCCACGCAGTAGTCAAACTCAAATTTAGCGAACACACCTTAAAAAGAAAAGGTGTAGCGAAGTCCCACTTGGTAAGGTTGTCTTAACTCAAATGGTGTTTTGAGCGAAAATGTCGCATCTTCTGCGTCAGTGTATGAGACATCATCTTTAAATTGCAACACACCAAAGCGGCTGTAAAGCTCTACGCCGTGATTAGTAGCGATATTTGCTCTAAAACCAAAATTGATACCCAAATCAAAGCCACTTAATTTGCCGTCAAATTTCATTTTATTCTCTGCCGTTTCCCCTGTATTCACTTCTAAATCGACTTTATGATGAGCATAACCCAAGCTTAAACCGCCAAATATACCAAAGTCTAACGCATCATTTGTGATGAAATTATAAAGAGCATCGACATTGGCGTTGATATTGTAGCTATTAACTTCTGGTGAGAGTTTAACATTCATCGTTCCTCCTGCACCATCAGAAACTGCCATATTAGCGTCCTTTGAATATTTAGTCCCCAAATCAAAATTCGCATAAGCCCTTACGCCAAATGCAGGAGTGAAAAAATGCTTATAACCTGCTAAAAGTCCATAGCGAAAGCTTGACATATT
>CAZSMF010000070.1:0-5555 GCA_964607975.1 uncultured Campylobacter sp. | reverse complement strand
CCTCCATTTGGCTTTGAAACAACAAAAATGCGTTCATCTTTTTTGGCAAATTCTAAGGCTAAATTCAAGCTTTCATCTGTGCTTTCATCATCGATTAAAATAATGTCTAAATTTGCATAGCTTTGAGAGCAAATGCTTTGCAAGCATTCTTTAAGATAGCTTTGCACATTAAATATGGGAACGATGATGGAAACTTGTGGGCTTTGCATTGAATTTTACCTTTAAGCTTGAACTTTGCTTTAATTATAGCAAAAAATTGAAATTTAAGCTAAAAAAATATATACTTTTAAGATTTTTCAAAAAAGGCTTGGTGTGAATAGTGATAAAATTAGCGTTTGCATACTCGCAAAAAACGCGCAAAAAACCTTACTTCAATGCTTAAATTCAGTCAAAAATTTCAATGAAATCATCTTGCTTGATAATAAAAGCAGTGATGAAACGATAAAAATCGCCAAAGAATTTAACCAAAACTACGGGCGTTTAAGCATTTATGAGAGTGAATTTATAGGCTTTGGAGCTTTGAAAAATTTAGCTATTGCTTATGCTAAAAATGAGTGGATTTTAAGTATTGACTCTGATGAAGTGCTTGAAAAAAAGGCATTTGATGAGCTTAATGCCTTAAATTTAGAGCAAAACACCCTCATTGCCTTTGGGAGAAAAAATTTATATAAAAATGAATGGATAAAGGCTTGTGGCTGGTATCCAGACTTTGTTTGGCGTGTGTTTAACAAAAAATTCACTCATTTTAATGATAACTTCGTCCACGAAAGCCTTATTTTGCCAAAAGAAACCCAAAAAGTGTATATAAAAAATGCCCTCAAACACTACGCTTATGAGGATATAAACGGCTTGCTTGATAAGCTTCAACGCTACACCACTCTTTACGCACAGCGAAATTTAGACAAAAACAGCTCGATGATGAAGGCTATTGTTCGTTCTTTGTGGAGTTTTTTAAGAAATTATTTTTTCAAAAAAGGCTTTTTGTATGGCTATAAGGGCTTTATGATTAGCCTTTGTAATGCTTTGGGCGTGTTTTTTAAATACGCAAAACTTTACGAGCTTAAATACGCAAAGCCAAATTCTATTTCACTCATCATCACAACTTATAATCAAGCCAAATCCCTTGCCCTCGTGCTTGACTCAGTAAAAAAGCTTCAAATTTTACCCAACGAAGTGCTTGTGGCTGATGATGGTAGCAAGGAGGATACAAGGGCTTTGATACAAGGCTATGCAAAGGATTTTCCTTGTCCTTTAAGACACATTTGGCACGAGGATAATGGCTTTCGTTTAAGTCGCATTAGAAATTTAGCCATAAAGGCAGCAAAAAGCGAATACATCGTTATCATTGACGGGGATATGATTTTACACCCTGAATTTATCAAAGACCATTTAAATTATGCAAGAAAAAAAGTCTTTTTGCAAGGCTCACGCGTGATTTTAAATGAAAGCGTTTCGCAAGATATTCTTGCTAATAATATTGGGGGGGGGCATTTAAAGAAATGCAAAATTCCTTTAATGACTTGGCTTATTTATCGCTTCTTGCGGCTTGATGCGGGAATTTTTGAGAAAAAAGAATTGATAAAAGGCATAAGAGGTTGTAATATGAGCTTTTATAAGAGTGATTGTGAAGAGATAAATGGCTTTAATGAGGAATTTATAGGCTGGGGGAGGGAGGATAGTGAATTTGTGGCGAGATTTTTATTTAATGGCGGAGAATTGAGGCGCATTAAATTCAGTGCCATTGCTTATCATCTTTATCACCCTGAAAATTCGCGTCAAATGTTTGATAAAAACCACCAAATTTACCTTCACGCCATTAAAAATAAGCTCAAATGGGCAAAAATTGGAATCAAGGCATAATGTGAAAGTGTTTATCAATCTCCCCACTTGGCTTGGTGATACCATTATGGCAAGTGTGGCTTTAAGGCTTGTATTTTCGCATTTTGAAAGCCTTGTAAAAAACGACACTCAAAGGGCGAAAAACACGCATTCAAAGGACTTAAAATTCGTCCTTTACGGCTCTTTTGTGGCGTGTGAGCTGTTTAAGGACTATGCTAATGTAACAATTTGCGTTCAAAAGCCCAAAAAACAAGGCTTTTTAAGGCGTTTTTTTGACTTTTACAAGCTGGGGCGAGGCTGGGGCGAGTTTGATTACAGCTTTTCCTTTCGCTCGGCATTTTCAGCTAAAATAATGCTTTTTTTGCTTCGCTCAAAGCATAAATTTATTTTTGATAAAAAGCAAAATAAAAATGCTCATCAAGTGCTTAAATATCTTGCTTTTATAGAAAATTCCCTTAATGTTAAAGCCGCAAATAAAGAGCTTTTTTTACCCATAGGGGGCATTTCAAAGGCTAATCAAAAGGCTTTGCTTGATAAATTCGGCATTCAAACAAACAAAAAGCTTTTAGGCATCAATGCAGGAGCAAAATACGGCTTGGCAAAATGCTGGGACAAAGAGTATTTCGCACAAGTAGCGTTTGAATTTGCTAAAACGCACGAAATTTTAATCTTTGGCACAGACACAGAGCAAGAAATTTGCGATGATATAGCACTTTGGCTTTATAAAAATGGAGTAAAAGCTCATAATCTTTGCTCTAAAACGAGCATTAAGGAGCTTTGTGAGCTGATTTCTACGCTCAATCTTTTCATCAGCAACGACAGCGGGGCTATGCACATAGGTGCGGTGTATCAAACACCAACCATAGCTATTTTTGGTCCTACAAAATTCACGCAAACTTCCCCTTGGCAAAATCAAAACGCTCAAATCCTACATCTAAATTTAGCCTGTATGCCTTGTATGAAGCGAGTTTGTCCGCTCAAACACCACGCTTGTATGAAAGAGCTAAAACCACAGCTTGTTATCAAAGCAGCCGAAAGCTTAATGCGAATTTAAGCCAAATTTAAAAAAAGATTGGTTAAAATTGCCTTTTTAAAAATAAAAATGAAAAAGGATAAATTTTGAAAAAGATTTTTGCCCTTAAAGCAAGGCTAAATTCAAAATTAAAAGCCCCCCCCCCCTCTGAACTAAATTCATTTTTAAATTCTTACCTTTTTCATTGTAATTTTATTTTACAGCTTAAACAAATTCTTATTTTTTACACAAAAACTTTCTTTTTTGCTTATCAAATTTTATTATTAAAGGAGAGAAAATGACACCAATTTTTTTTAAAGTTGCCCTATCATTTGCGTGTTGGGGCTTTACGAGCTATAATTATAGCTATATTAGCGAGGTAAGAGATACTCAAAATGCCATTATACTTTTAGGGCAGACGAAAGAGTTGGCAAATCATTCTAAAAAGGAGAGTCAATGAGAGTAGATTTTAAAAAAATAGTCCTAGCATTTGTGGCTGTGGGCTTTGTCGCTTGTGGAAGCGGTGCGAATGAAACAAAAGAAACGAGGCAGACGAGTGATTTTTCAGATTGGAATGAATTTGACGCCGACCTTGCCGTAGATGAATGGCTTGTGCCAAAAAGTTATATTTTGCAAAAACCCGAAATAAAAGCACCCTTTATCGCCATTGGCGATGGGCTTTTAAGTGCAAGAGGTGGGGATTTAGTGCTTATTAAAATTCCTAAAATTCAAAAAAGCAGTATTTTAGAAGCCAAAGTCGAGGGAAGTAATTGTCGAGTGCTTAAATTTAAGGATATGCCAACTCCTAAAACCGAAGAAGAAGCGTTAAGAATGCTTGCTGATAAGGATTTTGACGGCTATATGGGCTTTGAAGAGTATGATAGTATCGCTGTTAAAGGTTGTGAGGCAAAAACAATCAAAACGATAGAAATCACCACGCCAGATGGCATTGTTACTTATAAATTTTAAGGATAGTTAATGGAAAAGCAAAATAAAATTTTTCAACCAAAGGTGATTATTGGTTCGATAGCAAGTTTTATTGTCGCTGCTTTGGGTATCATTGCTGTGTTTTTTCCTAATCTTTTAAATTTGGAAAGAAGCAGTATGAGCGAGGGGCAGTTTTTATTGAGTGATGATAAAAAAACGCACGAAAAATTGTGGCAGTTTTTAGAGGATAATCAAGGCAAGGTAATCAAGCTTGAAATCGCTTATTGTGCGGATTTTGAGAGAATGACTTTTGCTGGTGTCAAAGAAAATGGCGATATAAGGCATTCAACGCTGGTTGAATTTAGGGCTATTGATTATATCCCAAAGTGGTTTTTTGGATATGGCGGAAAGAAAAATTGGGATACATACGGACATAGTGAATATCTTGAAAAATTCGCCAAGCAAAATAAGCTTAAACTTGCTTACTATGAGGGATTGGGTGAAGATTTGGCATTGCTTAAAAGATACAATGATAAACAAGATGGTTTTTATAATTATTTTGTTGTAAAGGAAAGTTATGATATGGTGAGAAAAGCTGATTTTTACGAACTCGTTAAATCCGTAGAACCTTTCAAAAAAGTGCCAAGACCTCCTGTTATACAAGGTGATATTGCTTCTTTTACGACTTATCAATACGGACAAGATATTTATCCTAATGTAACAGGTGTAAATATTCAAAATGGTGGTATAGGCTTTGCATTTGATTATGAGTTAAATGGCTACAAGGAGTATAAAGCAAAAGATATACTCATCTCATACCCAAGCAATAAAAATAAAAAATACATTTGGGTGGTGGGCTTTGAAAATGTGTGGGCTAATTACCTTGATAAAACAAGTTCTTTGGTAAAAAAGGCGAAAAAAAGCTGCAAAATACAGCAATTTATGCAAGATAAACTTGATGAATACGATGTCAAAGATGACCTTTTAAAGGGCTGGGGCGGTTTGAGCTTGGGCTATATCAAGGGGACATTTTATATCCACGAAAAAGAAAATGAAGATAAAGTGGGTTTGTGGAGAGAGCTTGAAGAAAGAGGAATGATTGAAAGTAACGATTATAGCCGTGAAAAATTCGAACTTGAACCATTCGACAAAAAAGATATGGAATTAAGAAAATACTGATTTAAAGGATAAAAGATGAATACACCCTCAATGAAAGAAATGCAAAGAGTGGCAGCACTTTGGCAAAAGTGCGATAGTTTTGCTCGATACAAAGTAGATGATGAAAAACTACGAGCCTTATTTGTAAAATTCCCGCACAATACAAAGCTTGATGAAGTCGTTCAAAAAGTGAGGCTTTTAGATGTGCTTTATAGTGCTGGGGCGACTCGAAATGCGGGGAGTGCAAGAGTTGTTGCTGAAAAAATCGTCAAAATAAAAGACTTTGACAAAAGGCTAAAAAATGGCGACATTGAGCTTGTAAGCGAACTTACTTCATCTTTTAAACGAAAAATCATTTCATTTTCAAGCAAATTTTGTGCCTTACATAGTGAGTTTATCTACAAAAATGAGGATAATTTCGTCATTTACGATAGCTTGGTTTGCAAACAGCTTAAACACTTTAAAAGGCAAGATAAATTCACTAAACTTGGCATAGACACGAGCGATTACTCTCAATTTAAGCAAATTTTAGAGGAATTTAGGGCTTTTTACAAGCTTAAATGCTCTTTGCGTGAGCTTGATTGGTATTTGTGGAAACTTGGGAAAATGGATTAAGTCG
>CAZSMF010000069.1:0-5750 GCA_964607975.1 uncultured Campylobacter sp. | reverse complement strand
ATCTTTTATCTCCATCATTTGTCCTTCTCGTGCAATTTAAATTTGTAATTTTATCAAATTTAAGCTTATTTAAAAGTAAAAATTGTTATAATTTTGCTCTATCTTTCAAAGAAATCACAAAAAAGGGCATTTAGAGTATGGAAAAAATCACAGACATCATAGAATCAATCGCTAATGAAAAAAATTTGCAACTTGAATCCGTAAAAGAAAAGGTTATCAAGGCTCTCATCAACACCGCCAAACGCATTTATGGGGAGCAGTATGAATTCTTTGTCGATGAGAAAAATTTACAACTTTACCAAAAAATCGCCGTTGTCGCTGATGATGATGAAAGATTGAGTGCGGATAATGAGCATTTTATCGCTTTAAGCAAGGCACGAAAAGAAGTGCCTGAAATAGAACTTGGCGATGAGCTAACTTATGAATGTTCGCTTGAAAATTTGGGACGAACAGCCGTAAATACCTTGCATAAGGAGCTTGAATACAATATCCAAAAACTACTTGAAGAAACTATTTTTGAAAAATATCAAAAAATGACGGGACAAATGGTGTTTGGAAGCGTGGTGAGAGTGGATAGCGAGGATAATACTTTCATTGAAATTGATGAAATTCGTGCCTTTTTACCTCGCAAAAATCGCATAAAGGGCGAGAAATTCAAGGTTGGCGATGTGGTAAAGGCTGTGATTAGGCGAGTTTATACGGATAAAAATGGCATTAGAATGGAGCTTTCACGCACAAGCCCAAAATTCCTTGAAGCCTTGCTTGAAGCTGAGGTGCCTGAGATTAAAGATGAGCTTGTAGAAGTGAAAATGAGTGCGAGAATTCCGGGAGAAAGAGCTAAAATCGTGCTTAAATCAAATAGTGCTACCGTTGATGCTGTGGGCGCAACCGTTGGACAAAAAGGTGTGCGTATAAACGCTGTAAGCAAGGAACTTCACAATGAAAATATCGACTGCATAGAGTATTGCGATGAACTTGCCTTGCTGATTACCCGTGCATTAGCCCCTGCCATTATCAATTCTGTGAAAATTGAAGAGCAAAAGGCTATCGTTACGCTCAATAGCGAACAAAAAAGCAAAGCCATAGGCAAAAACGGCATTAACATACGCCTTGCTTCAATGCTTACAGCTTGTGAGATAGAGCTTAAAGAAATCGGTGCAAAAGCTGAAATTTCAAGCGAAGAAGCGATGAAAAACTTGCAAAATCTTTTTAAAGATTAAAATCAAATTTTATAAAAAGTTAATAAGCCGCACTTAAAAAATTTGCGAACAAAAGCAGATTTTTATGAAAGCAGAAAAATATTTATAAAATTCAAAAGAAAGTAAAAGGGGGCAAATGCCCCCTATTTTAAAGGTAAGATAGCCCTGCAATTATCATCAAAGCGAGGAAGAACAAGCCCGTTACGAGCATTGCGATACCTACGACTTTGCTAAGTGTTGCATAAGGGAATTCAAAGCCTTTGATTAAAAGCTCGTCTAATTTACCCGCTTTTTTAAGCCTATTAAACCACTTGCTTCGTTCGTGTTGCACTTCACTTTGGCTCAAACTTCCGCTGAAAATCACCATATCCATAGGGAATCTATCCGCACGGAAGTGAGTGTTAAAGAAATGCACCGCAAAAATGAAGCCCATAGCTAGAAGTGCTTCGTCTGAGTGAATGACTGTGGCGATATTGAGCCATTCTCCGCCCACAAGTGCAGTCGCACCGACAGGAAACCACAGCATAAGTCCTGTAATGCCTATCATAAACATACCCCAGAACACCGCAAGATAATCGAATTTTTCCCAATAAGTCCAGCGGTCAAATTGCGGTCTTTCGCCTCTGCCAAAAAACCACTTGAAGTGAGCGGCTATATCTTTGAAGTCCTGCCAATTAGGCATAAGCCCATCAGGTCCAAAGAAGTCTTTGAGCTTCCAGCCATTTTTAACCTTGCAAGAAATGATTTGCCCGATATGACTGAAAAAGACGATAAACATAATCACCGCACTGAAATGGTGAATTTGTGTCGCCATTAAAGGTCCGCCCAGTAAATCTATAAGCGTTTGCGCCCAAGCTGCATCATAGAATTTTTGTCCAAGCCCTGAAATAGAAAGCCCCAAAAAGCTTGCTGCCATAAAGAAGTGTTGCACTTTTTGGAAGGTAGAAAATCTCTTAATATGCACCTTATCAGCCTTGCTCTTTTCTTTTGCCGCTTTCCATTCAGCTGGGTGGCTTAACCTCAACCAAACAAGGCGAATGCACCATAAAAGCGTATGGATACCAAAGAACACAAACACAGCAATCACAAGCCCCGTCATAAATTTAAACACTCCATTTAGCAATGGAAATTTATCCCCATCGTGATGGTCTGCGTGTGCTTTAAATTCGGTGAAATTCAAACTCGCCCCATCGTGGCATTTCGCACAGGTATTGATTTTAGCTTCGCCGTAAAGGGTTGAGTTGCGATTGTCTGTTGGCAAAATGTTGTGTTTGCCGTGGCAACTCGCACAAGTTGGTAATTGCTCAAAATCCTCGACATTGTTTTTGCTAAGCAGCAAGGCTTTGCCGTGAAAGCTCTTTAAAAAGGTTTCAAATTTGCCCTCGTGGCACTTCTCGCAGCTAATCTCAGCTATGGTGCGTGGATTAGCTAGATTATACGCCTCACTTTTTTGATGCACGCCGTGGCAGTCGATACAATTTGGCAAATTTTTGCCCTTATCATTTGTCAAATCCACATTGATGAGGTTTGCAAAAGAAAGCTTGGCTTTTTTAGGAGCGTGGGCTGATTCTTGCAAATGAGCCTGTGCTTTTTCGTGGCATTTTCCACAATTTAAGCTGATCAGATTTTTAGTTGTGGCTAAATTTGGATTTATCCCGCCCTTGTCCTCACGATGACAATCACTACACGCTGGAATTTTACCAAAAACCATTTCAGCGTGAATGCCGTCCTTGTAATCAAGGATATTTGGCGAGTGATTCCACTCTTCAAGCCCCATTTTAATGCTTTTTCCACCATTAAGTATCCAGCCTTCAATACCCTCTGTTAAAATGAAAGTATTGGTATAACCAGCACTTTTGGCGAGCAAACTCAATTCAGCCGGCTCAAAACTCATTCTATTTTTGCCATAAAAGATAATCTTGGCGTTTTTATCTTTTGGTAAGAATGAACGCCAATTTTTTGAATCAACAAAAACAGAATTTGGGATATAGCCAATTTCTTTTTTTGTTTGGGTATCAAGGATACCGCAAAACAGCGTCTTTTTCCCTTCTAAATCTGCCATCGCATCGCTGATTGTGATAGGTTGAGTGCCGCTTACAGCGGCTATACCAGCAACCCCATCAGCAATGCTCATTGAAACGAATGTAAAGAGTAAAAAGGCGAATTTAAGTAATGCTTTCATCTTTTTTCCTTTTACTCAAATTTGGTTCATTTGCTCTTTCCGTTTGCAATGTCGGTAGCTTGTGTTACATAAATGAGCGCTTCATCAATGATTTTCTTTGAATACGCAGGTCCATGAACACCCCAAGAACCATCTTTTTCAAGCTTAGTCAAAATATCCTCAGCTTGTTTTGCAAACATAATGATACGAGATTTAGCTTCGGTTTTAAGGCTAGTTTTGCCCGCCATTTTTTTATCCAAAGCAGCAAGCATAGTCTTAACCTTTTCATAACCCTCTTTCACAGGCTTTTGCCATTCAACGACATCATCATAAATTTGTTGTTGATTGGTGTAATGCAAGTCTTTTGGCAAGGTTGATTGTGCTGCACTATGGCAACCACTCTTACCTTCTTGAACCAAGTGTCTGTCTTCAAAGCCACTGCGTCCGCAACTCCACATCAAATCCAAGAAATATCTGCCGTTTTCATCACGAGCTATCGTCCAGCCCTTAGTCTTACGAGCATCTCTTTCTTTGCCTTTTGGTTGATTTATGGTTTTAGCATCAGGGCTAACTTTAATCTTCCAAATATGTGAAGTTCGTGCATTGTCAAATCCAGCGTGGTCAGGGAATTGTATAGAATTGAAATTCTCACAACTCATCATCGTAGGCATATGGCAAGATGAACAACTTTCTTTGGCGTGAATTCCGCCTTTGTCAAAGAATGTTTGTTGTGTTTCGTGGCAATCATTACATTCTTTTTTAAGTTTTGGAATGGTGTAGTGGTCTCTCCAATCATTCATCGTTGTTTCGTGTGGGTCGTGGCAAGTGGTGCATCGCATACCCTTATCATAGTGAGCTGAGTTGTAAAGCTGACTTCCCTCAGTTCCACAAGATGGACAACCTGACTTGAAATAAGTATTGAATGGTTTGCGTGGATTTTTTGTCTCTTCGCTTTCTGTATTTGCAAATCTTTGGTGGCATCGTTCGCAATTTGAAGGCATACCAGCTCCTCTTGCACCATAAAGGTGTCCGCCAGCTCCGTGGCATTCTTCACAGGTTATACCCTTATTGATAGTGTGCTTTTGCAATTCTTTGGCGTTACCAAGTGCTGAGAAAAATTCCTCTTTGCTCTTAAAGTCAAATTTAAAGCTGTGGCAAACTTCGCAGTAAGCTGTTGCTGGTTGGAACATTAGCTTTGAGTCCTTATTTGAACCATAGCTGTTTGTCCCCCAAACATAAGAGCCTTGACTTCCTTTACCGCCAAATTCTTCAAGGGTTGTTGGAAAGCCCGGAACATAAGAAGCGATTTTTTTCGCCATTTCAGGGGTGAGGAAATTCGTCCATAAACGGCTGAATTGATTTGAACCTGCATAAACAGTCCCCGTGCCGTCTTTTAGCTTACCACCTTGCACGTGATAAGTGCCTCGCACAAGATATTTGTCGATAAAGCCATATTTTGTCCTTGGTGTTCCTAAAACAAACACCACATCTTCGGGGCTTATGCCCTTAGGCAAAATAGAGCTGTCCTTTGAACCATACATAGGCGCACTCAAATCCCCATTTGGTGCTTCGCTCACCTCGTGTGGAAAACGCACATTGATAGTATGTCGTGAGCGGGACCAAGAAGCGTATTGTGCTGGGTGGCATTCACCGCACTTTTTAGCCCCTACGAATTTGTTTGGATAGTCCAAAATAGACTCAGAAAACAAGCGGTAAGTAACCGAAGCGTGTTCTAGTCCTAATTCTTTGGCTGCGGCTGGTCCGTTGTTGATATTGATAAATTCTTCGGCTCGGTTGCTTTCGGTGATTTTACCAACCATTCGCCCCTCTTTTGCGTATTTGTAGAGCGGGTGATTTTTTCTCAAATACGCCCAATAATCCTTGTCTTGCTCGATATAATCGCTCAAAACCCTAGGTTTGACGCCATCTTCAACAAATGGCTTTCCTGCTGGTGCGGCTAAAGCCACGCTAATACAGGCACTCAAAGTAAGCAAGATAACTCGCTTTTTCATCTTTGCTCCCTCCTTCTGTGGATTTTTAATTCAAATATGATTGTATTCTAATTTAACTTTAATTTATATTAAATGAAAAGAAAAAATAATAAATTTTTTTAAAAATATGAAAAAAATTCGCATAAATAAAGGATAAATTGAGTCATAAATAATAAAAAATTTGCAAAAATTTAAAGACTGAAAATTAACGAGTTTTTTAGTATTAAATATAAAGTAAATTTTTTATGTTTTGATTTATAAATAATTTTTTTGAAAATAAGTAATTTTACTCAAACGCTCTTTTGTCGTTGTGCTATCATCAAAACTCTTAAAGCAAAAAAAAACAATTTATATCTTTGCGCGCTTGACCCTGATTTTCACATAGGACAAGGCTTTATG
>CAZSMF010000068.1:0-5820 GCA_964607975.1 uncultured Campylobacter sp. | reverse complement strand
AAAGGAAGTGTAATGAAAAAATTACTCCAATTTAGCGTTATCGCTTTAATGTTTAGTTTTAGTTTTGCTTTTAGTCAAAGCATTCACCCAACTTCGCGTGAAATGGGTTCAGGCACGAGAGGGGCATTTGTAGATATTTTTGATGTCAAAAAGCAAATTGGCAGCAAAAAAATCGATGCCATTTCCAAAAAAGCCGAAGTAACCAACTCCACAGGCGTGATGATAACCACAGTGGCAAATTCTAAAAACGCCATAGGCTACATTTCGCTAGGCTCACTTAATGATTCTATAAAGGCTTTAAAGATTGACGGTGTTGCTGCGAGTGTGGCAAATATCAATAATAAAAGCTATCAAATTTACCGCCCTTTTAACATAGTCATTAAAAAGAAAAATCCCTTGATTGAGGACTTTTTAAATTATACAAAGTCTAAAAATGCCCTAAATATCATAGAAAAGGCTGGTTATATCGCTACAAATAAAGCTGATTTTAGCTCCTCAAAGCCGCAAGGAAAGCTCGTAATTGCAGGTTCAAGCTCTGTAACGCCCCTAATGGAAAAGCTTAAAGAAAGCTATGAAAAGCTCAATCCAAACGCCGTTTTGGAGATTTTACAATCAGATTCTACAACGGGCATTAACTCCACATTAGAGGGCATTGCCGACATTGGAATGGTAAGCCGTGATGTTAAAGATAGCGAGGTGAAAAAGGGTTTAGAAGTGCAAATTTTAGCCCTTGATGGCTTGGCTGTGATTGTCAATAAAAGCAATAAAATCGATAATATCAGCAAGGAAAATGTGAAAAAGATTTTTTTAGGTGAGATTACCACTTGGGACGAAGTTAAATAATGCTTAAAGAGAGATTTTTTTATGGGCTTTTTGCCCTCAGTGCGTTACTTTCAATCATCGCCGTTTTGATGATTTGTGTGTTTTTGTTTGCTAACGCACTCCCAACCATTTCACAAATAGGCTTTGTGGAGTTTATTTTTGGCTTTGATTGGTATCCAAGCGAGGAGCTTTTTGGAATCTTTGCGATGATTATCGGTAGCCTTTATGTGAGTGCTTTGGCGATTTTTATCGGTGTGCCTTTGGGCGTTTTATCGGCAATTTATCTGTCTTATTTTGCTCATCAAAGGCTTAAATCCTTTCTTATACCAGCAGTTGAGCTTTTGGGGGCTATTCCCTCTGTGGTGTATGGATTTTTCGGGCTTGTTATCATAGTGCCTTTTTTGTCAAATTTATTTGATGGCACTTCGGGCAAAAGCATACTAGCAGCCTCTTTGGTTTTAGCCATAATGATTTTACCCACTATCATTTTACTGAGTAAATCCGCCATAGACGCCCTGCCAAAGAGCTATTATGAGGGGGCTTTGGCTTTGGGTGCGAGTAAAGAGCGAAGTGTGTTTTTCGCCCTTGTCCCTGCGGCAAAGTCTGGGATTTTAGCCTCTGTGATTTTAGGAGTGGGCAGGGCTATTGGCGAGGCAATGGCGGTGATAATGGTAGCGGGTAATCAAGTGCAAATTCCTCACAGCGTAACAGACGGAGTAAGGACGCTTACTACAAATATAGTTTTGGAAATGGGCTATGCGACTGATTTACATAGAGAGGTTTTAATCGCCAATGCTGTGGTGCTATTTGTCTTTATCTTAATCATCAATGCAAGTTTTAACGCCATAAAAAAGGATAAAAAATGAAAAAAGATTATTTGTCCTTGTCTTTATCCTTTCTTTTAAAATTTTCTATGATAAGCGTTTTGCTGGTATTTTTTATACTCATAGGCTTTATCTTTTACAATGGCATTTTGCACTTAAATTTAAGCCTTTTTGAGTGGGAATATAATAGCGAAAATATCTCTATGATGCCAGCGATTATAAATACCATAAATATGATATTTTTCTCCATTTTATTAGCCGTGCCAATAGGCATTTTTGGAGCTGTATTTTTAACGCAATATGCTTCTAAAAAAAATAAACTTGTAAGCATAGTGAGGATAGCCTCTGAAACGCTTGTGGGGATTCCTAGTATTGTTTATGGGCTTTTTGGATATTTGGCTTTTGTGATTTATTTTGGTTTTAAAACAAGCTTTGTGGCGGGGGTTTTAACGCTTAGTATTATGATTTTGCCCTTGATTTTAAGGAGTAGTGAGGAGGCGTTAAAAGCCGTTGATATAGGCTATAAAGAAGCTTCACTCGCACTTGGGGCGAGTAAGATACGCACGATTTTTAGGATAATCATTCCAAGTGCGACTGCTGGGATACTAGCAGGAGTGATTTTAAGCATAGGCAAGATTGTAGGAGAAAGTGCGGCTTTGCTTTACACTTCTGGCACGGTGGCAAAGGTGGCTGGGGCGTTTGATTCTGGGCGGACTTTAAGCGTTCATATGTATGCCATTTCAAGCGAGGGTTTGCATATCAATGAAGCGTATAGCACGGCGATGATTTTAATCATCATCGTGTTTTTTATCAATCTTTTTTCAAATTTCATCGCCAAAAGATTATTTAAAAGCTAGGAGGAAGTGATGAAAGTGTGTTTTGACATTAAAAAAATGAATTTATATTATGGCAATTTTCACGCCTTAAAAAATATAGATATGGATTTATACAAAGGCGAAGTAACAGCCTTTATCGGTCCTAGTGGGTGTGGGAAATCAACCTTTATCAAAAGCCTAAATAGAATGAATGATTTAATAGAGGATTGTAAAATTAAGGGCAAGATTTTATTTCACGATAAAAATATTTATAGCAAAGAATATAATGTGAATTTACTGCGTAAAAGAGTGGGAATGGTGTTTCAAAAGCCCAATCCCTTTGCGATGAGCGTTTATGATAATATAGCCTTTGGTCCTAGAACGCACGGCATTAAAGAAAAGGCTAAACTTGATGAAATTGTCGAAAAAAGTCTAAAAAACGCTGCTTTGTGGGACGATTTAAAGGACAGGTTAAAACACTCCGCACTTGGTTTAAGCGGAGGACAGCAGCAAAGGCTTTGCATAGCAAGGACGATAGCGGTAAATCCAGAGGTGATTTTAATGGACGAGCCAACGAGTGCGTTAGACCCGATTTCTACTTCAAAGATTGAGGAATTGATTATGAAGCTTAAAAAAGACTACACTATCATCATCGTAACGCACAATATGCAACAAGCCGCTAGAATTTCAGACAAAACAGCCTTTTTCTTAATGGGCGAGGTTATTGAGTATGGCGACACGCAAAAGCTTTTCAATAAACCAAAAGAGAAAAAGACGCAAGATTATATTTTAGGAAGATTTGGGTGAGGATTTAAACATAATGATTTATGTGCTAGAAGATGATGAGAGTATTTTGGAGCTGATTTTATACGCTTTAAAATCGCAAAATTGGCAAGCTTTTGGCTTTAATAGCTTTGATAGCTTTCATTTATCCTTGCAAGAAAAGCCCCCAAAGCTCATTGTTTTAGACATTATGCTACCTAATAAAAACGGCTTTGAGATTCTAAAAGAGCTGAAAGCCTCGCCAAAGACAAAGGACATTCCCATTTTGCTTTTGAGTGCTTTAAGTAGCGAAATGGACAAGGTTAAGGGTTTAGAGCTTGGAGCAGATGATTATATTTCAAAGCCCTTTGGCGTAATGGAATTCATCGCAAGGGTAAAAACTATGCTTCGCAGGAGTAAAAGCCAAAGCCAAAGGCTTGAATTTGACACGCTTACAATGGACTTAACCTCGCATACGCTAAAAATAGAGGGCAAGGACATTGTCCTTACGCTTAAAGAATTTGAGCTTTTGCGTTTGCTACTTGAAAATGTCGAGCGAGTTTTTGAGAGAAATGATATTTTAGAGCTTGTTTGGGGCTATGCCTACACGGGCAATAGCAGGACGCTTGACATTCATATTAACACTTTAAGGACAAAGCTAGGTAAATTTGGCACTCACATTAAAACCATTCGTGGCATAGGCTATAAACTCTCAAAAGAGCCTTAATGCAAAAGCGAATTTTTTACTCCATATTTTTACTCTGTGCCTCTTTGCTCGTTTTATCAAATATCTTTTTGCTTTTTAATGCTGAATTTTTCATCAAGCAGCACATTAAAAATGATTTAATCAAACAAGCAAACAGCCTTTTAAACGCAAAAGATTTTAATCCAAGCCCCTTAAAGCAAAGCGATTTTTCCACGCAAAACCGCATAAGTATTATCGATGAAAAGGGCGAGGTGCTATTTGATAATTTCGCTTCAAATTTGCAAAATCACCTTGACAGAGAGGAGATTAAGGAGACGCTAAAAAATGGCGAGAGCTTTAAAGTCCGCTATTCTCAAAGCTTAAAGCAAGACTTACTCTACTACGCAAAGGCTTTTAAGGATAACAATCAAACCCAAATCATAAGAATCGCCACGCCAAAAAAGAGCATTAGCGATTTTATGCTTCATATTATTTTATTTTTCGCCCTTGAACTTTGCCTTTTGCTTGTATTTTGCTTTGTTTTAGCCAAATTTTTAACAAGCTGGATTTTAAGCCCCATTAAAAACATAAATTTAGAGCAAATTGACAAAAAAGGCGTTTATACCGAGCTTCACAGCTTTATCAAAAAAATCAAATCCCAAAACAAAACCATTAAAAAATCCTACAAAAAACTAATGCAAAAACAGCAAGAAGGCATACTTTTAGCCCAAAATATCAAAGACGGCTTCATCTTGCTAAACGCCAAAGGCGGCATAGTTTTAGCAAATATAGCCATAGAGCAGTTTTTAAATTTAAATCAAAAATCAAGCATTTTAGACATTGAAAATTCGCAATTTTCCCAGCTTGTTTTAAAGCTCATTGCCGATTTTAAGGCTCAAAATTTAAAAGAAAATCAAATTTCACAAATGCAACTTAAAGATTTAGAGTGTGAAATCATCTTTTCGCCCATTTTTGTGGAGAGTAAATTTAAGGGGCTAATGATTTTAATCCAAAATTTAAGCAAGGAAAAAGATGCACAAAATTTAAGAAAAGAATTTAGTGCAAATGTAACTCACGAGCTTAAAACCCCGCTAACTAGCATTCTAGCAAGTAGCGAGATGATGAAAAATCACCTTGTTAAAGCTGAGGACACACCGCATTTTATCGATAGAATTTATAAAGAATCAAAAAGGCTTTTGGAGATGATAGATGAGATTTTACTGCTTTCATTTTTCGATGAAAACAAGCAAGAGACTTTGCAAAAAGAGCAAGTGAGCCTAAAAAAGATTATCTTAAATGTCATTTCAAGGCTAAATTCAGTCGCCAAAAGCCACAACATACAGCTAAATAGCGATTTAGAGGATATTGAAATTTTAGGCGTTTATGAGCTTTTGGAAAATCTCATTTACAATCTTTGCGACAATGCCATAAAATATAATAAGCAAAATGGCTTTGTTCATATCAGCCTTAAAAAAGAGCAAAATCAAATCAAATTAAGCGTTAAAGATAGCGGAATCGGCATTAAAAAAGAGCATCAAATTCGCATTTTTGAACGCTTTTTTTGCGTGGATAAAAGCCGTAGTAAAAGCCTTGGTGGCACGGGGCTTGGGTTATCCATAGTCAAGCACGCCTGCCTTTATCACAAGGCAAAGATAAATTTAGAAAGTAAGCTTGGCGAGGGCAGTGAATTTTGCATTATTTTTGAGGGGTGAAGATTAAATTTATGAGAGAAAATTCAAGCACTTGTGTTGATTTTTCTTTTCTTATGTTTATTTAATGTTTTGTCTTACTAAATTTTGCCTTGTTATGTCATTTTGAGCGTAGCGAAGTATCCAAACCTTGATTTGTCATACTAAACTTTTTTATGTCATACTGAGCCGTAGGCGAAGTATCTATGATAAAGGGCAGACTT
>CAZSMF010000067.1:0-6724 GCA_964607975.1 uncultured Campylobacter sp. | reverse complement strand
TATCCTCAAAGCCATTGAAGCAAGTTTAAGCCCTAAAACTAGGCTCTATGGTGCAATGTCCTATGTCAAATTTATGGTATAAAGTTTTGGCGATTTGATTTGAAAGCTTCTCAAAATCACTGATAGAATCGCACTTTACTTGCAGGTGCATAGTGGCGACAAACATTTTATTGGTAATTTGTAAGATATGTAAGTCTTGAATTTGCACGATTTGCTTGTGCTTTAAAAGTTCATTTTGAACTTGGCTAATATCTATGGGTGAGCTTTCAAGGAGTATATTAACGCTTTGTTTGATGAGGATAAAAGCCCAGCGAAGCAGCACTAAGGCAATGAGTAGGGCTAAAATAGTGTCTATATAATAAATTTCAGTAAAATACACCACCACACCGCCTATGATAACGGCAAGTGAGCTTAATAAATCACTCATCAGGTGCAAAAATGCGGATTTTATGTTGATATTTTCCAAATTTCCAGCCTTAAACATCAAAAAGCCCGTAAGGGCATTGACGCAAAAGCCTATAATAGCGACTATAAGCATAGTTTTAGTGTCAATTTCGCTTGGATTAAAAAGCTTATGCACGGCTTCATAGCTTATAAAAAGCACAGCAAATAAAATGCTAAGCCCGTTGATGAAAGCGACAAGAATTTCGAGGCGAAAATAGCCAAAAGTCTTTTGTGGGCTTTGGAATTTTTGCGTGGCTAAAATGGCTAAAAAGCTCAAAGCAAGGGTGAAAGCGTCAGAAAACATATGCAAGGTGTCGCTTAAAAGTGCCAAAGAATTGCTAATAAGGGCGTAGATAAACTGTATAATCATCATCACACAAGTCATCACAAGGGCGATGAGTAGGACTTTTTTATCTGATTTTCGTGCGTCAAAATGGCTATGCTGATGCCCCTCGTGCGAATGAGCATCTTTGCTCGTTAGCGGTTCGTGGAATAAAAATTTATGAGCGTTCATTTTTTGCATTTTTCCTTAAAATTTAAGTGAATTTTAATTAAATTTTAGATACTATACCCCAGTATAGCTTAAAATTCCATTAAGAAAGGATAGAAAATGACATTAGATTCTGAGAAAAAACGCAAACTTATCACGCGTATTAACAGAATGCGAGGACAGCTCAAAGGCTTGGAAAGAGCACTTTTGGAGGGTAGAGCTTGTGAGGACATTTTTCAGCTGACTACAGCTTTGAAAGGTTCAACAAATGCCTTAATGGCGGTGATTTTGAAAGAGCATATCGAAGAACACCTGCTTAATGCTAGCACCAAAGCTCAAAGAGAAAAAGAAGTCGCCGAGCTTCTTAGCATTTTAAAGAGCTATTTTAAACAAAATTAAGCTTTGTGGGAATTTTGTAAAAAAAGAGATGATAAATCTTAATTGTCTTTTTTGTGCTAGAATTTGGACTTTAAAAATTTAAAGGACAAATTGATGAATATACAGATTTCACAAGCTGCGAATTTGCCAAGTCGCTGGGGGCAGTTTAAGCTGCAAGTCTTTAAAGAGGGCGAAAAAGAGCATTTGTGTATAATGAAAGGCGATATAAAGGACATTTTAAATGTGCGAATTCACTCAGAGTGCTTGACAGGAGACGCATTAGCCTCTATGAAGTGTGATTGTGGCGAACAGCTCGAATTTGCACTTCAATACATTCAAGCAAATGGCGGAATGGTGGTTTATCTTAGACAAGAGGGGCGTGGTATAGGGCTTTTAAATAAGATTAACGCTTATGCCTTGCAAGATACCGGGCTTGACACCGTGGAGGCGAATTTAAAGCTTGGTTTTAAGGACGATGAGCGAGATTATAGAGTGGTTGAATTTATCTTTAAGCACTATGACATAAGCAAGATAAATTTGCTGACTAATAATCCAAGCAAGATTAAAAGCCTTGACGGCGTTGAGATTGTAAAGCGAATTCCTATCATCATCAAAGCGAATACTTTCAACAAGGATTATTTGCAAATCAAGCACGATAAAATGGGGCATTTGCTTTGAATTTTGCCCTTTTAAGCCAAAATTTAGACTTTTTGCACCATTTTCCCCAAAGCGAATTTAAGGAGAAATTAAGCCTTTATGAAAGGCTTTTTAATGACTTTGTCTTGGTGCATAATATCAGCCATTTTAAAGAGCTTGAAAAAGAGTTGATTGATAGCCTTAAAATTATTGATTTTAGGGACTTTTCCCAAGATAAAATCATCATTGACATAGGCTCTGGGGCTGGTTTTCCTGCACTTTTTTTAGCCCTTGTTTTGAAAGCAAATTTTTATCTTTTTGAGCCAAATTCAAAAAAAGCAGCCTTTTTAATGCTCTCAAAAAGCAAGTTAGAACTCAATAATGTTTTTATTATTAAAGAAAAAATAGAACTTTACAAGGATAAATTCAAGGCAAATCTCATCACTTCAAGGGCTTTGATGAATATTAACTCATTAGCAAGGCTTTGTGCTGGGTTTTTCGATGAAAAGACGACTTTTTTACTCTACAAGGGGAGTGGGGTTTATGAGGAGTTAAAAAATGTCAAAGAGTATGAAATCATCGAATTTAACAAAAGAAAATACACGCTCATTAGCGGTAAAGAGTTCATCGCTAAATAAACTCACTCAAATATAGAATTTACCAGCTCATCTAAAAACTCATCAGCGTTAAATTCAAGCAAGTCCTCCATTTTCTCGCCAACACCTATGTAAAGTATGGGAAGTTCTAGCTCTTTGGCGACACTAAATAAAGCCCCACCCTTTGCCGTGCCGTCTAGCTTTGTGATGATAACGCCATCAAGCCCCACAAGCTCGTTAAAGGCTTTTGCTTGTAAGATTCCTGCACTGCCCTGCGTGCCATCAAGCACTAAAATCTTGCGGTGCGGGGCATTTGGCAAGGCTTTGTGGCAAATTCGCACGATTTTATCAAGCTCGGCATTTAAATTCTTTTGATTTTGCAAGCGTCCAGCACTATCTAAAATCACCCTATCATAAGCCCTTGCCACTGCCTTGCTTATGGTGTCAAATGCCACAGCTGAGGGGTCGTGTCCTTGTGAGCTTGTAACGATATTTACATTGATTTTATCCGCCCAAAGCCTTAATTGCTCGATAGCTCCTGCTCTAAAAGTATCACAAGCTCCCAAAATAACGGCTTGATTTTGCTTTTTATAAAGATAGGCAAGTTTGGCTATGCTCGTGGTTTTCCCTGCCCCATTCACACCCAAAATCAACTCCACAAAAGGCTTTTCGTGCTGAATTTGAGGCTTTTCGTAAATAAAATACGCCCTCATCACGCGTTTTAAATCCTCTTTTTTTACTTCAACGCTAGGGGGTAGATAGTATAAAATTTCTTCGACTATTTCATAGCTCACATCGGCTTCTAAAAGCATTTCTTCGAGTAAATTTTTTGAAATTTTTTCGCCCGTGCTTTTAAGCGTTTGCATTGAATTTAGGGTTTTTGACAAGCCTTTTTTTAAAAATTCAAGCATTACATTATCGCCTTTTGAATATCAATGTCAAGCATTTCCTGCGGGATAACGCCTAGATAGTGGTTGATGAGCTTACCCTCACTAGAATACAAAAGCATAGTAGGCAAGGAATTTACCCCACCTATGCTTTTCGCAAGGAGATAATTGCCCTCGCCAAGGGCTATGGGGTAGTTTATTCTGTAAAGTTGCGTGAATTTATCAAGCTCGGCTTTGTCTTTTTCTTCAAGCAAAACGCCAATGATGATGAAATTATCTTTGTATTTTTCTTGAAGCTTGTTTAAATGCGAGATTAAGGCGGTGCAAGGATTACACCAAGTCGTAAAAAACACAAACATAACGGCTTTTTGTTGGCTGTCAAATTCAAGTTTTTGTTCTTTGGCTCTGATGAAAAATTCTGCCCCGTCATTAAAAATGAGTGAAAAATTAAGCTTTTCTCCCTGAGATAAACTTGAAACCCTCGTGGCGTTTAAGTCCTCATCTTTTTTGC
Organism: uncultured Campylobacter sp.; assembly: GCA_964607975.1. Lineage (GTDB taxonomy): Bacteria > Campylobacterota > Campylobacteria > Campylobacterales > Campylobacteraceae > Campylobacter_D. The sequence goes on along the minus strand of CAZSMF010000067.1, from coordinate 2,782 downwards.
CCTCACAGGCTACAAAAAAGCAGAGCAAAAAGAGTAAAAAAATCCGAAAAATCATTTCAATTTCCTTAAACTTAACTAAAAAAGGCTAAAATTATAGCACATTTTTTACAAATGGTGCTTAAATGGAGACGAAAGAAAGTTTTAGAAAAAGGCAAAAAGCCTCACTTTTACGGCACAAGCAAAGGGCTTTTGTGCGAAATTTTGCGGTATATAAAGAAGTGATGCGGGTGATTGAGTTTTACAAAGTAAAAAGCATTTTGCTATATTTGCCCCTGCCTTACGAGCCGAATTTAGCTCGTTTTAGGAATAAATTCGCAAAAAAATGTAAAATTTTTGTCCCATTTATGCAAGATACAAGTTTAAAAATGGTAAAATTAAGAAGCCCTTTTTACAAAAAGAGCTTTGGGATTTATGAGCCGAATAATTCTTTTTATGTCGCTAAAATCGATATGGCAGTCATTCCTGTCATAGGCGTGGATAGAAATTTAAAAAGAATAGGACACGGGTTTGGCTTTTATGATAAATTTTTTGAAAATTTTACAGACAAACCCTTGCTTGTATTTGTGAGTGCGACAAAGGCTTTAAGCCGACAAAATTTGTGTCAAAAGCACGATATACAGGCTGATTTTTACATAAATCCTTACGAAAAATTTTATAGGAAAGAAAAAAATGCTCGAAGTTATAATTGCATTTATCGCCGTTTTCATCGGCGGTGGGATAGGGTATTTAGTTGCTAAAAAGATAAATGATGCTAAATATGACATTTTTATCGAACAAGCCAAAGCAAAGGCAAAAGCCATAGAATACGAAGCCGAACTCGTTTTAAAAGACGCTAAAAATTCGGTTTTAAATGCTGAATTTGAAGCAAAAAAGCGTTTTGAGGACAAAAGCCACAGGGTGCAAAAGGAGTATTCTCAAAAGCTTGATGAGTTGAAAAAATTTGAATTTAAGCTTAAAGAGGAGCAAAATCAACTCCTCAAAGAACAAGAGAACGCCAAAAGCCTATACGAGCAAAGCTCTAAACTCAAAGCCACTTATGAGGAAAGGCTTAAAGACACGATGAAAGTGCTTGAAAGACAAGCAGGGCTTACGCAAAATGAGGCTAAACAAATCATTTTGCAAAAGATTGAGGAAAATTCACGCAATGAAATCGCTCATATCGTGCGAAAATACGAAGAGGAAGCAAAAAACGAAGCCAAACGCAAGGCAAATTTCATCATCGCACAAGCAACTTCGCGTTTTGCTGGGGACTTTGCGGCTGAGCGTCTCATCAATGTGGTTAATATCAAAAATGACGAATTAAAAGGACGCATTATTGGCAAAGAAGGACGCAATGTCAAAAGCTTGGAAATGGTGCTTGGCGTGGATATTATCATCGATGATACGCCCGGGGCTATCATAGTAAGCTGTTTTAACCTCTATCGCCGTGCCATAGCCACCAAAGTTATCGAACTTTTGGTTGAGGACGGACGCATACAACCGGCTCGTATAGAGGAAATTCACGAAAAAGTATGCAAAGAATTTGAAAGCAGCATACTTGAAGAGGGACAAACCATAATAATGGACTTGGGGCTTAACAAAATGCACCCTGAAATAGTAAAACTCATCGGCAAACTCAAATACAGAGCAAGTTACGGGCAAAACGCCCTCGCACACTCGCTTGAAGTGGCGTATTTAGCAGGAATCATCGCCGCTGAATGCGGAGGAGATGAGGTTTTAGCAAGGCGTGCTGGACTTTTGCACGATATAGGCAAGGCTTTAACTCACGATTTTGAAGGCTCTCACGTGGATTTGGGCGGTGAGCTTTGCAAACGCTACAAGGAACACGCCGTTGTCATCAACGCTATTTACGCACACCACGGACACGAAGAGGCTACAAGCATAGAAAGTGCGGCTGTTTGTGCGGCTGATACTTTAAGTGCGGCTCGTCCGGGTGCAAGGCGTGAGGTGCTGGAAGCCTTTTTGAAAAGGGTTACGGAGCTTGAAGAGATAGCTAAAAGCAAAGAGGGTATTAAAAATGCTTATGCTATCAATTCTGGGCGTGAGATTAGGGTTATTGCCAATGCGAATTTGATTAACGATGATGAAGCCGTGCTTTTAGCCAAAGAAATCGCAGGTGAAATCGAAGAAAAGGTGCAATACCCCGGCGAAATCAAAGTCAATGTCATACGCGAACTCCGTGCTGTAAATTACGCAAAATAGCAGGGCTTTAAAATGCAAGAGACTATTGCAAGTTTGCAAAATTATGGCTATGTGATTTTGTTTGTTTATTCACTCGGTGGGGGTATGGTGGCTATACTTGGGGCTGGAATTTTAAGTGCTTCTGGCTATTTTAACCTCAGCCTTTGCATAGCATTAGCCTTTGTGGCAAATGTCATCGGCTCAACGCTTTTATTTGTGCTTGGCAAATACTACAAAAAGGACTTAATGCCTTATTTTCGCAAACACCGCCGAAAACTCGCCCTTGCTCAAATGAAAATCAAACAATACGGCAATTTTCTCATCGTCTTTCAAAAATTCATCTATGGGCTTAAAACCTTTATCCCCATAGCAGCGGGTTTTGCTCGTTTTAGCTTTGCGAGGTTTTTCCTCATCAACACAATAGCCACAGCGATTTGGGCGGTGGGGCTTGGCTATCTAGGCTTTGCTTTTGGAGCTTTCATCACTTCTGTGGTGGATAAAATCAGCACCTATCCTTACATAGTGCCTTTGTTTTTGGTGCTTTTGCTAGGGCTTATTTATTTGTATTTGGCGAAATTTTCTAAAAAATCAAGGCGTTAAG
>CAZSMF010000066.1:0-6987 GCA_964607975.1 uncultured Campylobacter sp. | reverse complement strand
TTACTACAGAAGGCACAAATGATGGTTTAAGAAAGTATAGTGTCTTAAAAAAAGATATGAAACTTATACTCGAGGATTTTGCATCTATACAGAGAGATTCTAAGCAGAAAGTGCGTGTGGGTATTGTGGGCGAAATCTATATCAAATTCTCTCCGCTTGGCAACAATAACTTAGAAGATTTTTTGTTGGGTGAAGAATGCGAAGTAGTGATTCCGGGCTTTTTGGATTTTTGTCTTTATTGCATTAATGATACGATAGTTGGGAACAAAATGTATGGTGGTAAATTGGTGGAGACACTTATTTATCGCTTAGTGTATTGGTTCTTTGCCAATAAGCAACTTGATATGATTAAGGCTATCAAAAAGCAAGGTGTTTTTAGAGCTCCTACTGCTTTTAGACACACTAAGAAAATGGCTGATGGTTATGTATCTGAAGCTATGAATATGGGAGAAGGGTGGCTACTTACCGCGGAGATGCTAGAGTTAATAGAGCAGGGTGTAGAAAATATAGTTTGCACTCAACCATTTGGTTGTCTTCCTAATCATATTGTAGGGCGTGGCATGATGAAAATCATAAAGGAACGTAATCCTCATAGCAATATAGTGTCTATTGATTATGACCCTGGTGCGACAAAAGTTAATCAGGAAAATCGTATAAAACTTATGTTAAGCAATGCTAAGAAGGCTCATATGGCTAAAGCATAAAGCCTTAAAAGTAGACACATAATTACAGCATCAAAAACAGAATTCATCGCGAGTGCATAGTAGCTAGAAAAGTGGAATCAAAGCATATTTGATGCAAACGGAAATGTGGTGCGATAAAAGCATAATAACTAGTTTTTTGTTTAGTTTGTTAATCACATTTAAGCACTTGAGTGGATTCTAGAATCTGTGTAGCTTTCTTGAATTTTTTATATAAAATAATTTTGTCGATTTATTTGTCGTTAGCTTACTAGCCAGTTTATTCCCATTAAAGCCTAGTTTAAACCTCTACCACTCGCAAAATCCACTTATGCACTGATTGATAAGCTCTGGCAATGGCAAAAGTCCATTTCCCCTTCTATCCTCGCCATCCCCACCACAATCTCTAAACGAAATCAAGCCCTCATAGGCATTAGCCACGACAGGACGCCTCACCTCAATGACACCCAAACCCACAAGTCTAAGATTTCTTGCATTATAACGGGTAAGCATAAATTCAAGCTGTTGTATATCAGTAAGCGGGGCTAATCTTGCCACAAAACCAGCCATACCAATTAGCGGTGCATTTGTAGGCACGGCGATGAGTCCATTACTTGCTCTAAAAGCTATCATCGCGTGTCCTGTTACTTCGCCAACTTCATCATTATACCGAGCAAGTCCTATCAAAAACACACTTCCCACAGGAGAATCAATGAGCCTTTGCATTAAAAATTCAAGCTCTCTCCTTTGAATGCTTCGCCCCCACAAATTCCAATCATATTGCGGTAAAAGCGAAATGGCACTTGCCATAGTCCTATCCATTGCCAAAATAAAGGCATCGCTAACCTGCGAGACATTGAAATTATAATAACGCATAATGTCTGTTAGCGTGTCATAAAGCAAGGAATTTCTAGCCCTAAAAGATGGATAAGGGCTTTCATCATAGGCTGTGTCGAAAAAATAGCCTCCTTGTGTGCGTGGAGTGTGAGGATTTTCTAATAATTCAGCTATCATTTGAAAGGATTGTAATAAACAAGTGCCGCAAACTCCAACAGCCTCATCATTTTCGCCCGATGAGGTGTTAATATTAAAAAGTCTTGTTGCCCATTCTTGTGTGAGATTAAAATCACTAGGCAGGGCTGGGCTTTGATTGTTTTGTAAAAGTAAAGGTGGCTGTGAATTTAAGCTTAATAAATGCCTTGTTTGCAAATTTTGCGTATTTGCTTTGTAGCCGGGTGCTGGGCAATAATTTAAATTTTTACCAATATTTGCATTAACAAATCTTAGCCACATTTGCATATAATGCGTGGTTTTAAAGCTTGAAGTGGGCGAATTGCTCGTGTCTGTTTCAAGGTATTTTTTACTCGCCACATAAGGCACACCCCAATGAAGCCCATAACGCGTAAGCCTTAAAACATTGCCGTCTTTATCCTCCAATACAAAATTATTTTCAGAAATGGGGATAAATTTAAAAAAGGCTCTATTATTTGGCGGAGGGGCTTTGTCCGTGCATAAACCCCAAGTAAGCCAAGCCCAGCTTTGAGTGCCTGTGTTTGAATACATACATTGATAGCTTCCGCTAAGCTCGTCATATTGGGCTATATGTCCGCTTACTGGATTATAGAAAAGCACCTGCGTATCTTTGCTTGAAGAATTGTTGCGAAGGAAATAAGTTTCCATTCCGTCCTTATGCTCTAAATCCCAAGCCAAGGTTAAAATGAGGCTGATTCCAGCAGGAGTTGCTTTGGTATTAGCCCACTCATTCATAGAGCTGTGAAGCTTGTGTTCGTTCAAGCCTCCGGCAAATTGATGAGCTGCATACAAGTAACTTCCATCATCTTTTATACTATAAGTGCCATCGTGTGAGTAAAATACGCCATCTCTTATAAGCCATTGCTGCAAATTCGTGTTAATCACGCAAGGAGAAAGATACAAATAGTCCTTATCCCTCGTCTTTTCGATAGCCACAGCATAAGGAGCGGTAAGACAAAGCCAATTATCATTGATATTAAAGGCAATCCTACCAAAAACATCATATCTTGCCGCTTTTGCCTCTTTTAAAGAGCAGTTTAAAATGCCAACATAAGAGCTGTGCTGTGCCCCTGCTGAAAAGGTGGGTATGTAGCAAAGTGTTTCGCCCTTGTGCGTAACTATGCTTAAAGGCTTGTCCTTTGGCTTGTCGGCTAAATGTTGCGGGGGTGTATTTGCACCAAGTAAGGGAGTTTTCTTTTCCTCAGTAGAACAAGCACAAAAGAAAAGGCAAAAAGCAAATAAAAGCACAAGGTTTTTCATTGTAAATCCTTAAAAAATCATCATTTTATAAAAATTTTATGTTAAAAACGAGAAATTATTGTAGCGAATTTGTAATTTATTCTTACTGAATTTATCTTAAAAATTTGACTTTTTAAACAGCAATCTTGTTTAATTTTCAAGCTCCTTCTTGCTTTTACATTTTGGACATTCTAAAAAAGTGCCTTTTTTAAGCTCTTTGATGATGAGATAAGAGCCGCATTCCTCGCAGTTTTCATCAACGACTTTATAATTACTTACAAATTTGCATTTTGGATATGTGCTGCACCCGTAAAATTTGCCCCTTCGGCTCATTCTTTCAACCACCTCGCCATTTTTGCATTCAGGGCATTTTACACCCGTGCCGTTTGGCTTTTTCTTTTCGCCGTTTTGATTGCTTTGGCTTAAATTCCTTGAATACTTGCATTTTGGGAAATTCAAACACGCTACAAATTCACCATACCTGCCCTTTCTTATGGCAAGTTCGCCGCCACATTGTGGGCATTGCTCATCAATTTTCGTAAGCACCTTTTGCGAAGTGATGTTTTTCTTGCCCTCATCAATCTTTCGCGCGAAAGGAAAGTAAAATTCACGCAAAATTTCTTGCCAATCAGCCTTATCATCGGCAATCTCATCAAGTCTGTCTTCAAGTTTTGAAGTAAAATTCGCATCGACAATGTCGCCAAAGTGCTTTTCAAGCATTTCAATGACGCTAAATGCCACCTCTGTGGGAATGAGCTGCTTTTTTTCTATTTTGACATAATCACGGCTGGTGAGTATGGAAATAGTCGGTGCATAGGTGCTTGGACGCCCAATGCCTAAACTTTCAAGCTTTTTAACCAGCCCAGCCTCTGAGTAACGAGAAGGCGGCTCTGTGAAATGTGAATTCATCTGCAAATCTTGCTTTTTAAGCCCTTGTCCTTGCTTTAAATCGGGTAGAATTTTATCTTTATCCATATCGCCATACACTTTATAAAAGCCATCAAATAGAATCTTACGCCCACTTATCTTAAACAAAGCCTTATTTCCTCGCACATAAACGCTTTGAGTTTGAGAAAGGGCATTACTCATTTGACACGCTAAAAAGCGATTGTAAATGAGGGTGTAAAGCTTTAATTCGTCTTTTTCAAGGTATTTGGTTGCAATTTGGGGCGTAAAACTTAAATTTGTAGGGCGAATCGCCTCGTGGGCTTCTTGTGCGCCCTTGCTTTTAGTCGCATATACAAGGGCTTTTGCGGGCAGATACTTTTCGCCAAATTCCTTTTTAATATGCTCTCTTGCACTTAAAACCGCTTCTTTTGCCAAATTTAAGCTGTCCGTTCTCATATAGGTGATAACGCCCATAGTGCCTTGATGCGTCTTTACGCCCTCATAGAGCTTTTGAGCTATCATCATAGTGCGTTTTGGAGTAAAACCAAGTGCATTACTCGCACTTTGCTGCAAGGTTGAAGTCATAAATGGAGGCTGTGGGGCGATTTTGCGTTCTTTACTTTCTACGCTTTCTACGCTAAATTCAGCTTCTTCGCAATGTTTGAGTATGAGCTTTGCCCTGTCTTTGTTCGTTAGACTTAATTTTTCAAGCTTTTTGCCCTCAAATTCAACAAGTTCAGCTGCTAAATCTTTGGAAAAAATCATATCAATGCTGAAATATTCAAGCGGCACAAAGGCTTTGATTTCCCTTTCTCTATCCACTATGATTTTTAGTGCAGCACTTTGCACGCGTCCAGCACTCAATCCTTTTTGAATTTTATTGGCAAGTAAGGGGCTTAATTTATAGCCTACTATCCTATCAAGTAAGCGTCTGGCTTGTTGTGCATTAACGCTACTCATATTAAGCTTTCTTGGGTTTTTAAGGGCGTTTTCAATGGCACTTTGTGTGATTTCGTGAAAAACTATGCGAGGCAAGGATTTTTCGTCCTTTTCTATGGCTTTGGCGATATGATAAGCGATAGCCTCGCCCTCCCTGTCCTCATCAGTAGCCAAATAAATCTTTTGAGCGGACTTTGCCTTACTTTTAAGTTCTTTAACTATGGCAGAATGTTCGCTTGATATGCGGTATTCAGGCACGAAATTTTCATCATCTATCTTAATACCAAAGCTTGTTTTTGGCAAATCGCGTATGTGTCCTTTTGATGCCATTACTTCATAATCTTTACCGAGAAAATTCCCTATGGTTTTAGCTTTGGCTGGGGATTCAACTATAATTAAATTTTTCATTATCAAGCCTTAAATCAAAATTAAAACGCACAATTTTACTAAAAACTTGGTGAATTTTTGCTTATATTTTTAAGTGAAAAGAAAATTTTTACTCACAATGACATTTTAAACTTTTTAAAAGGGTAAAGTTTGCACTTTAAGGCAAACTTTACGAAAGGTGGGTTAAGAAAAGTTAGCTTTGATTTTTTCAAGCCAAGCGTCAATTCTTGCTTCGGTTTGGTCTTCTTGATTGTCATTGTCAAGGGCTAAGCCCACAAAGCTGTCATTTTCAACAGCCTCACTTGCTTCAAAGCTGTATCCTTCGGTTGAAACCGCACCAACTATACTTGCACCAGCTTCTTTAAGCTTTTTAGCGAGTTTTCCCATACCGCCACAAAAGGTATCTGAATAGCTTTCGCTATCGCCCATACCAAAAATAGCCACCGTTTTGCCTTGAAGTTTCAAAGCAGAAAAATCAAAAGCGTCCCAATCATCTTGCAAATCTCCACTTCCCCAAGTCGAAGTGCCTACGATAAGCTTGTCGTAAGAATTGATTTTATCAGCGTCAATATCAGCGACATTTAACACATCGCTAATGCCTAATTTTTCAGCGATTAAATTCGCCGCACCTTCTGTATTTCCCATAGCACTACCATAAATTACTGCTACTGACATACTTGCTCCTTTAATTTTATTTAAGATAAATTAGCCTACAATTTTATACAAATTTTCTTAACAAAATTTATAAATTGCATTTTTTTGTCTTTTTTATCACTCTTAAAGCTTATTTTATTTTTTGTGAATTTTTAGTGCAAAATTCACCCTTTTGCAAGTTTTACTCAAAATGGCATTTTGTGAAAAAGTCATTTTAGCCAAGCTTTTTGTGTGATTAAACATATTTGAATATCGCTTTCATTATTTGTAAATTTATTTTTCTTTCGGGCAAGAAAAATCCTTACTGAGATTAAATACCTTGCAATACTCGCTATAAACGCAACTGACGCTTCTTTTAGCACACACTAAGGGAATGCAGCGTTTTTTCGCTTCGCCCTTGATTTTCTTCATCGTGTTGTGGTTTAAAAAGCTTGTAAGCATTACTACGCATTCGGTATCTTGTGGTATGGGTTTGCGATTGACGCGGTTTTCATTTCTCGCGTCCCAATGCTCGATTTTTTTCGCTCCCAAATCGTAAAGAACTGCCTTTATCGGCGTAATTTCATCAGCACCTATGACTAAAACTGACATTTTCTATCCTTTGTAATTTTTTGATGTAAATAAGTGTAACAAATTTTTGCTTAATCTATTTTGAAAGTAATTACCAAAATAATAGATTTTACAATTTTAAGCAAAATGCTTGTGAATTTTAATGATAAAAAAGGCTAAATTATTGACTTATAAGAATTTTTGTTGTATAATCAGCGTTTTATTTTTTGTATCGGGGTGTAGCGCAGTCTGGTTAGCGCATCTGGTTTGGGACCAGAGGGCCGAAAGTTCGAATCTTTTCACCCCGACCATTGTCTTTAATGGTGAGTGTAGCTCAGTCGGTTAGAGCATCAGATTGTGGTCCTGAGTGTCGTGGGTTCGATTCCCATCACTCACCCCAGTATTGCGCTCGTAGCTCAACTGGATAGAGCGACAGACTTCGGATCTGTAGGTTATGGGTTCGATTCCTATCGGGCGCACCATTTTTGAGCGCTCATAGCTCAGCTGGATAGAGCAACGGCCTTCTAAGCCGTAGGTCAGAGGTTCGAATCCTCTTGGGCGTACCACCTTTTGCGGATGTGGTGAAATTGGCAGACACGCCAGACTTAGGATCTGGTGC
>CAZSMF010000065.1:0-7025 GCA_964607975.1 uncultured Campylobacter sp. | reverse complement strand
AGCCTTTTGTGTTGCTTTTTACATTTCAAATTCTATTTCATTTACAAAATTTGAGAATTTATACCTTGAAATTCTCTCACCATTCCTCGCTATTTAAGGCTTTGTCTTGCTTTTGCGTAGTGATAAAAAAGGGTATTTTTGGACGGGATTTTTCCTTTCTTTAATGTGGTTTTATTGGCTGAGCCTTTCTTCTTTGTATTACGGGCTTGATTATATCATTCCTTTGGAGCTTTTAGGCATAGGCTTGTTTTATGCCATACTTTTTCGCCTTTGCTACGCTCTTAAATATGATTTTTTAAGGCTTTTGGGTATATTTTGTTTGCCTTTTATACATTTTTTGGGCTTTGATTGGCTAAATTGGGGTGTTTTAACCGTCTATGGCTTTTTTGACGCAAGCTGGCGTGGGATAATCTGCCTCTTTCTCATCGCTTATTTTTGGTATGAGGGCTATATTTCCAAGCATTATAAACTTATCATCATCGCCATTATCTTTTTTGTGGGCGTGCAGTATAAAGATAGCGAATTTGAGCCTTTGAAAAGTGATGTTAAGCTCATTAACACAAATATAGACGAGGCGAGTAAATTTGCCAAAGAAAATGTCATCAAAAACGCTGATTTTGTGGTGAGTGAAACGCTTAAAGCTTTGGGCGAAAAGAAAGAACTCATCGTTTTTCCCGAAAGCACCTTTGCTTTTGAGCTTACAAAGGGCTTTAATGGCGTGTATTACGAGCTTTTAAAGGATATTTCAAATCAAATCACCATTATAGTCGGTGCGCCGTATGAAAATGAGGGTAAAATTTATAATAGTGCCTATGTTTTTAAAGAGGGCGAAGTGCAAATTTTAAGCAAATATTATCTTGTGCCTTTTGGGGAGGAAATGCCTCAAATTCCTTATGTTAGCGATTTTATCCGCCGGTATCTTTTGCCGAATTTAAGTGATTTTGCTCGTGGCAATGCCTTTAACGAATACGAACTTTTTGGGCAAAAGATAACTAATGCCATTTGTTATGAAGTAACCAAAGAGGAACTTTACAAAAAAAGTAAAATCATCATCGCCATTTCAAACAATGCTTGGTTTGATAATTTCGTAGAACCTGCCCTGCAAAGACTTCTCATTGAATTTTATGCGAGTAAATATGGCGTTGTGGTGTATCACGCTACCAATGCCAAAGAAACAGCGGTGATAACGCCTAAAAAATCACTCTTTTTGCAAATTAAATCCAAATTTACAAGCTCAAAGCCAAAAATTCAAAATGATGAAAACACAAGCCTTGATAACAACGAAAACAATCAAAGCCTTTTAGAGACTAATTCAAGCAGCCAAAACGCAGACTTTAAAGAGCTAAATGCAAGTGAGATGACTAACGAGAATTTTTAAGCTCCTCTAAAAGCTCCTCTATTTTGTATTTTGCTCTGTAATCCTCGCTTAAAAGGTGGATTATCATATCGCCTAAATCTATCACGCTCCAATCTGGCGAACTTTGAATGTTTAAAAACTCCTCATTGAGCGGTTTTAAGGCTATTTTTAACTCATCGATTAAAGACAAAGCGTGTTTTTCGCCCATAGTTGTGGCGATGATGACTACATCAACAAAATAATCATTCATCGTAAAAACTTCGATTTGCTCGGCTTTTTTCTCGTCTAAAATTTGAGTGATGGTTTGAATTCTTTTTTGCATACTATCCTTTCTTTTGCTCTAAATTTAAATAATAAAGCCTCACCTCATCGACAATCTGCGGACAAATCGCATCAAAGCTTAAATTTTCCCTGATAAATGATGAGGATATGTTGATTTTGGTGTTTAAGAACTTAAATTTCTTTGGAATGACAATATTATCTCGTTTAGCGATGATAAATTCCACCAAAGAATTTAATTTTTCAAATTCGTGCCATTTTTCAAGGCTTTGCAAATGATCAGCCCCGATGATAAGGTAGAATTTTTGCGGTTTGTAAAGCTCGTAAAGATGCAAAACGCTTTCTATACTTGGCACGGGACGCTTTTGTTTTAATTCATAATTTGAAATTTCCACCTTTTCAAGCCCCTGCCATACCTTTTGCACCCACAAAAATCTTTGTTTCTCATCGGCAAAAAATCCGCTTTTAAAGGGATTTATAAAGGTTGGCATAATGATGAGTTTGTCTATATCTAGGCTTTTGAGGGCATTTTTTACAACCGTGTCGTGTCCTAAATGCGGTGGGTCAAAACTTCCACCAAAAATTGCAATTTTCATAAAAAATTTAGCCTTTTTTTTGTAAAATTCTAGCACTTTATTTTTAAGGAAAATAAATCAATGACAAAAATTGCGATAAATGGCTTTGGACGCATTGGAAGATGCGTGGCTAGGATAATTTTACAGCGAGATGATGTCGAGCTTGTGGCGATTAACGACACGACAGACATTGAACTTACCCAGTATCTTTTCAAATACGACACCGTGCATAAGGCTTTTAGCGGTGAAATTCGTGTTGAAAACGATGATTTAATAGTCAATGGCAAGAAAATCAAAGTCTTTAAAAGCCGAGACATTAACGAGCTTGACTTTGCTAAATTTGGTGCTGATGTGGTGCTTGAATGCACGGGAGCGCATTTGAGTTTAGAAAAGTGCCAAGCTTTCATTGACAAGGGCATTAAAAAAGTCATTATGAGCGCACCAGCAAAGGATAACACGCCTACCTATGTTTTGGGCGTAAATGCTCATTTATACAAGGGCGAAGCTATTATTTCAAATGCAAGTTGCACGACAAATTGCTTGGGTCCTGTTTGTAGGGTATTACAAGATAATTTTGGCATTGAAAAGGGCTTGATGACGACAATTCACGCCTATACAAACGGGCAAAGTATCATTGACGCAAAGGCAAGAGATAAAAGGCGAAGCAGAGCCGCCGCACAAAACATTATCCCCACTTCCACAGGAGCGGCAAAGGCGATGAGGCTCATTATGCCAGAGCTTGACGGCAAATTACACGGGCAGAGTATGCGTGTGCCTGTGATTGATGTATCAAGTGTGGATTTGACGGCAAAACTTGCTAAAAAAACCAGCAAAGAGGAGTTAAACGAAGCGTTTAGAAAGGCAGCAAATTCAAATTTAAAGGGGCTTTTGCTTGTCGATGATGAACAAAGAGTGAGTTCTGATTTTATCACTTGTAGCTATGGGGCTATTGTTGCGAGTGATTTAACTCAGGTAATTTGCGATGATTTTGTAAAGATTATCGCTTGGTATGATAACGAATGGGGCTATTCCTCTCGCCTTGTTGATATGGCTGTGTGGGTGATGCGATGAGTGAGATTATTTCTATTAAGGATTTAGAGCTTAAAGATAAAAAAGTCTTTATAAGGTGTGATTTTAATGTCCCACAAGATGAATTTTTAAACATCACCGATGATAGACGCATTCGCTCAGCCATACCAACTATACGCTATTGTTTAGATAATGGTTGCAGCCTCGTTTTAGCCTCTCATTTAGGGCGTCCAAAGGACATTAACGCCAAATACTCCCTTGAACCTGTGGCAAAAAGGCTTTCTCGTTTGCTTGGCAAAGAAATCATTCTAGCCAAAGATGTCATCGGTGAGGACGCTAAAAAAAAGGTGGCTCAATTAGCACAAGGTGAAATCGTTATGCTTGAAAATTTGCGTTTTGAAAAGGGCGAAACCAAAAATGATGAAAATTTAGCCAAAGAACTTGCCAAAATGGCACAAATTTACATTAACGATGCCTTTGGAGTGTGTCATAGGGCGCATTCTAGCGTAGCAGCGATTACGAATTTTTTTGATGAAAAGCACAGAGCGGCGGGTTTTTTACTCCTTAAAGAAATAGCCTTTGCTGAAAATCTCATCAAAAAACCAGCCCGTCCTTTTGTTGCTGTTGTGGGCGGTTCGAAAGTCAGCGGTAAGCTTCAAGCCCTTACGAATTTGCTTCCAAAAGTCGATAAACTCATCATAGGCGGGGGTATGGCTTTTACTTTCTTAAAAGCATTGGGCTTTGATATAGGCAATTCTCTTTTAGAGGACGAACTCATCGAGGAGGCGAGTAAAATTCTCACCAAGGGCAAGAATTTGGGCGTGAAAATCTATCTACCCGTTGATGTAGTCGCCGCACAAACTTGCTCAAAAGACGCGGAGATGAGATTTGCTCCCTGCCAAGAAATTCCAAGTGGTTGGATGGGGCTTGACATAGGACCAGCCACGACAAGACTTTTTAAAGAGGCTATAAGTGATGCACAAACGATTTGGTGGAATGGACCTATGGGCGTGTTCGAGATAGACAAATTCGCCAAAGGTAGCCTTAAAATGAGCCATTATATCAGCGAAAGCCACGCTACAACCGTTATAGGCGGGGGCGATACAGCCGATGTTGTCGCAAGGGCTGATGATGCTGATGAGATGACTTTCATTTCCACAGGCGGTGGAGCGAGTTTGGAGCTTATTGAGGGTAAAGAACTTCCCGGCGTTAAGCCTTTGCGTTTAAAGGAGGGGGAATGATTTTTGCGGCGAATTTAAAGTGCCACCACAACAGAGCGAGTTTTGAAAACTACGCTCAAAGCTTAAACACCTTCTTAAACGCTCAAAATTTAAGCGATGAAATCATAGTTTTCCCACCAAGCATAGCTTTTAGCTCTAAAAAACTTGCCTTTACGCAAGGGACGCAAAATTTTTATCCTTGCGTAAATGGTGCATTTACAGGAGAATTAGGCAAAGAACAGCTTGATGAATTTGACATTAAATGCGTTTTAATCGGGCATTCAGAAAGAAGGCTTTTGTTAAATGAAAAAGAAAGCTTGATACAAGCTAAATTTGACTTTGCCAAGGCAAATGATTACAGCATTATATTTTGCATAGGCGAGGATATTAAAGTAAAAAAAGAGGGCAAGACGCAAGAATTTTTACGCCAAGAACTTCAAGGCATTGATTTAAACTATGAAAAACTCATCATCGCTTATGAGCCTATTTACTCCATAGGCACGGGCGTGAGTGCAAATTTAAACGACATTAGCCAAGTGCTTTCTTTTTTACAAGGATTAAGCAAGGCAAAGCTTTTGTATGGCGGAAGCGTCAATGAAAGCAATATCAAAGAAATTCTAGCTTTAAAGCATTGCAGTGGCGTTTTGATAGGCTCTGCGGCTTTAAAAGTGGATAATTTTATCAAACTCATCAAAGGATAAACTATGTTAATGAAAGGCAAAAAAGGACTCATAGTCGGCGTTGCTAACAACAAATCAATAGCGTATGGTATAGCCAAAGCCTGCCACGCACAGGGGGCGAATTTGGCTTTTACTTATCTAAACGAAGCCTTGCAAAAAAGGGTTGAGCCTATCGCTGCTGAATTTGGCTCGAATTTCGTTTATGAACTTGATGTAAATAACGAAGCTCATTTAAATGCCCTCACAGAAAGGCTTAAAAAGGACTTTGGCGAATTAGACTTTGTCATTCACGCCGTAGCCTACGCACCAAAAGAGGCATTAGACGGCTCTTTTGTAGATACCAGCAAAGACGCCTTTAATGTGGCTATGCAAACTTCGGTATATTCGCTGCTTTCTCTTACTCGTGCGGTGCTTAGTGTGCTAAAACAAGGCAGCTCAATCCTCACTTTAAGCTATCTTGGAGGCGTCAAATATGTCCCGCACTACAATGTAATGGGCGTGGCAAAAGCCGCACTTGAAAGCTCTGTTCGTTATCTAGCAAGGGACTTGGGCTTACGAGGCATTCGCATTAACGCCATATCAGCAGGACCCATTAAAACCCTTGCAGCAAGTGGCATAGGTGATTTTAAGATGATTTTAAAATACAACGAGCTAAACGCCCCACTTAAACGCAATGTCAGCATTGATGATGTGGGAAATTCGGCTATGTATTTATTAAGCGATTTAGCTAGTGGCGTAACGGGTGAAATTCACTATGTCGATGCAGGTTTTAACATAATGGGAATGGGCGATGTGAGCGTTGATGATGAGGGCAAAACCATACTTTGCTGGGATAAAAAAGAATGAAGCAATTTTGAGTGGAGTAAGTCTTGCAAGAGCTTGTAAAATTGAGTATTGAGGAGTAATGATGAGATTGAAGCAATTAAAGAGTAAATTCAAAAGCACAGCTAAAAATAAAGAGAATGTAACCAATGCAGCAAGAGGCGAAACCTCTTTACCACAACCCAAAAAGTTAGAAAAAAGAAATATCCAAATGCAACTTTATCTTAATGAAAGTGAGATGAGTGCTTTAAAGGAAACAGCGACAAATTTGGGAATGAAAGTAACGCAGTATGTGAGATTTAAGCTGTTTAGCGAGGATAAGATTAAAGGCGGGTTAAAATAGTTTCAAGCTTGTTTTGAGGCACTTTTAGCTAAACAGGTTAAGAGCGAGATTAAATAAAATTACAAGACAAGTTGCGTGGGCTTAAATAAAGCTACAAACTCCTGCCATTGTTTCTTTCTTTGATGATAGTTTGCAAAGTCTTTAAATTCTTGTCTTTGATAATCTCACCATTTTGCATTAGCTCGTTACATAGACTGATGATTGTATTTTCAATGCGTATTTTAGCATCAGCATAAAATGAATTTTTAGACTTTTCATAGTAGCTTACTTCTCTATCAAGCTTTTGGGTAAGTGTTTGGATTTTGTTTTGTTGTTTTTGCTCTGCTTCTTGTGCGGTGTTGCGAATTTGTTCAGTGCCGTCTATTTTTTGCTCATTTTCGACATTGAGTATATCAAAGCCTTGTAAGCAGTCTTTAAGCCAAATATGCTTTCTAGCAAATGTTTCTAAAATTTGGCTAAAATCATAATCATCTATGGGCTTTTTTGAAATGTAACTTGAATACTGCCTATGCTCGAAGTCTCTTTTTAAGAAAAAATCCTTAATCAATTCATAAGCTTTTGCTGTATTATTACCAAAATACTTTCTTAATTCTTCGGTAGATAAGTCAAAATTGATATATTTGATATACAGCCCTTGATTATCATTCATTTTAAGCACTTACCCTTTGATTTTTCAGCTTTTCAATGACATTGATATAAGGCACACCATCTTGTAACCAC
>CAZSMF010000064.1:0-7064 GCA_964607975.1 uncultured Campylobacter sp. | reverse complement strand
TTTTTCCTCAAAATGACGCCGCATTCTAAATGAGGCGTTGTGGCGAATTGGTCAAAAAGAGCAAAATCCGTGATAGTATGCGTTTTTAAAAGCTCGTTTAAATCGCATTTTAAGCTTTGTGGATTGCACGAAATGTAGATGATATAGCTAAAAGAGCTGATAAATTCACGCACCTTTTCATCAAGTCCCGCTCTTGGCGGGTCTATAAAAATGTGAGAAAAGTCAAAAGCCTTTAAATCAATGTTTCTTAGCCTAAAAAATTCTCTACTCCCTAAAAAAGCTTGTATCAGCTCCTCGCTTGAAAGGCGGATAAAGCTTGTGTTGGTGTTTTGATTAAGCTTGGCATTGATGAGGGCAAATTTGATATTTGTTTTTGAGATTTCACTCGCTAAAACCTTGCGAAAAGATGAGGCTAGGGGCAGGGTGAAATTACCATAACCGCAATACAATTCCAGCAAATCAGCCCTTTGCTGCACCTTAATCTTACTCAATACCCATTCTATCATCTTTTCGTTTATTTGTGTGTTTGGCTGGACAAAGCAGTCGTTGTTTAGCTCGTATAAAAATTCTTTTTTTCCTATTTGTAGGCGTTGGCGTAAATTTTCGCCTCGAAAGCTTAATTTCTCGCCCTTACTTCTGGCGATGAGCTTGGCATTGATTTTGTTTTGTAAGTTTTCAAGCTCGTTTTTTAGGGTATTTACGCTTTGATGATAGAGTAGGGTAACGCTTAAATCATCTTTCGTTGCCATAAATTCAACGCCAAATAGCTTGTGAGTAAGGGTTTGGTTTGAATTTAATTCTTTAAGCAAAGCACTCATCGCCTTTTGTATGGATTTTGTAGCGATTTCAAAATTTGTGATAATGAATTTTTCTTTGCCCTTAAACATAGCATAATGAACGCCCTTTTCATCGTGCCAAAAGCTAAATTCAGCCCTCGTCCTGTAAGCTTTTAATGCGGATTTAAAGCACTCAAATTCGCCCTTAAAATCGCTAAATAAAAGTTTAGCCTCTTTTATCTTATCCTCAAAGAGCATAGACTTTTTTGCCACAAATTCGCAAAAGCACTATCATCGCTACAAGCCCTAAAATAAGGCTAATCCACACATTTAAACCCAAAGAAACGCTCAAATACCCAAAAATCAAGCTCACCGCACACACGCACAAGGCGTAAGGCATTTGCGTTTTAACGTGGGCGAGTAAATCGCACTTGCTTCCCATTGATGAAAGTATGGTTGTGTCGGAGATGGGTGAGCAATGGTCTCCAAAAATCGCCCCCGTTAGCACGGCTGAGATATTGACTATCATATAATGATGTAGTTCAGCACCTGCTAAATTGTTATAAACGCCCACTGCTGCGGCAAGTGGAATGGTAAGAGGCATTAAAATCCCCATAGTGCCATAGCTCGTGCCTGTGGAAAAAGAAATGAGCGAGGCGAGTAAAAACACTGCCCCTGAAAGCAAAAATAAAGGCGTTTTGTCTGTAAGTAGCTCAATGAGGTATTTTGAAGTGCCTAAATCCTTTATGGTAGAGGCTAAACTCCACGCACAAAGCAAGATGACAATCGTCATTATCATCGTCCGCCACCCTTGCATCCACACAGCAATGCCCTCTTTGACTGAAAAGATTTTCCTCAAAGCCCCCATAATAATAGCCACTATACTTGCTAAAAGAGCGGCTTGAAAAAGCACCACAGAGGCATTTGACGCCCCAAAGGTTTCGCGTAGGGCGTAAAAACTTAAAGGGGACTCGTCTATGAGGGCTTTTACAGCACTATCGCTAATGGCATTATAACCGCTAAAATAAAAGCCCACAAAGGCAAAGACGACAAGTATCATCAAAGGCACGAGGGCATTACTTGCTTTAAGTGTGATATGCTCTTTTGGCTCTAAAATTTTATCCTCTATATTATCAAGCTGTTCGTGTCCTTGTGAGAATTCGCCCTTTCTAGCTCTTTGCTCGGCTTTAAACATAGGTCCAAATTCACGCCCCATAAAAATGGTAAGCAAGACAAAGGCGAGCATAAAGAGATTGTAAAAGCGATATGGCAAGGTTTGAACGAAAATTTCAAAGGCGTTTATGGATTCTTTGTTGATATTTAATTGCGTAAAGACTTCGGCTTCGACTAAATCATACCCTGCACGAATGAGCGAGATTTCAAGCCCTATCCAAGTGGAGATGATTGCAAGTCCTGTTATGGGAGCGGCTGTTGCGTCCATTATGAAAGCGAGTTTTTCGCGGCTAACCTTGAATTTATCAGTAACCGGACGCATAATGGGTCCTACGATGAGCGAATTGGCATAATCGTCAAAAAAGACAAACACGCCCATACACCAAGTGGCAAATTGTGAGCTTTTGGCTTGTTTTGCCTTTTTTGAAAGCCACAAAGCAACGGCTTTTGTGCCGCCATTTTTTGTGATGAGTGCGACTACACCGCCTATGGTAAGCACTTGCAAGATGACACCTGCATTGCCCGTATTTGCCATAGAATTTAAGACTTTAAAGATAAAGCCCGTGAAAGCCCCTATACTAGCATTATAAAGCAGGGCGAAAATATTTCCACTCTCTGTGCCAAAGCCATTGCTTACGAGCGAGAGCATAAAAGTGCCTGTTAAAGCCCCTAAAAATAAAGATAAAACGACATTTTTACTCACAAAAGCCAAAACTATGGCGATGAGCGGTGGAAGTAGGGTTGCCATACCGAAAAGCTGGGCGTTTTGTTCGGCTGAACCAAAAAGAGCCAAGGGCAAAAGCATAAGACATAATAATTTCATTTTTTCCTCACATTGCAAAAATGCAATTATATCAAATTTCTTTGATGAAAACTTTAAAATTTGCCAAGAAAGTGGCTAAATTTAAAGCTTTTCGATGAAAAATCCCGCCCAAGTTTGCGTAACGGGCATAAGTTCAAGCTCGTTAATGTTGATATGCTCGGGCAAGGACAAAAGCGCACAAATTACCGCAGCTATATCCTGTGCGCTTAAAAATTTGGTGTTTTCATACACGGCATCGGCTTTTTGTTTATCGCCTTTGAAACGAACCTCGCTGAATTCGGTTTTGCAAAGTCCGGGGGCTATGTTGCTGACTTTGATATTGCTGCCTCGCAAGTCATTGCGTAGGGCTAGTGAAAACTGCCCTACAAAAGCCTTTGTGCCGCAATACACATTGCCGCCAAAATAGGCATTTCGCCCAGCGACTGAGCCGAGATTGAAAATATGGGCGGACTTTTGCTTTCTTAAAAGCGGTATAACGGCTCTTGCGACATACAAAAAGCCTTTTATGTTCGTATCCACCATAGTTTCTATGTCCTCAACGCTTAATTCATCGAATTTTTCAGTGCCAAGTGCCAATCCAGCATTGTTAATCAGCACCGAAATGTCCTTAAATTCAGCAGGAAGTTGCTCTACGGCTTTAAAAATAGCTTCTTTGTCGCGAACATCAGCACAAATGCTGTGAATTTGCCCTTGAAATTGGGCTTTTAGCTCATTTAATCTCTCCTCGCGTCTTGCCAAGGCGATGATTTTAAAGCCTCGCTCTGCCAAAGCCCTCACACACTCCCTGCCAAAACCCGAACTTGCCCCCGTGATAAATGCTGTTTTCATTGACAAGTGCAACGCAAAGCCTTTTTAGTCGAGGTTGAAATTTTCAACTTCGTTGAAATTTAAATAGCGATAAATGTTTGCCTTGTGAGCATCATCAAGCTTGTCGCTGACTATGTCAAGGTATTCATCAACGCTTGGCAAGCGTCCTAAAATCGCACAAACAGCGGCTAATTCAGCACTTCCTAAATACACTTTCGCTCCCATTCCCATTCTATTGTCAAAATTTCGCGTAGAGGTTGAGAAAACCACAGCTCCATCAGCAACTCTGGCTTGATTTCCCATACAAAGTGAGCAGCCCGGCACTTCTATCCTCGCACCAGCCGCACCAAATATGCTATAATAGCCCTCTTTAACAAGTTGAGCCTTATCCATTTTCGTTGGTGGTGCTACCCAAAGCCTTGTTTTTAACGCTCCTTTGCCTTTTAAAATTTCGCCCAAAGCCCTGTAATGCCCTATATTTGTCATACAAGAGCCGACAAAAACTTCGTTAATCTCTTTTGGACGCTTATTATCATTTAAAATTTCGCTCAAAGTTGCCACATCATCAGGGTCGTTTGGACACGCTAAAATAGGCTCTTTAATGTCATTAAGGTTAATGTCGATGATATAAGCGTATTTAGCGTCTTTATCCGCCCTTAAAAGCTCTGGTTTTTCAAGCCAAGCACGCATTTTATCCGCCCTTCTTTGTAGGGTTTTTTTGTTTTCGTATTCTGCTTCTATCATCGCTTCAATGAGTGCAATGTTTGAGCGTATGTATTCGCTGACGCTTTCTACGCTTAAATCCACGCTACACGCTGCCGCACTGCGTTCAGCACTTGCATCGCTTAATTCAAAAGCCTGTTCTACCTTTAAATTTGGCAAACCCTCGATTTCTAAAATCTTACCCGCAAAGATATTTTTTTTGCCTTTCTTTTCAACGGTGAGTTGTCCTTGCTTGATAGCATAATAAGGTATAGCATTGACTAAATCTCTAAGCGTTACACCCTTTTGCAACTGTCCGCTAAAACGCACCAGCACACTTTCAGGCACATTTAAAGGCATAGAGCCTGTAACGGCTGCAAAGGCTACAAGCCCACTACCCGCAGGAAAGGATATACCGATAGGAAAGCGAGTGTGTGAGTCCCCTCCCGTGCCAACGCTATCAGGCAAAACGAAGCGATTAAGCCAAGAGTGGATTACCCCGTCTCCGGGCTTTAAGCTCACCCCACCACGACTTGTGATGAAATTCGGTAAAGTCTCGTGTAAATTCGCATCGCTTATCTTTGGATAAGCTGCCGTGTGGCAAAAGCTTTGTAAGACAAAATCAGCATTAAAGCCAAGACTTGCTAATTCTTTTATCTCATCTCTTGTCATCGGTCCTGTGGTATCTTGCGAACCAACGGTGAGCGTTTGAGGCTCTATATACATACCTGCACGCACTCCGCTTACACCACAGGCTTTTCCAAGCATTTTTTGAGCTAATGTGTAGCCACCGCTTGAATTTTCAGGCTGTTTTGCCTTGGTGAAAATGTTTTCAGGCTCTAAATTCAAAGCCTCTCTGGCTTTTGCACAAAGCCCACGCCCTATGATGAGCGGAATTCTCCCTCCTGCTCTAACCTCGTCTAAAAGGGTGTTTGGGCTGAGTGAAAAGGTGGCTATGGTTTTGCCCTCTTTAACGATTTTGCCCTCGTAGCTGTGAATTTCAAATTCATCGCCCATTTCAAGTGCACTGACATCGCAAATGATAGGCAAAGCCCCGCTATCTTGTGCGGTGTTATAGAAAATCGGTGCTATTGTCGAGCCTATGACTATGCCGCCTGTGCGTTTGTTTGGAACGCCTTTAATGTCCTTGCCTAAATGCCATTGTATTGAATTTATGGCTGATTTTCGGCTCGAACCTGTGCCTACGACATCGCCTACATAAGCGATTTCTCGTCCGCTTTGTTTAAGCTCTTGTATCTTTTGCAAAGAACCAGCCTGTCTGTTTTTAAGCATAGCCTGAGCGTGCAAAGGTATGTCGCTGCGGGTGAAAGCATCACTTGCAGGGCTTAAATCATCGGTATTTGTCTCACCAGCTACCTTAAACACCACGCATTTGATGATTTCAGGGAGTTTTTCCCTTTTCAAAAACCACTCCGCATTCGCCCAGCTTTCAAGCACGGCTTTGGCGTTTTCGTTGCTTTTGGCAAGTTCGGCTATGGTGTGGAAATCATCGTGGATAAAGATGATATTTTTAAGCTCATTTGCGGCGTCTTTTGCTGTGTCATCTTGCTTTAAGGCGTCTATTAAAACCTTGACATTGTATCCGCCAAGCATAGCACCAAGCATACTTAAAGCGTGTTTTTTATCGATAAGAGGGCAATTTATCGTCCCTTTTAAAATTTTGTCTAAAAATTCACACTTAACAAGGGCTGCCTCATCAACGCCCGGGCTGACTCGCTCTTCAAGTAAATACACAAGCTTTTCGCTTGGCTCTTTACAGAGTAACTCGCAAAGGCGAATGGTTTGTTCTTTGCTCAGGGGCAAAGGCGGGACATTAAGTTTTTCTCGCTCATTGGCGGCGTTTTGATATTCTTCTATAAAAGACATTTTTTACTCCTTATTTTTTCTTGTAATTGTAACAATAAAAGGCTAAAAAATGTTTAAAATTTATCTTAATAAGCATTTTTCTTTCAAATTTGTTGCGAAAATGCAACAAATTTAAAATCACTCGGCAAAGATTTTGTAACAAAGACTTTGTCTTTTTGCTCTGAAATTGCCCTTTTGGCAGCGTTTTTTCGCCCTGTAAGCCTTGTATGGCAAGGAGAGGAATTGTTCTAATTTTGAATTAAGTTTTTTCCTACAATAAGCCTTTGTGGCGGTGAAAAACAGCTCGAAAGCTAAATTTTTGTCTAAATTTGCTTTGTCTGTGGTGTAGCTTTTGCTTAAATCAAAGTCCTTAAAGGCTTTAAAAACAACAAAGGGCATTTTAAAAAAGCCCAAAAAATGCTTTTGACATTCTATCATCAAGGAGGCTATATAAAAGCCAAAATCCTTGCAAATGAGGTAATTTTCCGCCTTTGCGGTAAAAATTTCTTTTAACTCGTCTTTAAAAATGGGCGTTTGAAAAGCCATTTGCCACCAAAAAAGCCCTATGAGTTTGTTTTGTCTATTGATACGCCAATGCTCGTTCTGGTAAGGTTTGCCGTCTCCTGCCCAGTGTAAAATGACGGGATTGAGTGCAGCAAAGTCAATTTCCTCTTGGGAGTAGGGCATTGCATACTGATAAATGATGAAATTTGCAAATAAACTTGGATAATATAAATGCGTTAAGAAATTGTATTCTAATGGCAAAATAACGGCACTTTCTTGGCTTAAAACAGCAGAAAGAGCGTCTTGGTCGTGAGCTGATGAGTGGTAAGCTGAAAGATAATCATAAACTTGCTTAAATATATCTTGCCTTTTAAATTCCTCTAAATTAAGCAGTAAAAAGCCAGAATTTAAAT
>CAZSMF010000063.1:0-7470 GCA_964607975.1 uncultured Campylobacter sp. | reverse complement strand
CTGAGCCGTAGGCGAAGAATCTATAAGGTGAAAGAGGTTTTGCCTTTTATTATAGATACTTCGCTTCGCTCAGTATGACATAAATATGGTGTAAGTAGGACATAACACATTGTCATTCTGAGCCGTAGGCGAAGAATCTCTTTTAATGAGATACTTCACTGCGTTCAGTATGACATACTATGTGTCATTTTGAGCGTAGCGAAAAATCTAAAAGGCTTTTGAGATATTTCGCCAAAGGCTCAATATGACATAATGGCAGATACTTCGCTTCGCTCAGTATGACATAAAAAAGGGCTTTTGCTGCATATTATAGATACTTCGGCTTCGCCTCAGTATGACAAGGGGAAGTCAGTATGACAAGAGGCAGTAGGGCAAAGAAATGTCAATGTGAGTGGGTAGGACAAAAGCCTTTACAAACCCCGCAAGCGACTTCACGAAAATTAGCAAAACAAAGTTCTTTTGCGGGGCTTGTAAGGGCTTTAAAAATCAATCCATCTCGTAGCTGTCTTCATCATTTTCATCATCAAAGCTGTAATCGTCATCATCATAAGCATAATTTTGGCGGTGAGGGCTTGAAAAATCATCATCTAACTCATCATCAAATTCCTCATCATCAAGCAAATCATCATAATCTTGATATTCTTCATCATAAGCCATAAATTTTTCCTTTTTTATTGAATTCTTTTGAGTATTTTAGCTTAAATTTTATTCAATTTGCTATAATCTTTAAAAAATTTTGCGAAAGTTGATGATGAAGCTGACACATTTAGATGAAAAAAACCGCCCTAAAATGGTCGATGTAAGTCAAAAGCCCATTAGCTCACGCACAGCTGTGGCAAGTGGGACGATTTATATGAGTGAAGAAGCTTTCAAAGCCGTTAAAAATAACAGCTCCAAAAAGGGTCCCGTGCTTCAAACAGCCGTTGTAGCAGCGATTATGGGGGCGAAAAAAACGAGTGAGCTTATCCCTATGTGCCACCCTTTAAATCTTTCAAAGGTTGAGGTTGATATAGAGGAAAATGCGGCGGATTTGAGCTTTACGCTCTTTGTCAAGGTAAAATGCGAGGGCAAAACGGGCGTTGAAATGGAGGCTTTAAGTGGCGTTAGCATAGGGCTTTTAACCATTTATGATATGCTTAAAGCCATAGATAAGAGTATGCAAATGTCAAATATAATGCTTTTAAGCAAAGAAGGTGGCAAGAGTGGTGAATTTAAACGCACTTGATGAAAAGCCTGTGATAATTTATCCTACTTTTTGGGCTTATAAGGTGATTTTGGAAGCAAGGCAAGATGCCAAAGCCCTTTTTGATGAGCTTTTAAAAGGGAAAAAATTTGAATTTAAGCCCTCAAATACCAGCCAAAACGGCAAATATCAAAGCTATAATCTTACTGCCTTCGTTCAAAGCGAAAAAGAAAGGCTCAGTATTTTTGCCGAGCTTAAAAAAAGAGCAAAATTTGTCTTATGAAAGAGAGAATTTAGCAAAATTGCAGTAAGATTGCTTAAATTGTAAAGGAAAAACTATGCAAAATACCATTATCATCTTTGAAAATTCGCTCAAAGCTCAAAAGGTGCATTCTAGTGAATTTTTGGCGAATTTAAGTTATAATCTTGCTTTGCAAATGCCTAAAAATACGGATTTGCAAAGCGTTTTAAAAGAATTTTTAAAGGTGCTTAAAAAGCTTGATTTGCTTGACAGCAAAAACACCAGCCAAGTTATTAAGGCTTTAATCAAGGCTAAAATTCAAAACGATGAAAACGCCCTTTACACGCTGATTAACGAAATGGGTATTTTGCGAAGTAAAATCGAGCGGCAAAAAAATGCGATTAAAAATGAGGTGAGTAAGACTTTTTATCAGCTCAAACAAGGCATTGACAGCTCGGACTTTGGCAAGGATATTTCAAGCAGCATTGATGAGGCTTTTTTGTTTGAAGTAGAAATTCTTGGTATGCTTAAAGAAACTGCTGAAAGTGCCTTTATCACCACGCTTGAAAAGGGCGAGGATATTGAGCTTACTATAAGTGAGATTTCAAAGGATTTAATGTATAGTGCGGTTTGCGAGGCGAAATTCCACAAAGAAAATATCTTGCAAAGCTCGAAAATCATCTTAAATTCAGCCTTTGAACTCGCTAATGAATACAAAAATCTAGCCAAAGAGCTTTGCATAGGCGTAGTCAAGGGAACGCAGGAGGGCATAGGCTTGGGCGTGGAGAAATTTAAAAACAGCTTTCATTATTGTGCTTTGGAGGAGGATTTGAGGCTCAAAGAAAAGGAGTTGATTGACTTGGAGGACGAGTTTATCACGCTTTTAAAGACTATGGCAAATCACTATGAAAACCCCGTGGCAAAGATACTTAAAAATTTGCTTGAAAATGACTTGGATACGCTCTTTGCGAAATTCAAGCGTTTGATGAATGAAAGCAGGGCACAAATTTTACTCAGTCTTAATGAAATGAGGAAAAATCCAAAAATAGATGATTTTTCAAGGCTGACACAAAGCAAACTCAATGTTTTCAAAAAAGAAATCAACGACTTGGAAAATGTCGTGGGCGAGAAATACAAGGACTTCAACACCACACAGGCTAAAAAGCTCGGTATCAGCCTTTGGGAAAAGGCAAAGGCTTTAATCAAAAGGTAAAGCTACGCGCGTCTGTGAGCTGGTTTGTGCGGCATTTTACCGCCTCTGTGCTTGATTTGTCCGCTCTCATCTATGCTGTATGCTTGTCCAAAGCCCTTTACAAAGCCTCCGTCCTTGTAGTCAAGCTTGATTAAATGGAAGTCAAGCATAGTGCGTATGGTTTTAATGCCCCCGCCACCGCCTGTTTGCCTTTCAAATTCATCATAAATTCTGTCAAATTCAGCCCCTCTGTCGATGAAAGTAGCCTCAGCTCTAAATCTCAATCTCTTTCTTAAAATCACACTCGCTGCCTTGCTTTCATCTTCGAGGAAAAGCACTTCTATATTTTTGGGGTTGTTTTTTATGCTCTCATAATGTTCGCTCACCTCGCTAATGTAGATATAATCAGCATTTGCACTTTGTATGAGCGGTGCATAGGAGCATAGGACCTTGCCCTCCTTGCTTAAAGTGCCTAGACACACCGAGCCAAAGGAGGCTTTAAATTCTTTAATCTCCTTTTTCACGCCCTCATAATCAAGCGTTTTTTCCACGCTCATACAAAGTTCTATGATAGCTTTTTTCAGTGTTTGTTCGTTGGCTTTTGTGGGAAATTCTATGCGTAGTTTTTGATTGTCATTATAAATTATATTTAAACCCTCAAAATCCACGCCTTCAAGCTCTACGCTTTTTACTTCACTTATACCGCCAAATTTCTTTACCAAGCCTGTGAGGCTGTCTTTATGCTCTGCGTTCATATGCTCAATAACGCTTTTGAAACTCATTTTTTCTCCTTTGTATTTTTGATATGAAATAATAGCTTTCTTTACTTTAATTTACTCTTAAATTTTAAAATTTTTCACATATTTTTGAAAACAATTTGTAATATAAGTATTATTTAAACAAATAAAAGATACAATTCGTATTTTAAATATCATTAAAAGGGCAAAAATGCGTTCTCAATCTTTATTTATCACCTCTGGGTGTATTTTTATCGCTTATATTTTCATTGGTTTGTTCGCCCTTATTTTAGGCGATGAGAGCTTGTCTTTACGCCAAATTTATGAGGCTGTTTTGGGTAAAGATGAGCTTTTAAACACTATAATTTTTGATTTAAGAATGCCTCGCATTATAATGGCGATTTTAATCGGTATGCTTTTGGCAAGTTCTGGTTCTATCACGCAAACGGTGTTTTCAAACCCCATAGCCGACCCTTATATCATAGGCATAGCATCAGCAGCCACCTTTGGAGCTGTTTTAGCCTATGTGTTAAAAGTGCCTGATGTGTATTTTGGCTTCTTTGGCTTCGTGTTTTGCTGCTTTTTTGCTTTGATTATCTTTAAGCTTTCAAAACGCTCAAACATAGCGACTTTACTCATTATCGGCATAGCTATATCCTCATTTTTAGGGGCTTTTACCTCATTTTTTATTTATTATATAGGCGAGGACAGCTTTAAGGTAATGGCTTGGCTTATGGGGTATTTGGGTTTAGCCTCTTGGAACAAGGTGCTTATCTTGCTTGTGCCGCTGCTTTTTTGTTTGGGCTTTTTTTACGCTCATAAAAACCAGCTAAATATCATTTTAAGCGGCGATGATGAGGCGAAAAATTTGGGCGTTGATGCAGCAAAACTCAAAAGAAACCTCCTCATCGTCTCCTCTTTGGCTGTGTCTTTTGGCGTAGCTTTTAGCGGCTTGATAGGCTTTGTGGGGCTTATCGTGCCTCATATCATTAGAATGATGATTAAAAATTACGACAATAGCTTGGTTTTGCCCCTTTGCACCTTGCTTGGAGGCATTTTTCTCTTATTTTGCGACACCTTAGCAAGGGTATTGCTTTCTCCTGTGGAAATTCCCATAGGCATTATCACGGCTTTATTTGGTGCGCCTGTGTTTTTATTTTTAGCCTTAAAGGCAAGGACTTTGTTATGAGTGTGAATGTTTCTCATCTTAATTTTGCTTATGGTAAAGAAATTTTGCTTAAAGATTTGAATTTTAGCGTTAAAAAGGGTGAATTTATAGGCATTTTAGGACCAAATGGCTCGGGTAAAAGCACCTTGATGAAAACTATGCTTTCGATTTTGCCTATAAAAACGGGCTTGGTGTCGTTTTTTGACAAAGAACTTTCACTTTACAGCCTCAAAGAGCTTTCAAAAATCATAGGCTTTGTGCCGCAAAAATCAGCCCTTAATATGCCCTTGCTCGTTAAAGATGTGCTTTTAATGGGGCGTTATACGAGCTTAAAACATAGTTTTTCAAGCTACGATAAAGAAGATTACGAGGCACTAAAAGCCATTAGCAAGGAAGTGGGCATTGAAAATTTTTTAGAAAGAACTGTGTTGAGTTTAAGCGGGGGCGAATTTCAAAGAGTGCTTTTGGCAAGGGCTTTGCTTAAAAAGCCTCAAATTTTGCTTTTAGATGAGCCAACATCAGCTCTTGATATGAACTACTCCATAGAGCTTTTAAGCCTTTGTGAAAGGCTTTGCAAGGAGCAGAAAATCACTATTATCGCTATACTTCACGATTTAAATTTAGCAAGTTTATTTTGTGAAAAAATTATTTTTTTAAAAAATGGCAAATTACTCTACAAAGGCTCGGTAAAAGAGCTTTTTACCAAAGAAATTTTAAAAGAAATTTATGAATTTGATTGCGAAATTTTTAATAAAAATGAGCAAATTTATATCTTACCTTTAAAGGAGAAAAAATGAAAAAAATTCTTATTGTTATGTGCTTTATGATGAGCTTTTGCTTGGCAAATCATCGTTTGGTTGTGCTTGATCCTGCTAGTATTGAAATTATTTATATGCTTGATGCAGGAAAGAGCATTAAAGGCATAGCCACCTTACAGCACAACAACATTTACCCCGAGGAGCAAACCAAAAAGCTTGTTAGTGTAGGCAGTTTTTCTAATCCTTCTGTGGAAAAAATCCTTGCCTTAAAGCCAAGTCTTGTGATTTTAAGCTCGTATTCCATAGCCCTTAAAGAAAAGCTTGAAAATTTAGGCATTAAAACCCTATACCTTCACGCTGACAGGCTTGATGATATGTATGTAAATATCAGCACGCTTGCTCAAATTTTAGGCAAGGAAAAAGAGGGCAAAGCACTTATTAGCAAGGTTAAAAACGAGCTTGATGAGCTGAAAAAAAAGCCTTTAAATAAGAGGGCGATTTTTTTATTTTCAAGCAATCCCCTTATGGCTTTTTCGCAAAATTCTATGATGGCTGACATTTTAGAACTGCTTGGCATTACTAATCTCACCCCAACAAGTGAAATCAAAAGACCCATTATTACGAGTGAGTATATCATCAGGCAAAATCCAAATTTAATCATCATCGGTATGCAAGCCAATGACATTGATGCTTTAATCGCTCAAAACCCCTCCCTAAAAGCCACACAAGCCTTTAAGGAAAATAGCATTATCTTGTATGAAAATGTGCATAGACTGCTTCGCATAAGCCCTACCATACCAGAGCATATTAGGGCTTTTAAAAAGGCTTTGCAAAGGGAAAAGCCCTGAATTTCAGGGCTTATTTTTGAAATTTGTATTGGAATTTCACATAATAGCTTCTGCCATCAGCGGGTAAAACGGAAGTTACGCCGTTACTTGTGCTTTGAGAAAGCACATAGTGCTTGTTAAAGATATTTTTCGCCCCAGCAAAAAGCCAAAATTTACCTAAATGATAGTTTATGCCTAAATCGGTGATGAAATAATCCCCTATGGTGTAGAGATTTTGCTCGTCCTCCTTGGACTTTGAAGCGTAAGTTAGCGTTGTGAAAAAGACGAAGTCTTTGAAAAGCTCATAATCAAGCCCACCGCCTAGCTTATATCTTGACACGAGAGGCACTCTTTTGCCGTCTAAATTTGAGCCTATGATTTTAGCATCAACAAAGGAAAAACTTTCATAAATGCCTAAATTTCCAAAATCCTGCCTTAAATTTAAATCAAGCCCATATCTTGCCGTTTTGTCTAAATTATAAAAACCATAACCGCCTGTGTGTGGATTTTCCGCACTGCTTCTAGCTGTGATGGCATCTTTGCTTATAGTGTAATACACCGCCAAATCAAGCCCGTTAAAACCAAAAAGATAATCGCTCAAACCAAGCTCGTAAGTATCATAGCTTTCAGATTTTAAATTTTTATTCATAGAATAAATCGTTCCGCCTACTCCTCGTCTGCTTTGCCTAAACTGATAAGGCGTTGGCGAAATGTAGCCTCTTTCGTATTTAGCATAAATTTTACCCGTATTTGAATAACGCAAATTTGGGGTAAGTTCTAAGGCAAAATTGTTACTATTGGTGTTAAAATTGCTGGTGTAAGTCCTGCCTGATGATTTTTGCGTGTAATGAGCGTATTCATACCTTGCCCCGCCGCTGAGTGAGAAAATTTCGTTAAAAGCGTGAGAATCAAGGGCGAAAACAGAATGGCTATCTTTTGTATCATCGCTATTAACATTGCCTACAAACGAGGAGGAATAAGTTTTGGAATTATGCCTTGTAAAATCATAGCCAAAAACAAGATAAGAATTCTCAAAATAAGCCCACTTGCTCTTCAAATTCGCCCCCATAACGCTGTCTTTAAAATCTCCTGCATTGTAACTTCCCTCATCATCATTAGCAAGTTTTACATTTTGCCTTTGCCAAAAAGCGTTTAAGCTCATATCAAAATGAGGGCTGATTTGCACTTTGTATTCTAAATTCACTTCGGGGCGATTTAAATCATAGGCGTTTTTTCTCGCTCCTTTTTGGCGTGGATTGTCCTTAAACTGCTGCCTTGTCAAAGCACTTGTGCTTTTAGAATCATCTTTAAAATACGCAAAGCCTAAATTCAAACTTTGAGTATCGCTAAAATCAATGTAAAGC
>CAZSMF010000062.1:0-7581 GCA_964607975.1 uncultured Campylobacter sp. | reverse complement strand
AAAGCCCACAAAATGAAGTCGTGGAAAATTCACAGCCAAAAGCTCAAAGCACAACCCAGAAAAGCGAAAAAAGGGTGTTTGAAGATTCACAAAGGGCAAATGTCGAAAATAAGCCAAATTTGCAAAGCAAGACAAGTGCTGCAAATGAGGCAAAAACACAAAGCAAGGCAAAAGATGAGCTAAATTCGCAAAATGAGGTAAAAACCCCTGCAAATGAAGCAAAAAACGAGGCACAAGTTCAAAGTGAAACGACAAGTAAAGTGTTAAACGAGCCTACTCAAAGCGTAAAACCAAGCTTTGACTGCAACAAGGCAAGCACCACGACAGAAAAGCTGGTGTGTAGCGATGATGAGTTGGCGAGTTTGGATTTACAACTTGCAAATGCGTATAAAAACGCTAGAAATTCAGCCGATATAGCAGGGAAAAAGAAAATTTTAAACGAGCAAAAAATTTGGCTTAAAGCTTATAATCTTTGCAATGACAAAGACTGCGTTAAACAGAATTTAGAACAAAGGATAAAAGATTTAAATCAAATAAGTGGGGTAAGATGATGAAAAAGATATTCGCCTTTATCTTAATAGCCAATTTACTTTTAGCCACAAATGAGCTGTCAAAAGCTTATGAGAGCATAAAAAGCCCTCTTGTCATCATCGATAAATATTTAGAGGACGGCTCATCGCAAGGCTCTATCATCTCTACGCTTACTGGCTTTATGCAAAGCTACATTGAAGGCTGTGAAAAAGCTCCTAAAAACGAGCTTTGCAAGGAGTATGAAAACAACATAACGCATCAAATTCAAAAAAGTGGCGGCAAGGATAAGTTCCTTGACAGCTACGGCGATGAGATAATGAGGCTTATACTTGGCGAATAAAATTTTAATGCCCCTGCTAATGCTTGGCTTTGTGGCTTGTGGTGAGTTTAGTTACAGCGGGGCAAAGCCCTCAAATGTGGCTCAAAATCAAAGGCTTGTCATACAAAATAAAGAGGCAAACGACATTATAACAAGGCTTCGCAAAAACGAACAAAGCCTTCAAATCGCTGAAATTTTAGCAAATGATATGTATGATGCTGCTACGCGTGGGAGTGAATGGACTTTGCAAGATTATGTCAATATGCTTAAATATATGGACGAAATCATAGCCACCCTGCGTGAAATAGGCTACAATCAAGCTCAAATCACCGCTGCGTATCAAGGAGGCTTTTACAGCTACGCAAATCGATGCCAAACAGCCTTGCGTTTTAAACGCAACATACCCTCTTTCATCGCCGAAGAACTGCCCTACTGCGAATACTACGCTGATGAATTTAAAGAAAAAGTCGAACGCTCTAAAATGTATAAAAACGCCAAAAGCTCACAGGACGGCACGGCTTATGCCTACTCGCAAAATGAAATTCCCGTGCTTGTAAGCATAAAATACAATCAAAATTCAAGCGATGAGGACTTACACCAAGCCCAAGTAAGGCTTAAAAGGCTAGGAGATGAGGACTTAAAGATAGAACCTCAACGCAAGGCAAAGCTTGATGAATTTGTAGATAACTTGCAAATAAGCGAACTTTACTCTATAATCAACCAGCTAGACACCGCTATAAAGGAGCTTCGCTTGTCTCATCTTACGCAAGAACAAGCTAGTGTGGTGATGAGTGATGTCTTTTTTCGCTATGCTAATCTTTGCGAACGCTTACAAAATGCGAATTTGCAAGAGTGTGGGCTGTATTTTAGGCACTACGCCCCGCAAATTTCGCTCAAAGAGGGGCAAAGAAATTATTTAAAATACTCACGCGAGGTTATCCCCGCAAGGGTTATCATCGCCTACACGGCTAATATAGAGCAAGATAAAGAGCAGGTGCAAAGGGAAAAAAGCAAAATATCAGCTCATCAAATGTTTGAAATCATCGCCCAACTAGCTCAAATAGCCAAATTCGCTCTGCAAGTTTTGTGATTTATGCTAAATTTAAGCTTGATGAGCCTCGCTTTTCATCTTTTGCAAATATCTTGTGCGAATTTTTTGGGTAAAATGCCCTACTTTGCCATTTGCGATGACTTTATTATCAGCCTTAACAACGCCAAGCACGGGCAAGGAAGCCGCACAGATAAACACCTCATCAGCCGCATAAACCTCACTCATAGTAAAGGCTCTTTCCTCGACTTTTAAATCAAGTTCTTTGGCGAATTTAAGGATATTTAAGCGGCGAATTCCGGGCAAAATCTCGTTTGAAAAGGGCTTGGTGATGAGGGTTTTATCTTTGATGATGAAAGCTGTGGAGCTTGTAGCCTCTGTAACCTTGCCATTTTCCACCATAAAACCCTCTTGCACTCCCGCTTTTGCTGCCATTTCTTTGGCGTAGCATTGAGCTAAAAGCGAAATGCTCTTAATATCTCGCCTTTTCCACCGCATATCTGGCACGCTGATAATGGCTATGCCTGTTTGGGCGAATTCGTTGTTTTCTATCTTTGCTTCATAGGCAAACGCCATTATAGTGGGCTTTAAGCCTTTTACAAAGGCAAAGTCCCTTGACGCCACGCCTCTGCTTACTTGCATATAAATGCCACCCTCTTTTAAGGCATTTTTAGCGATGAGTTCTTTTAAAAAACCCTCAAATTCAGCCTCCTCGTAAGGCAAATGAAGCTCTATGGCTTTGAGGCTTCGCTTAAATCTTTGCCAAAACTCCTCTTTATCGACCATAACCCCATTCATCACAGGCACAACCTCATAAATTCCGTCCCCAAAGATAAAGCCCCTGTCAAAAATGCTGATTTTAGCGTCCTCTTTTGGCAAAAATTCGCCGTTTAAAAAGACTATATTTTTTTCTTTCATCATTTTTTACCCTTTTGATTTTATTTGTAAATTTAACATTTTTAGCCCAAAAATTTGCTTTAATTGTAATGATTTTTTGTTACAATGCGTAAAAAATTTTAAGGAACTTGATGAAAAGCTTAAATCAATGGCTCTTAAACGCTTTGTTTAAAATTTCTGATTACCCTGTGCTTTTTAGAGATTTGCTCGAAGCAAATGCCCTTTTTAACGAGGGAATGCTCGTTGATCCTGCTAAACTTCATTATAAATTCAAGTCTTTTAATGCTTATGCTCTTTATACTCTTTTGTGTGCCTTTGTGCTTGGGCTTTTGCTCCTCATTACGCATTATGGTTTTACTAAAATTGATGTGCATTTTAGCCTTTTTGGCACGATAATTGCCACCTCGCTTGTGTTTATAGGCTTTGATTTTTTCAAAAGCTATACAAGAAAGATGATGAGCAAAAAGCAAATTCAAAAGGCTTGGGCGGTGCATTTTCCGCATTTTTCTTATGAAAAATACTCCAAAATCGTAGCTGAAATTTACAAAGAAGCCCTTAAAAAAGAAATCCCAAAACACGCCCTAGAAAACTACATTTTAGAACAAATCGTGCAAACAAAATCACTCTAAATAGTCTAAAACTTGGTTTTGAAAACGCATATTTTCAAGCTTTTTGTTTAATTCTTTATTTTCCTCGCTCAAAACACTTTCTTGGGTGCGAAGTATGGCTATGTCGCGGCTTAAATAATAAATATTACTCGTAATATACACCTTTGGCACAAAAACAACTATGGCAAAAAACAAGCACAAAGCGGCGAATAAAAGCTGGTTTTTACCCAAATTCTTTTCATCTTGCGTAGCCTTGCTGTGTCCTTGTAAGAGGACATTTTTAGCCTTGATATTATCCTCGCTTTCTTTGGGATTTTTCACTGCATTTACGGGCTTTGTTTGCGGTTTTGCTTCTTGTGTTTGAGACTTTTCTTGGCTTTGTGGTAAAGCTATTTTGGCTGAATTTGGCTTTGGCAAATTTGCTTGTGGCGAAGTTGTTTTAGCTGAATTTGGCGGATTTGTTTGCGGTGAAGCCGTTTTAGCTATATTTGGCAAATTTTTTTGTGGCGTGTTTGCTTTTAAGGTATTTGCCTGTGGGGCTTTTGCTGCATTTTCGGCTTGTGTTTTGGGCGTATTTGGCTTTTTTTGCGGTTTTAAAGGGCTTTTTTTTCTTTTAAATTTGCTTAAAAATTTTTTAGCAAAAGAGCTTTTTTCTTCTAGCTTAATGTTAGTTAGGCTTTCTGGCAGGTAGAGTTTGTCTTTTTTGTTTTCATCAAAGGCACTTCGCATAGCCTTTTTGTCTTTTTCAAGCCTGATTTGAAAGATGTTATCACTTTTTCCCGGACGAGCGATTTCATCTGGGGCTAGAATTTCATCAGTCCTCTTGCCCTCATTTACCGCACGAGAATATTTAAGCATCTTCGCTCGAATATCAGCTCTTTCTTTCAAAAACTCATCATCTACCATTTTAACCCTTAATCAAAGCGAAAAATTCGCATTTTCGCACATTTTGAGCGTGAATTTGCCCTGCACTCTTGCTCTTTTGGCGTGAGTGCTTTTTTTGTGAGTATTTTACCTAAATTGTGGTTGTTTTGGCAAGTGCATTGAAATGCGTTTTCATCGCAAATACAAGTCCTTGCCCATTGTTTAAAGGCGTTTTTGACTAATCTGTCTTCAAGCGAGTGAAAAGAGATGATAGCCACAATGCAGCCTTGCGGTTTAAGCTTTTGCAGGGCATTTAAAAGCTTTTGTAGGGCTTCAAGCTCTTTATTTACGGCTATTCTTAAAGCTTGAAAGCCCAAAATAGCCCTTGAAACGCCGCTTCTACCCCTCATCGTTTGTGTGCCTAGAATTTGAGCTAATTCTTTGGCACTTGAAATGAGCTTTTGAGTGCGAATTTGACAAAGTTTTTGAGCCAAAAAATGAGCGTCTTTCAACTCGCCAAAGTCCTTAAAAATTCGCTCGATTTCATCTTGTGGGTAAAAATTTACTATCTCAAAGGCAGTGAGGCTTTGACGCTTATCCATACGCATATCAAGCGAATTTGAATGTATGCTAAAACCTCGCTCATCGCTATCAAGCTGGAAAGATGACACGCCAATATCGGCTAAAACGCCCTTAACGCCTTTGATGTCAATCTTATCAAAAAGCTCAGCAAAATTAAGATGATAAAACTGCACTCTACTAGGAAATTTGGCAAGTTTGTTTTTAGAAAATTCAAGGGCTTGTTCATCTTGCTCACAAGCGATAATGTTAATGTCCTTGTGAGCCTTTAAAAGAGCTTGGCTGTGTCCGCCAAAACCCAAAGTAGCATCGACAATAACGCCCTTTTCTACGCCCTCAAAAGCCCTTAAAACCTCATCAAGCAAAACAGGAATGTGCGGGGAATTTTGCAAGATGAGCCTTTAACTTTGCTTATTTTGCAGGATTTTTGCAAGTTCTTTGGCGTGATAAGTGATGATGAGCTTTGCTCCGGCACGCTTGAAAGCTAACATTGTCTCTAAAAGCACCTTTTCATAATCTATCACACCAAGCTTTGCTCCGGCTTTAAGCAGGGCGTATTCGCCGCTGACATTATACACGCAAAGCGGGAGTTTTGAGGCATTGGCTATATCTTTTACCACATCAAGATAAGCCAGAGCAGGTTTTACCATAAGTATGTCCGCCCCTTGTTTTTCATCTTCAAGGCTTTCTAATAAAGCCTCCTTGCCGTTTGCAAAGTCCATTTGATAGCTTTTTCTATCACCCCAACTTGGTGTAGAGTCTGCCACATCGCGAAATGGTCCATAAAAAGCCGAAGCAAATTTCGTTGAATACGCCATTATAGGCAAATTTTCAAAGCCATTTTCATCAAGTGCTTTGCGTAAAATGGCGACAATGCCGTCCATCATACCACTAGGGGCTATCATATCAGCACCGGCTTTGGCGTGAATGAGGGCTTGTTTGGCTGAAATTTCAAGCGTGGCGTCATTATCCACGCTTTTGCTATGCGGGTTAATAATGCCACAATGCCCGTGTTCTGTGTATTCGCAAAAGCATAAATCCGTAATGACAAATAAATTTGGAAATTCCTTTTTAATAGCCCTTAAAGTCCTTGCTATAAGCCCCTCATCATCAAGTGCATCACTTCCAACGCTGTCTTTTTTAGCCTCCTCTAAAACACCAAAAAGGATAATCGCCTTTATACCCAAGCTTTCAAGCTCCTTACACTCTTTTAAAAGCTCATCTTGGCTTAATTGAAAAACGCCCGGCATTGACGAAATCTCGTTTTTTACACCCTTGCCATTGACGACAAAAAGCGGATAGATAAAATCGTTTAAATTCAGGGTATTTTCACGCAACATTGCCCTTAAATTCTCATTAAGCCTTAATCTCCTAAACCTTTTAAACATCATTTGTCCTTGAAATTTTAATAAGCCATTATAGCAAAATTTAGGCAAAAAATTACACAGAACAAAAGCCATAAATAAAAAAATTCTAAAAATACAACAAAAATTTCAAGCTTTTTTGCTATAATAAGCAATTTCAAACCATATTTTCAAGGAAAAAACAATGTTAAGCAAGAGAGTTCAAGTTTTATCAGAGTCTATGACTTTGGCGATTACCGAACTAGCAAATACTTTAAAAGCAAAGGGCGAGGATATTATCAGCTTTTCAGCAGGAGAGCCAGACTTTGACACACCTCAAATCATCAAAGACGCTGCGATAAAGGCTATACAAGAAGGCTGCGGGCATTATGTCAATGTCGTTGGCATTGCAAAGGTGCTTGAAGCCGTGCAATACAAGCTCAAACGAGATAATAACTTACACTACGAAACGAGCGAAATCATCACCAATGTAGGAGCTAAACACACGCTTTTTGAGTGCATTCAATGCCTCGTTGATGAGGGCGATGAAGTCATTATCCCTAGTCCTTGCTGGGTGAGTTATCCTGAAATGGTAAAATACAGCGGTGGAAAGCCCGTTTTCATACAAGGCGTGGAGGAAAATGGCTTTAAAATCACTGCCAAAGATTTAGAACAAGCCATAACGCCCAAAACAAAGCTCTTTATGCTTAACTACCCAAACAATCCCATAGGACACATTTACACTAAAAACGAGCTTAAAGAATTTGCAAAAGTGCTTGAAGGGACTAAAATTATGGTGTTAAGCGATGAAATGTATGAGAAATTGCGTTATGACAATGCCGAATTTATAGCCTTTGCAAGTATTAGCGAGGATAGTTTGCAAAGAACGGTAACGATAAATGGTTTAAGCAAGTGCGGGGCTATGCCGGGGTGGAGATTTGGCTATATGGCGAGTAAAAACCACGAATTAAACGCTGCGGTGAAAAGACTACAAGGGCAAAGCACAGGCAATATCACAACCATAGTCCAACACGCCGCTATCCCTGCCCTACTTGGCGAAGCAGACGGCGATGTAGCCTTTATGCAAAGCGAGTTTCAAAAAAGGAGGGACAAGGCTTGTGAGCTTATCTCAAAAATCAAAGGTTTAAGCGTTTATAAGCCACAGGGGGCTTTTTATCTTTTTGTCAATATTAAAGACATTGAAAAAGACTCGATGAAATTCTGCCAAAGGCTTTTAGAGCAAGAAAAAGTCGCTGTCGTGCCGGGCGTGGGCTTTGGGCTGGACGGGTATTTTAGACTATCCTATGCTACAAACCTCGAAAATATCGTTAAAGGCATTGAACGCATAGAAAGATTTGTGAGAAATTATCGCTGAATTTGACTTATTTTTTG
>CAZSMF010000061.1:0-7951 GCA_964607975.1 uncultured Campylobacter sp. | reverse complement strand
CCTGTGTGTTTAAAATTGACTTTATTTTTGCTATAATTTATAGAAAAAAGAGAAAAAATGAGACATTTACTTTTAATCATCGGTGCTGAGCTTACGCTTAATAAAAACTATCTTGATTACATAAGCAAACATTATGAGGATAATTTTGGTGAGCTAAATGAACGCATTTGCCTTGATAAAGCGACTAAGGAATTGCCCTTTTTACTTGAAACTTGGATAAATGAGTATGATTATATCACCATTTTTACGAATAACAAGCTTTATGCGACAAGTGCAAAGATTATCGCAACGCTTAATAAAGACTCCCTTGTCTTTCAAGATGATATTTTAGTGCCAAGCAAAACCTTAAATTCAAGCCAAAACAGCTTTTTAACGCAAATTAGTCGTTGTAAAATCAACCTGCTTAAAATAAGCCTTGATGAGCGTTTGCCTGAACTGCTTTCAAAGCCAAAGATTAACTTTGCTTTCTTTTGTCTGCGTGATATAGACGAGGATAGTGCTATTATCTTACTTGACACCCTAGCAAAGTCTTATAAAATCGACATTTTAAGCACTTCGCTTTTGAGCAATTTAGTCTTAATAAAGGCTATCAGCACGCAATTTAGCAGACTTGAAAGCTTCTTACAAGCTGTGGATAATCTTTTCAGGCAAAAGCTCATTTTAGCGAAAAATCCGCTTGAATTTATCGCCTCAAAGCTTATGCAAAGGGAGCTTAAAATTTCTTTTGCTGAAAGTTGCACGGCTGGGCTGTGTGCGGCTGAACTTGCAAGATTTAATGGAATTTCCTCCATTTTTGAAGGCTCAATCATCAGCTACTCAAAGCGTTTAAAGCACGAATGGCTAGGCATTAGCGACTTGGTTTTGCAAAATGAATACAGCGATAAATGCGTGTATTTTATGCTTAAAGGCGTGTTTAAGACGAGTGCTTGTGATTTTGCACTAGCCATTAGCGGCGTAGCTGGTGATGAGGATGATAAAGGCGTAAAGGCTGGGACTATATTTATCGGTGCAATGTATAGGGACGGCTCGTTTTTGCAAGAACAATTACACATTAAAGGTGAGCGAAATTTCGTGCGTCATCAAGCCGTTTTGGCAAGTTTTATGCTGATGCTAAAACTCAAACCAGAAGTCTTTTTTTAACTCTTTTTTTAAATTTAAAAAAAGGACAATTCAATGGCTTATCTTATTTTTGTTACTTTCTTGTGGGCGTTTTCTTTCCCCTTGATAGGATATTTTATCAGCAATCAAATGGATAGTTTTTTTGCTGCATTTTTTCGGGTATTTTTAGCCTTTTTGATTTTTCTGCCCTTTTTGAATTTTGGCATTAAATGGGCTTTGAAATTCAAGCTTTTAGGCATTGGGGCTTTGCAAATTGGGGTGATGTATTTGTTTTATTATCATTCTTTTTTATATCTTAATGTCAGCGAGGTGGCTCTTTTTACGATATTTACACCCTTTTATGTAAGCTTGGTGTATGATTTTTTCGCTAAAAGATTTCGCCCCTTATACCTTGTAAGCATTAGTATATGCGTTTTTGGGGCTTTTATCATCAAATTTGGAGCAATCAACTCGCAATTTATTATAGGCTTTTTACTCATACAAATGGCGAATTTAAGCTTTGGCACAGGACAAAGCCTCTATAAAATCGTGCTTGAAAAGCAAAAAAAATTAAGTCAAAAAAGCATTTTTGGCTATTTTCATTTAGGAGCAAGCTTAATCACCGCCCTTGCTTTCCTTGCCCTTGGTGATATGCAAAATTTACCAAAAAACACTTCATCTTGGCTTGTGCTGTTTTATCTTGGCATTGTCGCTTCGGGGCTTGGCTATTTTTTGTGGAACAAAGGAGCAACGCTTGTGGATAGTGGAATTTTAGCCATTATGAATAATGCCGTAATTCCAGCTGCCATCATCGCTAATGCTCTTTTGGTGGCTTTGTTTTTCCCGCAAAAAAGCTTGGATTTTACAACAAATGAGCTTCTTAGAATGGCACTTGGCACGGCTTTAATGTTTTTTTCTTTATGGCTTCATTATAAAATCATCAAACATTATGAAAACAAGGCTTTAAGCTAAAATTTTAGGGCAAGTTATGAAAAATCAAATAAATTTAAAAATTTCTTTGCCCTGTCTGTTTTAGGACTTGAAAAAAACTCATCAGGCTTTGCAATTTCGACTATTTTGCCATCGTCCATAAAAACAACCCTATTTGCAACTGCCCTTGCAAAGCCCATTTCGTGCGTAACGATGAGCATAGTCATACCCTCTTTTGCTAAATTCAGCATTACATCAAGCACCTCACGCACGATTTCAGGATCAAGTGCTGCTGTTACTTCATCAAAAAGCATTAGTTCAGGCTTCATACAAAGGCTTCGCACTATGGCTATGCGTTGCTTTTGCCCTCCGCTTAATTCTTTGGGATAGGCTTTGATTTTTTGAAGCAAACCCACCTTTTCAAGCCAAAATTTAGCCTCCTCTAAAACCTCATTTTTTGGGCGTTTTTGAGCTTTCATCGGGGCTAAAAGTATATTTTCCTCCACACTTAAATGCTCGAAAAGCTCGTAAGATTGAAACACCATACCCACCTTTTGACGAATCTTTATCCAATCCTTAAAATTCTTATCTATTTTCACTCCGTCTATTTCAATAGTCCCACTAGCTATACTTTCAAGCCCATTGATGCAACGCAAAAGCGTGGATTTACCGCACCCACTAGGACCAAGCACTACGACAACTTCACTTTTATCGACTTGCAAATTGATGTCTTTTAGCACTTCATTTGCACCATAGCTTTTGTGTAAGTGTTCTAGTTTTAAAATACTCATTTTACCCCCATTTTAACTCCAATTTCTTTGAAAACAAAGACAAAGGATAGCACAAAATAAAATAAATAAAAAAGATAAGCCCATAGACTAAAAATGGTGCTAGGGCTTCTTTGTGATAAAATTCTATGATTTGCTGCCCGACTTTTACAAGTTCTATCGCACCGATGAGAAAGGCAAAAGTCGTGCTTTTTATCATTCTTGTAAGCAAATTGATACTCGCCGGAGTGAGCCTTCTTGCTGCTTGTGGGATAATCACAAAAATATAAATTTGCCACCATTTAAGCCCCAAAGAAGCTGCGGTTTCAAATTGGTGTTTTGGTATGCTCGTAAGACTTGCTCGCACCAAATCCATCATCTCAAACACGCCCCAAATGCTAAACACCACTATACTCGCACTTAGAGCTGAAAAATTCAGCCCAAACCACCGCGACAAGCCAAAATACATTACAAAAAGCCACACTATAAGCGGCATAACACGCACAAATTCAAGACAAAAACGACAAAAAGCGTAAGTGAAAGGATTTTTAAGGCTCATCAAAACGCCCATTACTAGCCCACCAAAAGATGAAATCACAATGCTTACAAGCGAAATTTCAAGCGTTATAAAAAGCCCATTAAGCAAACGAAGCCAAAGATTTGGCTCAGAAAAAATTTCAAACATAAGAAAACCTTTTTTCAAGCCTTGATAACAGCAAGGACAAAGGCAAAATAATACACAAATACCCCATAAACAGCATAAACAAAAGCTCGTCCGTTTTGTAAGTGAGCGAATTTATACTCGTCATCGTCTGCACCAAATCAGGCAAAGCGATAATGCTCACCACAGAGGTTTCTTTAAACAAAAAAATGGTATTAGCACTAATGCTTGGCATAGCCACGCTTAAAGCTTGTGGTAAAATCACAAAGCGAAAATTCTGCCAAGTGCTTAAACCCAAAGAAAGCCCAGCTTCAAACTGCTGCTTTTTAACCGCTTCAATACCAGCCCTTAAACTCTCCGCCATATACGAACCACCCAAAAAGGCAAGTCCTACCACAGCACAGCTAAAAGAGCTTAAACTCACCCCAAGTCGCCCCAAGCCATAGTAAAGGAAAAAAAGTTGTATGAGTAGGGGCGTATTGCGTGAAAGTTCAATGTAGGCTTTGCAAATTTTGCTTAAAAAATTGAATTTAAAATAACTCGCCAACACACAAAAAAAGCCAATCAGCAAGGCAAAAAATAAACCCAAAGCAAACACTTCCAAAGTCAGCAAAGCAGCCCTTGCAAAAGCTGGAACATAACGCCAAATAAATTCAAAGTCCATTTTTTAAAAAATCACCTTTTTGTTTTTTAAAATGAATTATTGTATCACAAATAATTTAATGCAAAAATTTGCACTTTTATCATTTTTTAGCCCTTTTAAGCAACAATCAATATTTTTTAGATAAAATAAGTATTTTATTTCATAAAAAGGACAAAAAATGAAATTTAACACCATTAACAAAGAAGCCATAGACGAGCTAATGGAGATTTTTTACGAAAAAATTCGCTGCCACAAAGAGCTTGGAGAGATTTTTAATGCTAAAATCGGCACGGGCAACAAAGAATGGACGGCTCACAAGGCAAAAATCAGCAATTTTTGGCAGGGAATGCTACTTGGACAGGGCGATTACAACGGACAGCCCTTAAAAGCACATTTAGAGCTAGAACCTTTCCCGCAAACACTTTTCACTTCGTGGCTTACGCTCTTTGAGGAAAGCCTAAACAAGCTTTTTAACGAGGAGATGAAAAATGTCATCTTGCAAAGGGCTGAAATGATAGCTCAAAATTTCCAAAGAGTGCTTTATGCTAAAAGCTAATTTGCGAATTTTGCCTTAACTTTTATTAAAAGAATTTGGCTATAATCGCCTTTTTTAAATTCACACAAGGGACAAAGCTATGAGCAAAAAAAATGACATTAAAAAGGTTGTTTTAGCGTATTCTGGCGGACTTGACACCAGCATTATTTTAAAATGGCTACAAGATGAATACAAATGCGAGGTTGTTACCTTTACCGCCGACATTGGACAGGGTGAGGAGCTTGAACCAGCTCGTCAAAAGGCACTTTCGCTTGGTATAAAGCCTGAAAATATCTTTATTAAAGACTTGAAAGATGAATTTGTGAGCGATTATGTCTTTCCTATGTTTAGAGCAAATGCCATTTACGAGGGCGAATACCTTTTAGGCACGAGCATAGCACGCCCTTTAATCGCCAAAACACAAGCCATTATCGCCAATGAAACAAAAGCAGACGCCGTAAGCCACGGAGCTACGGGAAAAGGCAACGACCAAGTGCGTTTTGAGCTTGGTTATTTAGCATTTAACCCAAATTTAAAAATCATCGCCCCGTGGAGAGAGTGGGATTTAAACAGCCGCGAAAAGCTTTTAGCTTATGCTGAAAAAAACGGCATTGACATTTCAAAGAAAAAAGGCAAATCGCCCTACTCAATGGACGCAAATTTGCTCCACATTTCTTATGAAGGGCTTGTTTTAGAGGACCCTGCGGCTATGCCAGAAGCTGATATGTGGCGTTGGTGCAAGAGTTTAAAAGACGCACAAGATGAAAGCGAGATTGTCGAGCTTGAATTTAAAAAGGGTGATTTAATCGCCATTAACGGAGAGAAACTCAGTCCAGCAGGGCTTTTAGCCAAACTTAACGAACTTGGCGCAAAGCACGGC
The DNA here is from genome assembly GCA_964607975.1 of uncultured Campylobacter sp. Classification (GTDB taxonomy): domain Bacteria; phylum Campylobacterota; class Campylobacteria; order Campylobacterales; family Campylobacteraceae; genus Campylobacter_D. Next base: position 2,437 of record CAZSMF010000061.1, on the reverse strand, counting down.
ATAGGCAGACTTGATTTAGTGGAAAATCGCTTTGTAGGTATGAAAAGCAGGGGTTGTTATGAAACGCCCGGCGGCACAATCTTACTCAAAGCCCACAGAGCCATAGAAAGCATTACCCTTGATAGAGAAGCGGTGCATTTAAAGGACGAGCTAATGCCAAAATACGCTCATCTTATCTACAATGGCTTTTGGTTTAGCCCCGAAAGGCTAATGCTTCAAGCCCTCATTGATGAAAGTCAAAAATACGCCAATGGGCTTGTAAGGGTGCAGCTTTATAAGGGCAATGTCGTGGTTGTTGGGCGTGAGAGTGCGAATGATAGCTTGTTTAATGCGGCGTATTCGACTTTTGAAGAAGATGAAGTGTATAATCAAAAGGACGCAGAGGGCTTTATAAAACTCAATGCCTTGCGTTTTATTATCGCTGGAAAAAATGGACGGAAAATCGAACAATGAAAGTTTTATTGATTAAAGATGTAAAGAGTTTAGGCAAGGCAGGAGAGGTTAAAGAGGTTAAAGAGGGCTACGGGCAGAATTTCCTCATCGCCAAAGGCTTTGCCAAAGCCGCCACGACTGAGGTTTTACGCAAATATGAAGCCGAGCAAAAGCAAAAAGCAGAGCAATTGCGTTTTGAACTTGCAAATTTAGAGGCTCTTAAAGAAAAACTCGCTCAAACAAGCATTGAAATCACCAAGCCACTAGGGGCAAATGGTGCATTGTTTGGCAGTGTGAGTAAGGACGATATAGCTGAGGCTTTGAAAAGTCAAGCTAAAATAGAAATCGATAAAAAAAGTATAGAAAATGAGGGAGCGATAAAAGCCACAGGAGGCTATGAGATAAGCGTTAAGCTAGGACACGGCATTCACGGGGTTTTTACGCTCATAGTAAAGGGTAAATAATGTTTCACGCAACCACGATTTTAGCCTACAAGGGCAAAAACAAATCAGTCATAGGCGGAGACGGACAGGTAAGCTTTGGCAACACCGTGCTTAAAGGCAATGCCGTTAAAATTCGCAAATTAGACGGGGGCAAGGTTTTAGCAGGTTTTGCAGGAAGCACCGCTGATGCTTTTAATCTTTTTGATATGTTTGAAAAGCTACTTTCAAGCTCTAAGGGCGATTTACTCAAAGCAGCCATTGACTTTTCAAAAGAATGGCGTAAGGACAAATACCTACGAAGACTTGAAGCGATGATGCTCGTGCTTGATAGAAAGCACATTTTTCTACTCTCTGGCACAGGCGATGTCGTAGAGCCAGAAGATGGGGCAATCGCAGCGATTGGAAGTGGCGGAAATTTCGCCCTTTCAGCAGCAAGAGCCTTGGCTAAACACAGCGATTTAGACGAGGAAGTTTTGGTTAAAGAAAGTTTGCAAATCGCTGGTGAAATTTGCATTTACACCAATACAAACATTAAAACTTATATGATTGAGGATACAAAAGAATGAATTTAACTCCAAAAGAAATTGTCAAATTCCTTGACGATTATGTCATAGGGCAAAAAAATGCCAAAAAAATCATCGCCATAGCATTGAGAAATCGCTACCGCCGAATGCAGTTAAGCACAGAATTACAAGATGACATTACGCCAAAAAATATCTTAATGATAGGCTCAACAGGCGTTGGTAAAACGGAGATTGCAAGGCGTTTGGCTAAAATGATGGGCTTTCCTTTCGTTAAAGTTGAAGCAAGTAAATACACAGAAGTGGGCTTTGTGGGACGAGATGTTGAAAGTATGGTGCGAGATTTAGCAAGTGCGGCGATGAATTTAGTCAAAAACGAACAAAGAGAAAAAAACCAAGAAAAAATCGATGATTTTATAGAAAATAAAATTTTAGAAAAACTCCTCCCACCCCTGCCAAAAGGCGTGAGCGATGAAAAGCAAGAGGAGTATAAAAACAGCCTTGAAAAGATGAGAACAAGGCTTCGTGCTGGGGATTTGGACGAAAGTTTCATAGAGATTGAAATCTCGCAAAGTATGTTTGATACCAATCCAAATTTACCGCCCGAAATGGGTGCTATGCAAGACATCGTCAAAGTCATCGGCGTTGGCAGTAGGCGAGTGAAAAAAGAGATGAAAATCAAAGACGCCAAAAATGCCCTTAAAAACGAGGCAAGTGAAAAGATACTTGATATGGAAAGCATAAAAATAGAAGCTTTGCGTAGGGCTGAAAATGAGGGGATTATTTTCATTGATGAAATCGATAAAGTCGCCGTTGCAAGTGGGAATTCAAATAGGCAAGACCCAAGCAAAGAGGGCGTGCAAAGGGACTTGCTGCCTATTGTCGAGGGCAGTAGCGTGCAAACGAAAATCGGCACTTTAAAGACGGATTATATTTTATTCATCGCCGCAGGGGCTTTTCATTTAAGTAAGCCAAGTGATTTAATACCAGAGCTTCAAGGGCGTTTTCCTTTGCGTGTAGAACTTGACAGCCTCGATGATA
>CAZSMF010000060.1:0-8001 GCA_964607975.1 uncultured Campylobacter sp. | reverse complement strand
TACTCCTTGAATTTTATCTTTCTCCTCTTAATTTAACGCTAATATCCCCCGCTCCAAAGCCGATGATAAGCCCCTCATCATAAACCCTGCCCTCATCATCAACCAAAACATCGCCTATACGCTTTAAATCCTTAATGAAAATCGCCTGTGGAAAATGTGCCTTCAAATCAATATCCACAGGCTCTTCACCAGCACAATACACAGGCAAAATCACAAGCTTGTCCACGCTTTTAAAAGCCTCTTTAAACTGCTCTAAATTCGCCAAAAGCCTTGTGTAGCGGTGCGGCTCAAAGATAGCTGTAAGGCTTTTGTAGTTTGCAAGTTTGGCGTATTCAAAACCAGCCTTTAAAGTAGCGTTTATCTCGGTAGGGTGGTGTCCGTAATCATCGATGATAGCGTGCTTTTTATCCGCTAGTAAAATGTCAAATCTTTTTTTAATGCCTTGATACTTATAAAGATTAGCCCGAATTTCCTCAATGTCCTTAAATTCCAAAGCCGCTAAAATCGCCAAAGACGCATCAATAGCCAAATGATAACCCATACCCAAAAGGCTGAATTTGCCATAGTTTTTTAGCTCAAAACTCACTCTTGGCTTGTAATCTTGCACACTCACAGCGTAATTTTTAATATCCTTACTTGGATAAAGCCTCACAGCTTCAAGCTTTAAAGCATTTAAAAACTCATCTTCGGCGTTGATAATGCGAATTTTTGCCTGTGCTAAAAAATCACCATAAGCCTTATGCAGCGTGCTTAAATCGTTATTATAATGCTCTAAATGCTCAGCTTCTGCGTTTGTAACTATGGCTAAATGAGGATTTGCGTTCAAAAAAGAGCTGTCTGACTCATCGGCTTCAAAGATGAGTTTGTCGCTTTCTTTATAAATCATATTTGAGCCAAATTCCTTTAAAATCGCCCCTATGATGACACTTGCTTCGCTTAACAAACTCGCTAAAATGCTTGAAGTGGTGCTTTTGCCGTGAGCGCCGGCAACTGCAAGGACTTGTTTATCCTGCAAAATCAAAGGCAGAGCCTCCTTACGCGAAAGGCATTTTATGCCAAGCTCTTTTGCCTTTTTAAATTCGACATTTTGAGCCTTTATGGCGGCTGAGTAGATGATTAAATCCTTGTCTATGACATTGTTTGCATCGTGGGGAATGCTGACTTTTACCCCCTCTTTTTCAAGCTCTTTGGTGATTTTACTCGCATTTAAATCGCTGCCGCTGATTTGAAAACCCCTGACTTTAAAAAAACGCGCAAGGGCTGAAATGCCTATGCCACCTATGCCGATGAAGTGGATTTTTTGCACTTTTTATCCTTTGATTTAAATTTACACAAAATTTTTACTGATTTTATCAAAGCCCCAAAGCTTCCTCGCTTCACTCGCCTTTGGCACTTCTACGATAAGCATTTCCTCTTTGTCGCTTAAATTTTGACTGATTTGCCCGAAAGCATCGACAAAAAAGCTATCGCCGTAAAACTTCCACTCCCCATCGCCTATGCGATTTACCCTTAAAATCGCTGTGGAATTTAAAAAAGCTCTCGTTTTTAAAAGCTCTCGCCATCTTTGTTGGCTGTTAAAAGTCCCAGCACAAGGGATAATGACTAAATCAAGCTTTTTTTGCAAAATGACTTGCCAAAAGGCGTCAAAATGAGCTTCAAAGCCAAAAAGCACGGCACATTTTAATTTCTCATACACAAAGCTAAAAAGCTTTAATTTTTCGCTGTGATTATTAAAGAATTTTTCCTCATTCCAATGTGCGTAAGGCATTAGAATTTGCTGTTCGTAGCTTTTTACTTCCTTGCTTGAAACCTTTAAACAAAGCTTTTTATAGCCCTTACTTTCCACACTTACCCAAGGGGCGATGATTTCAATGTCGTATTTTTGAGCAAATTCAAGCAAATCAGCCCTCTTCCTCTGGCTTTGCTCTTTAATCATATTTCTAGGCATTTTAATTAGCTCAGTAAAAAAGCTATTTAGCACATATTCGCCCAAAACAACCAAATTTGCACCATTATCCTTACACGCTTTAAGATAATAATCAAATCTTGATTGGCTCAAAGGCAGGGTTGCAAGTTGTAAAGCGGCTATCTTACTCATCGATTTTCTCGATTTCTAACTTGGCTTTTTCAAGCTCAACTCTGGCTTCATCGATGAATTTAAGCCCCATTTTATAAAGCTTAACGCTCTCATCAAGCTTTAAATCCTTTTCATTTAGCTTTTCCAAAGCCTCATTGGCTTTGCGTAAATTCTCTTCAAAACTCATCAGTTATTCACCTTATAATTTGGGGCTTCTTGCGTTATGGTTACATCATGAACGTGGCTTTCTTTAAGCCCAGCACTCGTAATTTCAACAAATTCAGCCTTATTTTGAAAAATACTTAAATTCTCAGCACCCACATAGCCCATAGATGAGCGAAGTCCGCCCAAAAGCTGATGAATGACATCTTTAAGAGTGCCAACATAAGGCACACGCCCTTCTATGCCCTCAGGCACAAGCTTTTCACTTGCCGTGCCTTCTTGGAAATACCTATCAGAGCTTCCTTTTTGCATAGCTGCTAAACTACCCATTCCGCGATAACTCTTATACTGCCTACCTTGCACCGAAAAAAGCTGCCCCGGACTCTCATCAGTTCCTGCTAAAAGTGAGCCTATCATCACGCTATCTGCCCCTGCTGCAAGGGCTTTGGCTATGTCGCCTGAATACTTAATCCCCCCATCAGCAATCACAGGCACACCAAATTCCTTTGCCTGTAAAGCACACTCATCAATAGCCGAAATTTGCGGCACACCCACGCCCGAAACTATTCTTGTCGTGCAAATGCTTCCCGGTCCTATGCCAACTTTTACAGCGTCTGCTCCTGCTTCGCAAAGTGCCTTTGTAGCTTCTTTTGTGGCGACATTTCCTGCGATGAGTTCTATATTTGGGAAATTTGCCTTTATGGCTTTAATGCTATCGATAATATTTTTTGAATGCCCGTGAGCGCTGTCAAGCACTAGCACATCAACATCAGCTTTAACCAAAGCTTCAACTCGCTCCAACTGCCCTACCCCAACAGCCGCACCGACTCTAAGTCTGCCGTAGCTGTCTTTATTGGCATTTGGAAATTCCTTGCGTTTTTTCAAGTCCTTAATGGTGATAAGCCCCTCCAAATAGCCTTTCTCATCGACAATGGGTAGCTTTTCTACCTTGTGTTTGCTGAAAATTTTCTCCGCCTCATCAAGAGTGCAGCCCTTTTTTGCTGTAATGAGCGGGGTTTTACTCATCACATTTTCAACCAAATTTTCCACATTGTTTTCAAAACGCAAATCCCTATTTGTAAGTATTCCAATAAGAATGCGATTTTCATCAACCACAGGCACACCAGAGATATGATACTCCATCATCAGCTCCAAAGCCTCTTTTATCTTTGTCTTTGCCCCTACAAAAATGGGGTCTATAATGACGCCACTTTCGCTTTTTTTCACCCTTTTAACCTCTCTTGCTTGTGAGTTTATATCCATATTTTTATGGATAATGCCTATGCCGCCAAGCCTTGCCATCATTATGGCTGTTCTGTGTTCTGTAACTGTGTCCATAGCGGCTGAAATCAAGGGCATATTAAGCTCTATATTCTTACTCAATCTCGTGCGAATATCCACCTGCTTGGGTAAAACTTGTGAATATGCTGGAAGCAAAAGCACATCTTCAAAGGTTAAGGCTCTTTTGACTATTTTCATTTTCGCTCCTATTGGTTTTTAATAATTGTTTCTAAACTCAAAGCCCCATCAAGTAGGCTTTGTTCATCATAATGTTTGCAAATAAGCTGGGCTGAAATGTTTAAATTCGCCTCATCTTTACCCACAGGCAGGGCAATAGCCCCAAGTCCAGCTAAATTTACAGATATGGTGAAAATATCCTCTAAATACATTTGCACAGGGCTTTTAAAGGCATCAAATTCAAAAGCCGTTGTCGGCGTAACGGGCATAAAAATCAAATCACAATGCTTTAAAAGCTCCTCGTATTTGTTTTTGATTAAAGCCCTTGCCTTTGTCGCCTTGATATAATAAGCATCATAATACCCACTGCTTAACACAAAGCACCCAAGCATTATGCGTCTTTTTACTTCCTCTCCAAAGCCCTCGCTCCTTGAATTGACATACAAATCTTTTAAATTTTCGCTATTTTTACTTCGTCTGCCATAACGCACCCCGTCATATCGGCTCAAATTCGCACTCGCCTCAGCCGTAGCGATGATATAATAGGCTGCTATGTCAAATTTACAATCTTGCAAATTGTGATAAGTAATGTTATGCCCGTGGGCTTTTAACAGCTCTATGCTTTTACGCAGGGCTTTTTTCACCTCATTGCTGCATTGTTCTATGTAATTTTCAATGACGGCTATGTTTAATTTACGGTTGGGATTTAATTTTAAGGCTGTTTTTTCAAAGCTTATTTTAGCACTCGTGCTGTCTTTTTCATCATATCCAGCTATGGCATCGTAAAGCAAGGCTGCGTCCTCGACATTTTGCGTTAAAACGCCGATTTGGTCTAAACTTGACGAATACGCTCCAAGCCCATATCGACTAACTCGCCCATAACTTGGCTTAAAGCCCACACAACCGCAAAAAGCAGCAGGCTGACGCACAGAACCGCCTGTATCAGAGCCTAAACTCGCCAAAGCAAGTGAGGCACTAACAGCAGCAGCACTCCCGCCACTAGAACCTCCGGGGACTTTTTTATGGTTTAGAGGATTTAAGGTTTTACCATAAAATGAAGTCGCTGTGGTGCTACCCATAGCAAATTCGTCCATATTACACCGCCCAAAAGGCGAAAAGCCATTGTTTCTTAAATTCACAATGGCTGTGGCATCATAAGGAGCGACATAGCCTTGTAGAATTTTTGAACCACAAGTTAATTCCCAATCCTTTACGCTGATATTATCCTTTATGGCTATGGGAACGCCTTTGCCGCTTTGGCTTAAATCCTTGTCTAAAAACTGCTCAACAAAAGCTCCTAAATGCTTTTGTGCTTTGGCTTTTTGATTAAGCTCCTTTCTCAGCTCATCAAGCTCATTGGGGCTGAATTTTAGGGCTTCTTTGAGGCTTATCATTGTTTATCCTTTTTTTTGATGAAAAATAAAAGCATAGCTACAAGCATTGCGATGAGGACTAATGTCAGTATAATCACGCTTTGAGGCAAAACTTCTTTAAACATTAACCCTCCTTTAAGACTTTTGTGCAACGAGGACAAGGCGTGTCCTCACTTTTTGAGTGGAATTTCCAACACCTTGGGCATTTATAAAGTGAGGATTTAAGGATTTTAAAATCCTGCGTGCCTACGCTAAAACTCGCCAAAGCTTCGCTTTTATCAAGGCTTTTGATTTCACTCACCATAAACCAATCCTCAATGTCCTCTAAATCGTGGCTTAAAAGCTCGTTTGCTGTGGTTTGCAAACAAAGTTCAAGCGTGGATTTGATGACTTTGTCTTTTTTGAGCGTATCAATTTGTTCTAAAAATTTCTCCCTTGCACTGAGTAAAAATTCATCATTTAAGGCGGAGGGCTTAAATTCAAAATTATCCTGCCAAGTTAAATCAAAAACATCTTTGGCATTGCCTTTGATGATAGGATTGCAATGTTCTAACGCTTCATCAACAGAGTAAGTAAGCGTAGCTGCAAGGAGCATTAAAAGCTGTTTGGCGATGAGTGCCATTGCTGATTGTGCTGATATTCGGCGTTTTGAGCCTTTATCATCGCAGTAAAGCCTGTCTTTGCAAATGTCTAAATAAATTCCGCTCAAATCCACAATCAAAAAATTCATCAATTGATTATAGCCCTTAGCATAATCATAGCTATCAAAAGCACTTTTCACACTCGCAAAAACCGCACTTGACTTGGCTAAAATCCACTTGTCAATTAAAGTAAAATGCTTGTTTTCTAAAAATTCCAAATCCTGAGTGTTAGCAAGTAAAAAACGAATGGTATTGCGAATTTTTCGGTATTGTTCGGCGACTTGTTTAAGGATATTGTGCGAAAGTTTTAAATCAGAAGAATAATCGCTCAAAAGTATCCACAGCCTCAAAACCTCCACGCCATAGCTTTTAGCCACCTCACTAGGATCAATCACATTGCCCTTACTCTTACTCATCTTTTGTCCCTTTTCATCAATGGTAAAGCCGTGCGTAACAATGCTTTTGTATGGGGCTTTTTGATGTAAAATACAAGAGAGCAAAAGTGAGCTTTGAAACCAGCCTCTGTGCTGGTCGCTTCCTTCTAAATACATATTTGCTGGGTATTCATTACCCTCAAAGTGTTTAAGCACACCATTCCAAGTGCTGCCGCTATCAAACCACACATCTAAAATATCATAAATTTTTTCTAAATTTTGAGCTTCATAGGCTGAATTTGAAGGTAGTAAATCCTTTATATCAAGCTCCCACCACGCATCAGCACCTTGCTTTTCAAAAATTTGAGCAATATGCTCTAAAAGATTTTCATCTAAAATCACTTCCTTGCTCTTTTTGTCCCTAAAAAAAGCTATGGGCGTTCCCCAATCCCTTTGCCGTGAGATACACCAATCAGGGCGATTTTCCACCATAGAGCCTATGCGATTTATCCCGCTTTGTGGGTAGAATTTTACCTTTTGAATTTGCTCTTGGGCGATTTGCCTTAAAGTTTTGCCGTTTAGTTTAGCTTCATCAAGGGCTATGAACCATTGCTTTGTGGCTCTGTAAATGACGGGCTTATGCGTCCTCCAACAAAAAGGATAAGAATGCACAAAACGCGAACTTTGAAGCAAATTTTTACCCAAAAGCTCTAAAATTCGCTCATTTGCCTTAAAAATATGCGTGCCTATAAACTCATCAAGCACCTTTTCAGGGAAAAGCTTTTTAGTGCGTAAGGTTTCATCAAAGCAACCACCATCATCAACGGGCATAAGCACTTCTATATCATAACGCAAACACGCATAATAATCGTCCTCTCCGTGTCCTGGAGCCGTATGCACAAGCCCACTTCCGCCGTCCATTAAAACATGTTCGCCCAAAATGAAACGAGATTTTCTTAAATTGAGCGGATTTATGGCGTTTAAATTTTCAAGCTCTTGTGCTTTAAATTCCTTTTGCACCTTGCCCTTAGTCAAGCCTTTTTCTACCATATTTTTAAACAAAGGCTTCGCAAAAATCAGCCCCTCCTCACTCACAACATATTTTTCATTTGGATTTAAAGCTATGGCTTGATTTGCCGGTAAGGTCCAAGGCGTAGTCGTCCAAATAACAGCACTTGCCTTTTTAAGTCCAAGCTTTTTAAGGGCATCTTCATCTAAATCAAACGCCACAAAGATTGAGTAATCCTCCTTATCCTCATACTCAACCTCAGCTTCTGCTAGGGCTGATTTAGCCGCCCAACTCCAAAACACAGGCTTACTTCGTTCAATCAAAAGCCCCTTTTTAGCGATTTCGCACAAGGTGCGGTAAATACTTGCCTCAAAGGCAAAGTCCATTGTAACATAAGGCTTATCCCAATCACCTAAAATGCCAAGTTCTTTAAATTCAGCCTTTTGAATGTTTATAAACTCATCAGCGTGTTTTCTACACAAGGAGCGAATTTCTTTTTTGCTTAAAATCCTTTTCTTTTCGCCAAGCTTGATTTCAACTTGCTGTTCTATGGGTAAGCCGTGGCAGTCCCAACCGGGCGTGAAAACCACTCTTTCGCCGTTAAAATAATGTGTTTTGATAATCGTTTCTTTAAGAATTTTATTTAAGGCGTGTCCTAAATGAATATGCCCGTTTGCATAAGGAGGTCCATCGTGTAAAATAAAGCTTGTTTTAGCGTTTATTCGCCTTTTTTTCATCTTTTCGTAAGCGTAATTGTCCTTAAACCAGCGTTCAAACCTCGTCTTTTCGTTCTGTGCCAAGTCAGCACGCATTTGAAAGCTTGTTGTTGGGAGTAAAAGGGTTTCTTTGTAATCCATAATCTCACCTTGCTTGTTTTTAATTTATAATTTTACTTCATTTGTGTTTA
>CAZSMF010000059.1:5676-8107 GCA_964607975.1 uncultured Campylobacter sp. | reverse complement strand
CAATTTATATCTTTGCGCGCTTGACCCTGATTTTCACATAGGACAAGGCTTTATGCCTATAACTGAACCATTTTTTGATGGCTTTTTATCTTGGATTGAATTTGATATTAAGCATAAAATAGTATAGTCAAAAATGTCTCAAAGTGCCAAAATAGTAGCACAGCATAGCCATTTTACTCACAATAGCACGAATTTTTGCTTCTTTGTCAAATTTTTATGCTAAAATACACAAAAAATTCGTAGGATAAAAGGACAAAAATGAGCCAAGATATGAATGAGCTTTTGATTGAAAGTATAGACAGCTTGCCTCCACTCCCGCAAACCGTGTGTGATTTGCAACGCTACATAGATAGTGCTGGGGCAAATGTAGAGATAAGCAAAGTCGCACAAATCATCTGTGCTGACCCTTTGGTAACGGCAAAGCTTTTACAATTAGCCAATTCCCCATATTATGGCTTTTCAAGGGAAATCACCACCATACAACAAGTCATCAACCTGCTTGGCATAGGCAATATAAGAAACATAGTCATCGCAGACTCCATAAGAAGCGACTCCAAAGTCGATATGTCCCCTTACAATCTCAACACAAACGAGTTTTTGCAAAAATGCAACGAGGAGACGAGATTTATCTCAAATTGGCTTTTAGAGGAGGATAAGACGCTTTCTTATCTGCTCGTGCCTTGTGCTATGCTGCTTCGTTTTGGTATGATAGTATTTTCGAATTTTTTAATCCAAAACCACAAAGACAAAGATTTTCTAAACGCCCTGAAAGCAAGTAAATTTGAGGATATTATCTCCACTGAGGAGCAGTTTTTGGGCGTTGATCATATTTCATTTTTGGGCTTTTTGTTTCATCGCTGGGCTTTTGATGAGGGCTTGGTTGAAAGCGTTTGCTTTGTGAATGCCCCGCATTCAGCTGGGGACAATGTCAAAAAAAATGCCTATGCTTTGGCGATTACAAGCAATATTTTCGCTCCATACAATGGCGGTTCTAAATTTAGAGTCGATGCGGCTTTATCGCTCATCAAAGAGGCAAAAGAGCAAGGCATTTGCTTTAATGTAGAAAATTTTAAGGCAAAATTGCCCGAATTTGCAAAGAGAAATTTGAGTTAGCATTGCTTAAAATCATCTTACCACCGAATGCTTTTTTAGATGATTATGTGCTAAATGCCGAATTTCACAAACTTGCGGGTATTTCTAAAAATGCCTTTAAATTTTGGAAAAATGCTTTGAGTGCGAGTTATCAAGGCACGAGGATAGTTTTTTTACACAAGGCTCACATTCTTAAAAAGCATCAAAACGCCTTAAAACAATGCACGAATTTAAGCGGTTTTACTCTGGCGAGTGCTTTTTGCTCTTTCACCACGCTTTCGCCCTCGCATTTAGTCAAAAAAAACGGCTCACAAATTTACAAACTTTTAGAGCTTAAAGAGCTTTGCGGGGTTAAATTGGTGAATTTAAAGGCATTTTATGATTTTTTGCAGCTGGATTATGAAAAATACATCTACATAGAAAAATGCCATTTTTTTAGCCCCACCCCCCTTGAAAAACGCATACAAATCACGCCAAGCTTGTGTGTGGGGTATTATTAGCTTCTATTTTCTGGTGAAAATAAAGATTTACGCGGCTCGAAAATTTCAGGCAATTGATGCATTCTTATAAATTTTTTATCCTTTTGTTTGCGAATTTTTAAATACTCAAAGGCAAAAAAGATAAAACCGCCCACAAAAAAGTTCTCACAGGCTTTTTGCAAGGCAAGTCCAAGCTGGTATTCATAAGTTTGAGCGAGATTTTTGTGTAAAAATTCATCAAGGTATTTATCTTGTGAAAGCACATTTTTAGCCTCTTTATACTTTTTATAAAGCTTAAAATACAGGGCAAATGGGGTGCGTAATTTACGCAAAAAGCCCTTTGTAGCGTATCTTTGATAAAGTCTTAAAGGTAGAATTTCGTAAAAATGAGACTTTGAGCGTAAAAATTCCTTGTATAAAGGCTCATCGTAGATGAAAATTTCTTCTAATTTGCACTGCGAATGCACATATTCAAGATGACAATGCCACCAATGCACAAAAGTGGCGTAATAAATCTTTAAATTATGACAATGCGGGGCGATTAAATCCACAAAGCCCGAACGCACAGAAACCACACCCGCACAAGAAAGGGCTAGTGCAATACATTCTTTTAAAGATAAATCAAACTCATAAGTTTTTTCGGTAAAAAACCTGCGATAAGCCTTATGTTCTGGTATATTAACGATGATGCTATACCCTTGCTTTTGCAAATTTTCGCATTCAGCTTGAAATAAAATTGCTGGTAGGCAGGGGCAGGATTGAGCTTGGGGGCAAAATAAGATGATTTTTTCCAAGGGGGCTATTTTGCTGATTTTGGCTTTTAAGCTTTCACTCATTTGCGGTAAATTCGTTGGTAGCTT
>CAZSMF010000059.1:0-5576 GCA_964607975.1 uncultured Campylobacter sp. | reverse complement strand
TATGGGCTTTTTTGTCAATTCAAAGTTTTTCATCGATTTTCACCTTAATTTTTAATTTTTCATCTCTTTGTTTATTTATGGCAAAGGCTGTTTTTAAGCCACTTGGCTTGGTGTCGTTGATTAAAATTCGCTCTCCAAAGGGCAAATCAGTGATGATTTTATCAAAGCGAATTTGATTTTTCCGCAAAAAAGCCTTTAAATTTTTAAGCTCACTTTGCTTTCTTGCGGTGAGTAAGATGACAAAGTCTTGCTCGTTTAAATGCTTAAAAAATTCACTCACTCCGCTTAAAAGGCTGTCAAAGCCGTCTATTTTATAGCCATTGTGTTTGAGTATAGTGCCGTCAATATCGACAAGCCAAGTCTTTGGCAGGGCTGAAAGCCTTAAATCATTCTCACTCATTTTTCCCCTCATCAAGCTGTAAGGCGGGTATTACGCTTTCATTTTCGCTCAACACATCACAATACCTACACGCACTAAAATTCGTAAAGGTATAAAAGCTGATAAGTTCAGCCTTGCTTATTTTTTGATTAAGCAGCAAGTGTTCCCCCCCCCCCCTTGTGTAATCATCTTCATTGCTGAAAAATGACTAGCACGAGGACAAACGCTAAGTTCATTTCCATAAACGCTTACGCAAGGATTGTTGCATTTTAAAAAATAGCTAGAATTCTCCTCATCGCTGCGTTCGTAGTATTTTGGAGCAAGGCTTTTACCCCAAATATTATTTTCTATGAAAATATAATTGATTTGATTTGCCTTGCAAAAATCAAGCAACTCAAAGCTTTTAAGCCTCTTAACAAGCTTTTCATTTGCCGTGTAGTTTGAAATCCACACCCAAAGCTTGTTTTTGTGTTTGCAAAAAAGCTCTTTAAGCTCGTCATTAAAGGCAATAGTGCCATTTGTGGTAAGATAGACATTTTCGATTTTAGCACAATTTAGGCTATATTCAAGCATTTGAGGTAGTTCTTTGTTTAGCAAAGGCTCTCCGCCAAGCAAAAGCAAGGAATTCAAGCGGCTTACATTGGCTAAAAGATGATTTAAATACATTTTAAAATGCTTAAAATCAAGCACCTTTTGTGCCTCATTAGAAAGATAAGGAATGTAGTTCGTGCAGTGTTTGCAACGCAAATTACACCGCGTAGTTACGGCAAATTCAACTTGTGGCAGGACGATTTTGCCAAAAAGCTTGAAAGCTACCATTTTTTTAAAGTATTCTACATCCACGAGTGAAAATTGAAAAAATTTCATAAAATAATTACGAAAAGCCTTTCGCCACGCCACAAAAGGAAGAAAACAGCTTAAAAATTGTATGAATTTTCGAGCCATTTTTAAGGATACGCTCAAAGCTAAATTCTGCTCCTTTGCCCTACCCATAGCCTGTTTTAAGCGATGAACGCCAAAGATTTTATTTCTAGCGTAAATTTTGAGATTACGCTTTTTGAAAATCTGCCATTGTTCTTTTGTCATTTTTTCTCCTTTTATAAAAAGCCCTCTAAAAGCATATTGCCGTGATAAAAGGCTACGCAAATGCTATCATAATCCTCCCACACATAAGTGGTTAAGCTTAACCAAATCAAAGCGTGTAGAATTCGAATTTTTTCTTTGTTTAATTTGGGAAGCAAATCAAAAAAATACTCCTCCATATCGCTCCAACCGCTTGATTTTATCATCAATTCTACCTCGTTTTCTTTGATTAAAAGGGTGAATTTTTTGCGGTTAAATTGGTCATAATCCCCGCAAATTGAGTAATAAAGCTTGGCAAAATCATAGTCTTTGTCGCCAAAAAACGCACTCTTGCCAAAATACCCACGAGGGTCTATAAACACGACTTGCATATCAAAGGAATTGAAAAGTATATTTGAAAAAGTCGCATCGCCGTGGATAAGGTGAAATTCATCTGCAAAGTGTGTTTTGATGAGCTTTGTGATTTGTTCTTTGCAAAAAAGCACATTTTTATAGTATCTGCCGTTGATTTTGATAAATTCATTTTGAGCGAAGGGAATGAGCTTTTCAACTTGGGCTAATCTATCAAAGGTTTTGTCAATGTAAGTTTCTTGGCTGTCCTTGAAATTTGCCTTTTTTGGCGAAGTGAGGCTATGCAGAGTATTAAGGGCGTTGATGATTTGGCTTAAAATCTCTTTCTTTTGGCTTAATAATAAGCATTCGTATTCGTGTATATTTTTCCCTGCGATTTTTTTCATCGTTAGGGGCTTGAAAGAGTGAATTTGTGGGATTTTGTCAAAGCCGAGTTTGCAGACAAACTCATACCACGCTATTTCTTTACAAGCGATAGCCTCACCTTGCTGATTGAGCGGGGTTTTGATGACGAGTTTGTCTTTGAATTCAATCTTATTAAAAGGACGAGTGAGGTTTATGGGATTTGTTTGACTATAAACGAGCAAAGTGCCAATTTCCTTGCTACCCTTTAAATCAAGTGGGCTAAATTTAATATCTTGCGTGGCAAGCCATTTGACAAATTCACCCTTTGTGGGAATATCCCTCAAAACACCTTTATTTGCAAAGATAAACAAACCAGCCACGCCGTTTTCAAAGCTTGGCTTGTGGATAAATTGCTGATTTTCAAAGCTGTAACGGCATTCAAAAGAACCTGAAATGCCAACATAATTAACAAGAGACGAGTTTATATTGCTGGGGGGGGGGGTGATATTTTTGCTTTGTGGTAGGGTGAATTCTTTTGATAAAATCAAATCACACCAAATAATCATAAAAGATTCATCATCGCTAAAATTTTTAATCGCTTCTTTAATGCCTGATGCTGTGCCTTCTTCTTTGGAGTGTAAAATGGTGTAATCATACTGCTTGGCAAAAATTCCCAAATACTTTCTTAAAACTTCGATTTTATAATCAGCGATAATACTAAATTTCGCCTCTTTAAATTTTTCAAACAAATGAAAAATAATAGGCAAATTATCATAAGGCACAAGGCATTTTGGTTTATTACGCGTCAAGCCTTCTAATCTCGTGCCTTTTCCACCTGCTTGGATAATGATATTATAGGGCTTTTCCTCTTTTTTTCTCATCGCTTAACCTTAAATTTTAAACCCAATTATAGCTTTTTAATGTAAATATCATTATGCTTTTTTGTTTTAAGATAAATTTGGAGTATATCAAGGGCAGCTGGGGTGATACCGCTAATCTCACTTGCCGCAAAAAGTGTCAAAGGACGCATTTTTGTAAGCTTTTCCACCACCTCATTACTCAGCCCCGAAACTGCTTTAAAATCAAAATTTTCAGGGATTTTAAGCTCGTTTAAAGCTTTCATCTTTTGAATTTGAGCCTTTTGCATAGCAATGTAGTGGTAATACTTCGCTTCATTAACGATTTCATTAAGATGATAGGGGCTTAATTTTGCAAAACGCTCATCAAGCTTTTGAAGCTTTTGAGCCGTAAAACTCGCCCTTGCGACTATCTTTTGCAAACTCACAGGAGAGCTGATTTTCTCTTCATCAATTTGCTCTAAAAAGGCATTATTAGCTGAATTTGGCGTCCATTGGCTTTGAAGTAAAAAGTCTAATCCCTGTGCTATGGTATTTTTAGCCTCATCGATAAAGGCAAATTCAGCCTCACTCAATAATTTAAACGCATAGCCATATTTCCCAAGCCTTAAAATAGCGTTTTCCTCACGCAAAAGCAAGCGGTATTCAGCCCGAGAAGTGAACATTCTATAAGGTTCTTTCGTGCCTTTCATCACCAAATCATCAATCATCACCCCAATATAAGCCTCATCACGCCCCAAAATAAAAGGCTCTTTTTCATCGATAGCCAATGCAGCGTTGATTCCAGCCATAAAACCCTGTGCAGCAGCCTCCTCATAGCCCGTTGTGCCGTTTATTTGTCCCGCACAATAAAGATTTTTCACAGCCTTGCTTTCTAGCGTGTGCTTTAACTGCGTAGGCTCGATATAATCATACTCTATGGCATAGCCAAAACGCGTTATTTTCGCCTTTTCAAAGCCCTTTATGCTACGCAAGGCGTCAAGCTGCACCTCATAAGGCAGTGAGGTTGAAAAGCCGTTGATATAATACTCAGTAGCAAATTTAGTCTGCGGTTCTATGAAAAGATGATGACTTTCTTTGTCGGCAAAGCGATTGATTTTATCCTCGATAGAAGGACAATAACGAGGACCCACGCCCTCAATCTGCCCCGTAAAAAGCGGAGCGCGGTAAAAATTCTGGCGAATCAGCTCGTGTGTGAGGCTACTTGTCCTTGCTATGTAACAAGGAAGCTGAGTTGGAGCGAAATTTTTCGTCCTAAAACTAAATGGCTTTGGGTTTTCATCGCCATTTTGAAGCTCTAATGCCGTAAAATCAATGCTTTTTGCATCAACTCTGGGGCAAGTGCCTGTTTTAAGGCGTCCTATGCTTAAAGGTAGGCTTTTAAGTGATGAAGCAAGTTCATAAGAAGGCATTTCGCCCACGCGTCCAGCCCGAATTTGCCTTTGTCCTATGTGTATGAGTCCGCTTAAAAAAGTGCCTGTGGTGAGTATGATTTTTTTGGCAAAATACTCATTTTGCAAATTCGTTCTAACGCCTAGCACTTCGTCATTTTTGATGATAAATTCAAGCACTTGTTCTTGCGAAAGCTCTAAATTATCAAGGGCAAAAAGCATATTTCTAGCCGTGATTTTATAGCTATCCATATCAATTTGCGCCCTGCTTCCACGCACCGCAACGCCCTTGCTTTCATTGAGGGTGCGAAATTGAATTCCAGCCTCATCGGTGATAAGTCCCATAAATCCGCCCATAGCATCAATTTCTTTGACTAAATGCCCCTTTGCTAAGCCACCTATGGCAGGATTACACGAAGCAGCACCGATTTGCTCGATGAGTGTGGTTAAAAGTAGGGTTTTTTTACCCATTCTAGCAGCTACGCCACAAGCTTCAATCCCTGCGTGTCCGCCACCAATAACGATAATATCAAACATTTTACGCCTTATAAAAGTGAAATTATATCTATTTTTTTCAAAAAATTTAAATTTTTGAGGCAAAATTTGGTTAAAATTCACTCATTTAAATCACTAAAAGGAAGCTTATGTATCAAGTAAAAAGCTATAAAATAAAATCCTGCGATGAT
Organism: uncultured Campylobacter sp.; assembly: GCA_964607975.1. Classification (GTDB taxonomy): domain Bacteria; phylum Campylobacterota; class Campylobacteria; order Campylobacterales; family Campylobacteraceae; genus Campylobacter_D. The sequence goes on along the minus strand of CAZSMF010000059.1, from coordinate 484 downwards.
GAGGAATTAGGCATTAAAAGAGATTCTTTGCTTGAATTTAAGGTGAGTTTTGATGATGAAAAAGAGATGAAAGCCTTGTTTTTCTTTATTAACGGCATTCGAGATAGTGAGTATGCAAGTTATGAGGAGCATTTGGCTGAATTTGTGGTGAAAGAATTTGGCGTAGCTGTTATTTGCGTGGAGTATCACTGCATAGGCTTGCGTCATCACATAGGAGCGAAGTATTATTTTGACGCTATTGATTATGCTATCTTACAACAAAGCTGCCAAACTCTTGGAATTTCAGTGCCTGAAAACATTGCTATTGATGAAAATATGGATGCAAAAGAACTTGATATTTTGCTTTGTTACCTTAACGGCGAAATTGAAAACTTGAAAAAGGCTTGGAAATTTAACCCCGAAAAAAGACTCACCTTTTGTGCGTCTTTTCGCCCCACCAAAAACGAATACCAAAATTTCGGGCTTATGCAAGCATTAGACATTT
>CAZSMF010000058.1:0-8109 GCA_964607975.1 uncultured Campylobacter sp. | reverse complement strand
AAAATTAACATTTTCAAATCAAAAAAGCCAAATTTAAGCATAATTTGCTATAATACCCTCGCCCTTTTTCAGACCTGTGCAAAGGTGTTTTAAGACAGAGCTTCAGGGTGGGAACACAGCAGAGCAGCTTGTGATACCTTGTGCCGCAGTCATCTGGGAGAGGGTATTGAGAACTATTTTTTTGTCGCCTTGTTTTTTGCCTTATCAAAAGCCTCGTCTATCTTTTCGTTAGCCTTTTTCTTGGCACTAGCTTTGACAACTTCTTTGATGATAGCGTTTTCATCGCTGCTATCAACGAAAGAATCTATCTTCTCAGCGGCTTTGTCTTTAACAGCACTTTTTACAGAGCTTTCTACGCTTGTATTTTGGGCTTGATTTGCCGTTGTGCCACCACAAGCGATGAAAAATAAAGCACTAGCAAGAATGAGTAGTTTTTGCATTGCATATCCTTTTTGATGATTTAAAAGTGCCATTGTAGCACAAAAATAAAAATAAAATCTTAAAAAAGATAAAATATTAAAAATTCGTTAAAACAGCTCTTTTGGGATTAAAATTTTTCAACCAAATCCTTTGCCATTTCTTTAATATCCTCGCCCTCTTTGGCTTTAAGCTCCTTAATCTTGCCATTTTGAGCAAGTAAAATTCTATCTGCCATATCAAAATACTTCTCATCGTGGCTTATGGCAAGTATGGTTTTGCCCTCTTTTTTAAGCAAAGGTAGAAGTTTTGTATAAAAAAATCGCCTAAAAATAGGGTCTTGGTCTGCTGCAAATTCATCTAAAATCAAAATATCACGCTCTTCAAGCAAGGCAATAAGCATAGCAAGACGCTTTCTCTGCCCTGTGGAAAGCTTGGTTGTGGTGATTTGGTTATTTGCAACTTGTGTTTTATCGTTAAGTTCTAAAATTTCAAGCCAACGCTTGATTTTCTCCTCACTAGCAAATTCTTCATCGTTAATGGTTTGCGTAAAAAGGTGAAAATCGCTAAAAATAGCCGTGATTAAGGAGCGATACTCTGCTTTGTTTTCTTCATTTATGGGCGTTTTATCCAAGTAAATCGCCCCAGAATCAGGTCTTATAAGTGCGGCTAAAAGCAAGGAAAAGGTTGATTTGCCTGAGCCGTTTTTGCCGATTAAAAAAATGAGTTCGCCCCTGTGAATTTCAAGGCTCGTTGGGCTTAAAGCAAATTTTTCATCGTAATGAAAGCTGACTTTATCAAAACGAATGCTATGCCAAGAATTTGGGTATTTTGCAAGGCAAAAGTCCTCTTTATAGTCGTTTAAGTCTAAATTTTCGGTTTTGTCTAAGGCGACTTTTGCCATTAGTAGGGTTGGAATCGCCCCCATTACCGCCATTAAAGGTGTGCGTAAAAAAAGTATGGCTATGGCTATGGTGGTAGCGTTTTCAAGACTAGCCCAGCCAAAATGCAAGGAAAAATAAAACTCAAAGCCCACAAGAGCTAGAAAGCCTATGTTAGTGAAATTGCCTGAAAGGCTTTGAAAAATGCTACTTTGAATGTTATTATGCCTTTTTTCTTTGGCGTGTTTTTCAAATTCATTTTCATAATAAAGCTTGGCACGAAAGGCATTTAGGGCAAGTTCTTTTCGTCCGTCAATAATGTTTTCATAGTCTTTTTGCAAGGCATCATCGCTGTTTCTTGATTGTCTAAAATAATGATAAATTTTTATCATAAAACGATAATTGATTGCAAATAAAAGCATAATGAAAAAGGAGCAGAAAAGAAAAATTTTAGGCGAAAGAAAATAAAGATAAAAGCTACTCGCACAGATTAAAATCAAAGATTGTATAAAATCAGGCAGCCTTAATAAGCCAAAAGAAATGGTGCGAACATCGTTATTTAAACTTGCAAGTAATTTTGCCTTGCTGATTTTATCAATCTGCAAAAAAGAGCTGTCAAGGATTTGCTTGACAAGTTTTCTTTGCATTTTAAAGATGAAATTTTGTCCAAAGATGCTTAAACTAATCTCAACAAACAAAGAACTTGCGAAAAACACCAGCAAAAGTGCTGCAAAATACGCAATGTAAAAGCGGTTTTCATCGCCACTTTGAAGCAAATATTCGTTGATAAAAGCCAAAGTGCCAACGCCTAGCAAACTCGTCATTATGCTTAAAAGCAAAAAGGCAAGGACTTTGAATTTATGCGTGCTAATAAGCAGGATAATGAATTTCATTGAGCGTCCTTAATATTTAGGGCTAAATTATACACAAATTCAGCTTAACTTGAACTTATTAAGCCTTTTGAAAGCACTTTAAAAAGTGTTTAAAAATTGTTTCAAGTGCATATAAGTTTTTTTTAGTATAATCATTCTTTTAAATTCACAAAAAGTAATGATGATGAAGGGTTTAAATTTCATTTTATCAGTGTTTTTAGCCTGTTTTTTATCGGCTTGTCAAAAGGAATTTGACATTACACAAATTGACAGCTCAAAGCCTTTTGCCCTTGTTTTTTTTGAGGGTGGAAAACTTGAAGTTCGGGCTAATAAAAACGCCATTTACGCCCAATTAAACAAGCCCATTATCTATACTTTTTTCACTTCTTGGTGCGAAACCTGTAAGGTAGAAGCCCAGCTGTTGAGCATTTTGAATGATAAATATAAAGGAAAGATTGAAATTATAGGCATTTTAATGGAAGATTTAGAAGAAAAAGCAGTGCAGCAATACAAAAAAGACTTTCATATCAATTATAAAATCGCCACAGGCACACCAAATTTAATTTTGGATAAAGCATTAGGCGGTGTTGATGGCACGCCATATACCATACTTGCAGATAAAAATGGCAGCATAGTTTGGCAAAAATCAGGCATAGTAGATAGCGAATTTTTAGAGCTTTGGCTTGAAAAATTGCTTGAAAATCAAATTTAAAGGGGCTTTGATGAAGTATTTTTTTAATTTTTACATCACATTTATTTTGCTTGTCGTGTATGTAAGCACCTGTGCCATAGGCACTTTTGTGGAAAATGACTTTGGAGTGTGGGACGCTAAAATTCTCATTTACAACACCACATTTTTTAATGTCCTGCACGGGCTTATCTTTGTGAATTTAGCCGGACTTATCATTCGTTTTCGCTTGTGGAAAAAACCAGCAAGTTTTGCCTTTCATAGTGCGATTTTACTCATCATCATAGGAGCTGGTATTACTCGTTTTTACGGCTTTGAAGCCTCTTTACATCTTAAAAATGGGCAGCTTTCCTCAACAGCTATTAGTCAAGACCAGCATATCATCGTTATTAGCGATAAAAATGGCTCAGTAGAACAGAGTTTTTTTCCCATTTTCATCGCCCCGTTTAATAACTACACCGAGCTTTTTGAGCATTATTTTCCAAATTTTATCGCCAAAACGCTTGGTTTTTTTGCGGGTGATATTACTCAGGGTTTTAAGCCGCAAAATTTAAGACTAAATGGCGATGAATTGCAAATTAAATTCGAGGAATTTAAGCCCTCTATGCCGCCTGTGAGCCATTTTCCTATGATAAAGCTCAATGTCAGTGAGGGCAATGAAAGCATAAGCAAGGCTTTGACGCAGAATTTTTTTGACGAAACTTTGAGTGAATTTAATTTTGGTGATAATGCTGTTTTATTAAGCTGGGGAGCGAGGTTTATCAAACTTCCTTTTGCTGTCTTTTTGGAGTCGTTAGAACTTGAAAATTACCCCGGTTCTACCAATCCTTCAACGATGAGCGTAAAAGCCGTTTTTTTAGAGAACAATACCAGCACACAAGCTCACATAGCAATGAATCAAATCGCTGATTTTAACGGGTATAGGGTATTTTTAAATTCTTTTGATGATGATAAGGAGGGGGCGTTTTTTACGATTAACAAGGACCCGGGCAAAGTCATCACCTACATAGGCTATTTCATCTTTTTTGCAGGGCTTCTTGCCTCACTTTTTGCACCAAAAGGGCGTTTTTTAAGCCTGTGTAAAAAATTAAGTTTCGTCTTTGTTTTCGCCCTTGCCTTTAACGCTATGCCTTTACAGGCTGAAAACAATCAAACAAACACCGCAAACAACGCTTATAATGAAATTCTTGCCAAACTCAATACAAGCCAATTCAAAGCCCACGCCGCGAATTTTGCCAAAATACCGGTTTTGAGCTATGAAGGACGCGTCAAGCCTTTTGCAGCACTCAGCCTTGATTTAATTAACAAAATCAGTGGCAAAAGCAAAATTTTAGGACTCAAACACAATGAATTAGTGCTTGGTGCTATGCTTTATTATGATGAATTTATGCAAATACCACTCATTCGCGTGCAAAATGATGAGTTGAAAGCCTTTATAGGCACGAAAGAGGATTATATTTGTGTAGAAGATGTCTATAAAGACGGCGTTTATAAACTACAAAATGAGTTAAATAACGCTCAAAGTAAAATGAAAAAAAATGCTTATGAAAAAGACATTGTGAGCGTTGATGAGGCGGTGAATTTGCTGATTGCTACCTCTCGTGCTGAGGTTTTGCGAATTTTTCCAAACAAAACAAAGGAGGAGTGGCTTTCTCCAAGCGAGGCTTTAAAAAACCTTGACGCCAATGAGGCAAACGAAGCACAATCCTTGCTTGAAAATTATTTTAACGCTTTGGCAGAGGCTGTGGAAAGTGGAGATTTTAGTAAGGCAAATGAGGCTTTAAGTGAGCTTAAAAGCTATGGCGTAGAAAATGGAGCTTCTTTAATGCCAAGTGCTTTCACGCTTTGGGCGGAAAATGTCTTGCTTGATAGCGATGCCTTTGCGAATTTGGGTAAATTTTATCTTGTCTTTGGCGTATTTTTATTGCTTTGCGTTTTATCTTACACGGCTTTAAAACGCGAATTTAGCCTAAAATTTAAATCCTCAATACGAATTCTTTTCATCATCAGCTTTATGCTGTTTTGTTTTGCTTTTGCCTTGCGTTGGTTTATCGGCACACACGCTGTGTGGAGCAATGCTTATGAGTCAATGCTTTTGATTGCTTTGGTTTTGGCGATTTTAGCCCTTGTGTTGAGTCGAAATTTGCTCTTTTTGGCACTTGGCGTTTTTGGCGTGGGTATTATCTTGTGCGTGGCTAATTTAGGCTTTATGGACCCACAAATTACCCCGCTCATACCGGTGCTTCAAAGCTATTGGCTTAATATTCACGTAAGCACCATAACAGCAAGTTATGCCTTTTTTGTAATGGCGTATTTATCAAGTTTAGCAGGGTTTATCGCCTTGATTTGTCGCACAAATAGCACACAAAATTTAGCCGTTTTAACTGAAATTGTGCTGATTTTAGGCACGGTGCTTTTAAGCATAGGCACATTTTTGGGCGGAATTTGGGCGAATGAGAGCTGGGGGCGTTATTGGGGGTGGGACCCTAAGGAGACTTGGAGTTTAATTTTAATTGTCGTCTTTATGCTCGTGCTTCACGCTCGTTTTGTGCCTTGTTTAAATTCAGCATTTGTCCTTTTTTGCGGGACTTCAATAGGCTTTTTTGTAATGCTGATGACTTATTTTGGCGTGAATTATTTTTTAAGCGGTTTGCACTCTTATGCAAGTGGCGATAGCAACGGCATTCCTTTGAGTGTTTTTGCTCTTGCTTTGGTGAATTTTTTACTCGCCTTGTTTGCTTTGATTAGGCAGAAAATGAAAGCCTAGTAGTGTTTGAATTTTTGTTAGAAAAATTCGCTACAATGGCATATCAATTTTCAAAAAAGTTACAAAATGAGTTATGAGAGAATAAAAACCAAGCAAATCAAAATAGGCTCTGTATTAGTGGGCGGTAATGCACCCATATCGGTTCAATCAATGCTTTATACGAAAACGCGTGATATTTCAGGCTGTTTGGAGCAAATCAATCGTTTGTATTTTGCAGGAGCGGACATTGTGCGTTTGGCTTGTTTGGATATGGCTGATGCTCGTGCTTTAAAAGAGATAAAGGCACAAAGCCCTTTGCCTTTGGTGGTTGACATACATTTTAACCACAAACTAGCCGTATTTTGTGCTGAATTCATAGACGCAGTGAGGATAAATCCGGGCAATATAGGCAGCAAAGAAAATGTAAAAGAAGTCGTCAAAGCGTGTAAAGCACGGAACATTCCCATACGCATAGGCATCAATCACGGCTCCATAGAAAAGCATTTTAGCGACAAATACGGCTACAATGTCGAGGCTATGCTGCAAAGTGCCTTGTATAACATTAAGCTGCTTGAAGATTTTGATTTTAGCGATATTAAAATTTCGATGAAAACCTCAGACGCTCAAAAAACCATACAAGCTTATGAGCGTTTGCGTCCGCTTTGTGAATATCCTTTTCATCTAGGCGTTACGGAAGCGGGGACTAAATTTCACAGCACTATAAAAAGCTCTATCGCACTTGGAACTTTGCTTTTAAAGGGTATAGGCGATACCTTGCGTGTGTCGATGACGGGTGAGCTTGAAGAGGAAATTCGCGTGGCAAAGGCGATTTTGCAAGATAGCGGGGTGCAAAAAAGCGGAGTAAATATCATCTCCTGCCCTACTTGTGGGCGAATTCAAAGCGATTTGATTAAGGCTATTGAGATAGTAGAAAGCAAGGTAAAACACATTAAAGCCCCATTAAACATAAGCGTAATGGGCTGCGTGGTTAATGCACTTGGCGAGGCAAAGGGTGCTGATGTGGCTATTGCCTTTGGTAAAAATCAAGGGCTAGTCATCAGGCACGGCGAAGTGGTGGCAAAGCTCAAAGAAAATGAGCTTGTCGAGCGATTTTTGCAAGAGGTTGAAGATGAAGCAAAGAGTAGGGAAAGTTAGACGATGAGGGTTGAGGAGCATTTTGATTTGGATTTAGAAAGGGCTATTTTAAGCTCGTGTATTTACAGCGAGGACGCTTATAATAGCATTGAGGATAAGATTAGCTCCACAGACTTTGTTTTAAAGGCTCACCAAGATATATTTAACGCCATTGCTGCTTGTGTAAAGGCAAATGAGCCTGTGGGTTTAACTTTTATTAAAAAACACAAAAAAATCGATGAAAATGTGTTAAATGAGATTTTAGCGACTACGGCTATTGTCGATGTGCCAAAATACGCCCAAGAATTAAAAGAAAAATCAATCAAAAGGCGTTTGCTTGATTTAGCCCATACTATGCCTGCAAGAATCAACGAAAACAAGCCCGTCTATGAAATAACTGATGAGTTAGGACAAGAGCTTTTTAACCTCACAAGCACAGCAAAAGCCCATAATATCAAAGATATGCCAATAGTAGTTGCTGAGCTTTTGGAGGAATTTAAAAAGATTAAAGAAAACGAGCATAAAGGCATAGTCGGGCTTGATACGGGTTTTAATGAGCTTAATTATAAAATTAAGGGCTTTAAAAGCGGAGAGTTAATCATCATCGCTGCGCGTCCGGGTATGGGTAAGACTTCAATGGGGCTGAATTTCGTTGAAAAAACCTTGCGTGAGAACAAGGGCGTGGTGCTTTTTTCGCTAGAAATGCCTGCCGTGCAGATAATGCAAAGGCTTTTATCTGCTAAAACCTCCATTCCTTTGCAAAGAATTTTAAGTGCGGATTTAAACGATGATGAGTGGGGCAGAATGGGCGATGCTTGTGAGGAATACAGAAAGAAAAAATTGTTTATTTATGATAGCGGCTATGCGAGTATTACGGACATTAGAGCCATTTTAAGACGGCAAAAGCAAAATCCTAGCAATGAAATATCTCTTTGCGTGATTGACTACATAGGCTTGATGACAAGCCAGAGCAGTTTTAGCGAAAGGCATTTGCAAGTAAGTGAAATTTCGCGAGGTTTAAAGCTTTTAGCAAGAGAGCTTGAAATTCCCATTATCGCTCTTTCGCAGCTTAACAGAGCGTTGGAAAGTAGGACAAATAAGCGTCCAATGTTAAGCGATTTACGCGAAAGTGGGGCGATAGAACAAGACGCAGACACCATACTTTTCGTGTATAGAGATGATGTGTATAGGGAGCAAGAGGAAAAAGAAAAGGAAAGCAAGGCAAAGGCTGAGGGTAAAGAATATAAAAGAACCTTTTTCCCCAATCCAAGAGAGGAAAAAGCCGAACTCATCATCGGCAAAAACCGCAATGGTCCAATGGGCGTGGTGGAGTTAGTCTTTTTGAAAGAAAATTCACATTTCATAGAAGCA
>CAZSMF010000057.1:0-8217 GCA_964607975.1 uncultured Campylobacter sp. | reverse complement strand
AAAAGTAAAATACCCACAAAATTCAAGCCAATTTATCTTACATTAAGCAAAAATACCCTATAAGCTCACTTGAAATTCAAATGGGGAGTTTGCGTTCCCCTTTTTAGCCCAAGCAAATGAAATACTTCTAAAACCCTTTTCACCCCAAACGAGATGCTTTACACCCCTCAAACAAAGCAAAAACCCTTTCTTGTAAATTTTGAGCCTGTTTTAAACTTTGTGCTTCAAAGCGAGTGATGAGGTAAGGGCTTGTATTTGAAGCTCTTAACAAAGCCCAGCCAAAGCCAAAGTCCATTCTCACGCCGTCTATCTCGCACAAATTTTGCACGCCTTCTAATTTACCAGCCTTTACAGCCTCCTTAAAAGCCTCGACAAGCTCAAATTTCTCCTCCTCACTCACGGCTATTTTTACCTCCTCGCTCGTGTAGAGTTTTGGCAAGTCCTCTATCATCGCTTCTAAATCAAAGCCCTTGTGTATCAGCTCCAAAGTGCGTAAAAAGGCGTAAATTCCATCATCATAGCCAAAATATCGGTGTTTGAAAAAGATATGTCCACTCACCTCAGCAGCTAAATCAATGTTTAGCTCTTTCATCATCTTTTTAATGTTTGAATGCCCCGTTTTTCCCATTATCGCCGTGCCAAATTTCGCCACCTCATCAAAGAGATTTTTCGAGCATTTCACCTCTCCCAAAACACGAGGATTTGGAATGTCTTTTGCAAACAAATAGCACAACTCATCGCCGCAAAAGATATGTCTAGTGTTTAAAGCCACCATTCTATCGGCATCTCCGTCAAAGGCAAAGCCGATTTTAAGGCGAGGATTTTCTTTGAGTTTATCTTGCAAAGCCTTTAAATTTTGAGCCTCTGTCGGGTCCGGAGCGTGGTTTGGAAACTGCCCGTCAGGTTTGGCAAATAAAATTTCAGCCTTTAAATTCAAAGCTTTCATCAAGGGTTCTATCACAACGCCACTTGCACCATTTGCACAATCTATGCCAAATTCAAAGTCCCAGCCCTTTAAAGCCTTAAATTGCTCACTCATAAAATTCACATAAAGGCTTAATATATCATAATTTTGACAAGTTACATCATCATCTATGCTTTCATTGCGAGTTAAAAAGTCCTGCACCTGCTTACCAAAGGCTTTAAGCTCAGCCCCGAAAAAGCTGTCTTTGCCTATGGTGATTTTAAAGCCGTTGTAGTCTTTTGGGTTGTGTGAGCCTGTTATCATAATATTTGCGTCAAATTTTTCACCCTCATAAAGACTAAAATACCCAAGCGGAGTTGGCACAAGCCCCAGATTATAGATTTTAATACCCGCTTTGTTTAAACCGCTTACCAAATAAGCAAAAAGTTCATCAGCACTATAACGAGCGTCAAAGCCCACGCTTACATTCTTACAATCCATTTCAAGCATTTTAAGCCCCAGCAAATAGCCTATGGCTTTGACACTTTTTTCGTTAAGCTCACAGCCATAAAGTCCGCGAATGTCGTATTCTCTAAAAATCACATCAAGCATAACTTTCCTTTAAAATTGTGTTTAAAAATTTGGATATTGACAAATTTTTGCTACAATTTTACAAAAATTTCTTTAAATTTTCTATAAGAAAGGTGAAAAATGGCAGAAGAAGAAAAAGAGGAAAAATCAAGCAAAAAAGGCGGCTCGATAGTCCTTGTGATTGTTATTTTTTTATTTGTTTTATTACTTGCTGTGGTTGGAATGATAGGCTTTTTAATGCTTCAAAGCCCAGAAGATAACGCCCCAGCTACAAATAACGTCCAGCCAAACGCTGCACAAACGCAAAGAGCAAATAATGGCACAGCGACACAAAGGGGCAGTGATTATGCAAATATCGGTCCTATGTATCCTTTGGAAAGTTTCACCTTAAACTTACTCAGTGATGGCGGGGCAAGATATGTTAAATGCACTATGCAGCTTGAACAAAATACGGATTTATTGCAACCTGAGCTTGACAAAAAAATGCCCCTCATTCGCGATGTCATCATACGAACGCTCACTTCAAAAACCTTTGAAGAAGTAAGCACTACGAAAGGCAAAGAGCGTTTAAAAGACGAGCTTGTCGGCAAAATCAACGAAGTTTTAACAGACGGCTTTGTGAAAAATATCTATTTTACTGACTTTGTCGTGCAATGATAGGCTGTGATATTGTCGCTATTTCAAGGGTGGAAAGAATTTATGCTCGTTATGGGCGAAATTTTTTAGACAAGTTTTTAAATCAAGACGAACAAGAACTCATTAAAAATCCTGCTACCATAGCGGGATTTTTCGCGGCAAAAGAAGCAGCGAGTAAGGCTTTGGGCGTAGGCATTTGCGAGGAATGTGGCTTTTTAGATATTATCATCAAAAAAGACAGCAAAAACGCTCCAAAACTTGAATTCAGCCCCAAAATTCACCAGCATTTTAACATTAAAAACGCTGCTTTAAGCATAGCCCACGATGGAGGCTTTGCTATGGCTGTGGTAATGTTAGATTTATCCAAATTTTAAAAGAATTAACAAGAAAAAGCTGTGAATTTGCATTCACAGCTTGTTTAAGAGCAAAGATTAAAATCTATACACCGCTTCAAAACGCACAGTGCTTTTTGTGCTTGTGATGTCGCTGTATGTGCTTGGATTAGCGACATTGTCAGGTTTTCCCTCATCAGCCTTGCTTGTAAGGTAAGAATACCAAAGCAAGAAGTTGAGGTTTTTTGTGGCTTTATAGTTTGCCTCAGCGACAAGTTCCATTTTTTGCCCTATGCCCCTGTCAGCTTGTCCTTTTGCGTCATTTGAGGTTTCGCCAAAGACGCCTTGCACCCCAAGTCTTACATCAGCTGGTAAGGTATAACCTGCTCCAACATAGCCATAAAGGCTTTGTCCGTAAGCAAGTGGTAGCCAAGAGCCTCTTTGATAAAGAATTTCGCGTCCTATGGCATTTGCTCCTATGCCGCTTAAACCCTCCAAGGTATTGATTGTGAATTTATCTTTTTGTCCAAAGTAAATTCCGCCAAGTTGAGCGTCAAAGCCCGAAATTTTAGCACTTACTCTTAAATCTCCAAGATTACCATTGCCAAGCATTTTGCCATATTTCGTAGTTTCTGTATTTGCGTCATTTTTCAAAACGCCATCAAGCACATTGCCAAGATAACTTGCCTTAATGCCTATGCTATCTGCACCACCTAAATTCAGCTTGTAGTTGAGATTTACAGCGTATAAAGTCGCCGTTTTGTCCCAGTGATTTCCCCAAATTTGAGCGTCAAGTCCGCCAAATTTAGCCAAAACCGCCACACCATACATATTTTCTCTGTAAAGTCTTTTGGTGAGCGTTCGAGCATCTTTATTTTTTCCACCAAGATAAGCTTGAAAATTCGTTGCATCAGTATCGCCAACCTGCCAACCATCAACTGCTTTCGTTGTTTCATCAGTCGTATCCGCACCCTCTATGCTATCGACTGCAAAAGCGGCTATGGTAAGCCCGTCAGCTGGGGTAAAGAGGATTTTAGCCGTCATTCCCGTTAAATCCTCAGTCCAAATCGTGCCAAGTGATTGGCGTCCAAGCACAAAACTCAAACCAGCATCTTTTAAATCATAAGAAAAATAGGCTTGTTTAAGCACGATTTCTTTTTTGGTTTGTGTGCCTTCATCAAATCCACCATTAGTGTCGTTGTTATACATCAATTGTCCGTAGAGTTTGAAATTATCGCCCACGCCAAATGAGGTGTTTAAAAACGCTCTGTATCGGTGTTTTTGTTGGTAATTAACAGCATTAGCACCTGCGGTAAGGTTTTTGTAGCCGTCTTTGTCCCAAGACATTGAATCATAGCGGTATCTAGCAAAACCGCTCACATCGACATTTTTAATCGCTTCTTCTAACGATTTAGCGTTAAGTGCCGAAAAAGAACCAGCAGCAAGAGCTGCAACTAAACTGAGTTTAACTAAGTTCATAGTATCTCCTTCACGAAAAATTTAAATTAGCAAAAGTATTATAACACAAATGCAGATTTTTAACGCAAAATTTGCGTAAATTTATGTAAATTTTTCGTCAAATGTAAAGCAATGTGATATAATTTTCATTTCACAAGAAAATATTATTTTTTGCATAACATTAACTTATTTTTAGAATTTTGTGTTATTATTTTTGGCGTATTTAAAAAGATAAAATAAATCTCATTAAATTTTGAGCCTAATTTTATCATTAAGAGAGGAAAAATGAAAGTATATTTAGATAACAATGCCACGACAATGCTTGAACCACAGGCTTTTGAGCTGATGAAACCATTTTTACTTGAAAAATATGGCAATCCAAACAGCTTGCACCAATGGGGAAGTGCTACGCATCAAGCATTAAGAGAGGCTATGGATAAGCTTTATGCAGGATTGAACGCAAATGAAAAAGATGATATTATCATCACTTCCTGTGCCACCGAGAGCATTAACTGGGTGTTTAAGAGCGTGTATTTTGACTATATTAAGGACAAAGAAAGAAATGAGGTTATCATTTCAGGCGTAGAACACCCAGCAGTGAGTGCGGCGGCTAAATTTTTAGAAAAGCTTGGTGTCAAAGTCATTGATTTACCAATCAATAACGAGGGCTTATGCTCTGTGGAGGATTTAAGAAAGGTGATTTCGCACAAAACAGCTTTGGTAAGCGTTATGTGGGCGAATAACGAAACGGGTATGATTTTTCCTGTGGCTGAAATGGCAGAGCTTTCGCACGAATTTGGTGCATTTTTTCACAGCGATGCGACTCAGGCTGTGGGGAAAATTAAGGTGGATTTGCAAAAGGTAAATGTCGATTTTGCAAGTTTTTCAGCTCACAAATTTCACGGAATCAAAGGAGTGGGCGGACTTTACATTAAAAAGGGTATTGAGCTAACACCACTTTTGCACGGAGGCGAACAAATGAGTGGGCGTAGGAGCGGAACGCTTAATGTAGCTGGTATAGTGTCTATGGGTGAGGCTTTAAGGATAGCAAATTTAATGCTTGATTATGAGGACAGCCACATCAAAAGACTGCGAGATAAGCTTGAAGACTCCATACTTGCCCTTGATGATACCTCTGTGGTGGGTGCGAGGGAAAATAGAGTGCCAAATACCATTCTAGCGAGTATTAGAGGGGTTGAGGGTGAGGCTATGCTCTGGGATTTAAATCAAAATGGCATAGCCGCAAGCACGGGTTCAGCCTGTGCGAGTGAGGATTTAGAAAGCAATCCCGTAATGCAAGCCATAGGAGCAGAAAACGACTTGGCTCATACGGCGTTAAGGCTTTCTTTATCAAGGTTTAATACAGAAGAGGAAATTGATTATGCAAGCGAGCAAATCAAAAATGCAACAAAAAGGCTTCGTGCTATATCAAGCACCTATGCTTATGTGCCAAAAGGGCATTAGAAAGGAAAAGAAATGGGAAAGAGTAATTTAATAGGCGGTTCAATTTGGGACGAGTATTCTCAAAAAGTCCAAAATGCGATGAATAATCCAAAATATATGGGTGAATTTACAGAAGAGGACGCTAAAAGGACAAATACAAAGCTCATTGTGGCTGATTTTGGAGCTGAAAGCTGCGGCGATGCGGTGAGGCTTTATTGGCTTGTTGATGAAAAAACAGACATTATAAAAGATGCTAAATTTAAGAGCTTTGGTTGTGGGACGGCTATTGCAAGTAGTGATACTATGGCTGGGCTTTGTATAGGAAAAACCATTGATGAAGTGGTGAAAATCACCAATTTAGATGTGGAATTTGCAATGCGTGATAATCCTGATGTCCCAGCTGTGCCACCGCAAAAAATGCACTGCTCGGTAATGGCTTATGATGTGATTAAACAAGCTGCGGCTCAATATAAGGGCGTAGATGCGGCAAGTTTTGAAGACCAAATCATAGTGTGTGAGTGTGCAAGAGTATCGCTAGGCACGATAAAAGAAGTCATTCGCTTAAATGACTTGCATTCTGTGGAGGAAATCACGCAATACACCAAAGCAGGAGCTTTTTGCAAGTCCTGTGTAAAGGCAGGAGGACACGAGAAAAGGGATTATTATCTTGTGGATATTTTGGCTCAAACTAGGGCTGAAATGGAAAAAGAGCGTCTGCAAAACGCCGCTAAAAGCAATGCGAATTTTGATGAAATGACTATGGTAGGGCAGTTAAAGGCTGTTGAAGCCGTGCTTGATAGCGAAGTTCGGGCTATGCTGCATAGTGATGGCGGAGATTTAGAGGTGATTGACATTCAAAAAAGCGAAAATAATATCGATGTGTATATACGCTATTTGGGTGCGTGCAGCGGTTGTTCGAGTGGAAGTGGGGCAACGCTTTACGCCATAGAAAGCATACTCCAAGAAGAGCTTAGCCCAAATATCCGTGTATTGCCTGTATAAGCGGTATTTGAGGCATTTTTAAAAGCTAAAAATTTGATAAAATAAAATTTTTTATCAAATTTTTGCTATAATTATGCAATTTCAAATTCAAAGGAGCTTTTTTGGACCCCAGCCAGATTCCCCCTGCAATCAATGCAGGATACTCTACTTTTATGATTTTTACCGCTTTCGTTTTCGTGCTTTTGAATGGTTTTTTTGTGCTTTCTGAATTCAGCATAGTCAAGGTGCGTCATTCAAAACTCGAACAACTCGTCAAAGAAAAAAAACCAAACGCCAAACAAGCCTTAGAAATCATCTCTAAACTCGATACTTATTTGAGTGCTTGTCAGCTAGGCATTACTATCAGTTCTTTGGCTTTGGGTTGGATAGGCGAACCTGCTATTGCTAGGCTTTTAGCGTATTGGCTTGTCCCTTTTGGACTTGGTGAAACCTTACTTCACACCATTTCTTTTGTCATCGCCTTTTCTCTCATCACACTTTTGCATGTGGTGCTTGGGGAATTAGTGCCAAAGAGCATTGCCATAGCTATGGCGGATAAAATCGTGCTTTGGGTGGCTCGTCCCTTGCATATCTTTTGGGTGTTGTTTTTGCCCCTCATTAAAACCTTTGACTTCCTTGCGGCTGTATCTTTAAAGCTCATCGGCGTGAAAGCGGCGACAAATGAAAGTGAGGCGGCGTTTTCGGAAGAGGAAATTAAGATTATCGCTAGTGAGAGCCAAAAGGGCGGTGTTTTGGACGAATTTGAAACGGAAATTATCCGCAATGCTGTGGATTTTAGCGACATAGTCGCCAAAGAAGTGATGACACCACGCAAGGATATGATTTGCTTGAATAAAAACAAAAGCTATGAAGAAAATATGAAAATAGTAAGCGAACATAAGCACACGAGGTTTCCTTACATTGACGATTCAAAAGACAGCATTTTGGGTATGATTCACATTAGAGACTTGATGAAAAACGAAATCACCAACGGCAAAAAGGATTTGAGTAAATTCGTGCGTCCTATGTTTTTAGTGCCTGAAAATGTCAGCATTTCTAAAATACTCATTCGTATGAATAAAGAACGAACGCACACGGCTTTGGTGGTTGATGAATACGGCGGCACAGCGGGGCTTATCACTATGGAAGACATTATGGAAGAAATCGTTGGGGACATCAACGATGAGCACGATGATAAGGACGAAAACTACAAAAAACTTGCCGAAAATATCTTTGAATTCAAGGGGCGTTGCGACATTGAAACGGTCGAGGAGCTTTTAATCATCACCTACCCAGAGGATTTAGACCAAGTAACCATAGGTGGCTATGTGTTTAACCTTTTGGGGCGTTTGCCTGTGGTTGGCGATAGGACTGAGGACGAACTTTGCCACTATGAAGTAAAGAAAATGAACGGCAATGCCATAGACAAAGTCAAGGTTGTCAAAAAAACAAGCTGAATTTGGCTTGTTTTGCCTTTAATGGCATATTGAATTATTTTGTTGTATTGACTTTTTTCCTTGTTATACCGCTTTTACTAAGTCATTCTGAGCGTAGCGAAGAATCTCAAAGACTGTGTGGCGACATTTGTTTTTACAAGATACTTCGCTTCGCTCAGTATGACAAGAAATAGTCAGTATGACAAGGGGTGCCAGTATGACAATGAAAAGTTAATATGACATCAACCTTTTTCACTCAAAAAGCTTAAAACATTTAGTTAGTGAAAGTATAATGCCCCCCCCCCCTTAAAAGAAACTTAAATTTTAAAGAAATTGTAAAATTTTTGAAAAAATGTGATGAAAGGGTGAATTTATGAGGGTTTTTTAAACTTGTTATTTTAAGCTAAATTTTATCTTATTTGTATTATAATCGCAT
>CAZSMF010000056.1:0-8592 GCA_964607975.1 uncultured Campylobacter sp. | reverse complement strand
GTCCTTGCCTTGTTTAAGATTTTCAAGCTCTTTAAGCTTTTGTTCGTGCATATCTATGTCTTTTTTTGTTAGTTCAATGTTATGCAAATCGCTTTCAATATAGCTTTTCCAATGTTCTTTATCTGGCTTGTTTTGTGCTTCTTTTACTTTATTTTCAAGCTTGTTAATTAAGTCTTTATCTCTTTGAATTTGCTCTTTAATTTTATCTTGTAAATAGTCTAAATCGTGCTGTTTTAAACGACTTGTGAAGTATTCTTTTAATTCTTGCTCCACTTCTTTTTCTAGCTTGTATTTGTCTAAATTTTCTAATAAATCTTTTGCGGTGAAAAAATCTATTAAATCGCCATTGCTATATTTTCCAAAATAAAAAAACGCTTTTTCATTAAATTTATTTGTTGCTCCTTGCAAATCAAAAAATTTACCTAATGTTTTACTTGCTTTTGAGCTTAAATTTTCTGCTTTTTGCGGTGCTTGATTTTTCTCTAAATCATCTTTTATCTTTGTTTCTACGCTTTGATATTTTTGTGCTTGATTTTCTTTTGGTGTAAAATTCCTATTGCTATAAAAATCAAATACCTTTTTTCCATCGTTGTATTCCTCGACAACTAAACGCAATTTAGTGTCATTTTCCTCTAAATCATAAGCATAGCGTATAAAATTATCGTGTTTTGATAAGCTTTGCTCGTTTAAATCACCCTGTCTTACAACTTTCATCATATTCAAAAGTTCATCATTGCTTACGCCGCCTGTTTTTTCAAGCCCTGCGTGTTTAATGAGTATTTTTTTAGCCCCTGCTGTTCTGCTTCCAGCTTCAAGCTCGTATAAATCGTTAATATCTTTTCCTTGTAAAACGATTTTATCTTTTTTGCCTGTTAAAACTTCATAAATGCCTAATTGTTCGGCGTTTAAATCATCTACATTGATATTTTTCTCTAAATCCATTTGAGCTTTATCTAATTTTAAGGCATTTTGTGCTAAATTTTCATTATCGGGCAATGGGGCAGAGTGTTGGTCTGCTATTTGCCCGACTTTTTCAGCTTCTAAATCATCTTTTATCTTTGTTTCTACGCTTTCACCCTGTAAATCAGCCTTTTGAGTATCCTTCAAAGCTTCATCATCAGCCTTTAAAACACTTTTTTGCGTTTCTTGTGCGGTGTTTTCTTGTAGATTAGAGTTTTTAAAATTCATCTTTTCATTTACATTTCTATCGCTGTAAAATGTTATAATTTCCTCGTTAGCGGAGGCAAGGTTAGAGTTTGTTCCGCTAACTTCTTGCAAATCATTAACAACTACTCTAAAATTTACACCATTTTCTTGCCATTCATAAACCCTAGCCCCATTTTTATCTATAAAAGGCTCGTTGTTTTGTAAAAACTTCCTTATGTTTTGTCCTAAATGTGTTATTTCTTGCGGTGTAATGTAGCCCTTTTGTGCTTCATCTTTGCTGTGTTCTAGTCTTATGTGCTTTGCACCTTTATTTCTATTGCCCTGTGCGTATAAGATGGCTTCGTCAATGTTTTCAATGTCCTTAAAAATCAATGCGGCATTTTTGCCATTGTAAGTTACATTATAAACCCTTTTCATTTCAGCTCTTAAAAGCTCATCATCGCTCATCTTGCCTAAATCATCAGCGATTTTTATACTCTCATCAAGCTGGGCGTTAAAGTCCTTAATAAGCTCTTTTGTTTTGTTATTGAACTGGCTTTGTTTGAGCGATTTTTGCAAAATGTCCTTAAAGTCCTGTATGGTAACTGCCCTTTTTAAAGCGTGGGTAATGTGATAACGAAGTGCCGCACCTTGCACCTTTTCATTAAAAGCTGGTAAAAATGGTATTTTTCCTAAAAGCCTTATAATGTTTTCCCAAAGCACTTTAATCACCGCTTGTTGTGCCTTACCTTGCAAAGAAGTGGCTATGTTTGCACCCTCTTTTTGAGTGAGTGAGTTTTTAAATGCCCTTGCTATTTCAGCATCTTGGTTAAAAAGCTTATTAAAGCCCTTGACTTGCTCTAAAAACTGACCCGCTTCCTTGCTTTCAAAATTACCTTTTATCTTGTCAAGCTCGTCTAAAAACTTCTTACTATCAAATACCATTAAATCAAGCGTGGTGTTTTCGATTAAGGATTTTTCAAAAACCCTATTTAAAACATTCATTTCTAAAATGGCTTTATCATCATCGCCTAGCCCTTGTTTGAGGCGTGAAAGATTGCTTAAATCCCCCTCGCCTTGTCCTTTTGTGAATTTTAAGATATTATCGACTAGCTTTTCCTCGCTACTTGCCTTATCTCTTATTTTTAAATTATCCACTTCTTTTAAAAGTGTTTTCATATCCTTATAATCAGCAAGGGCGTTTTCATAAAGATTTTTAGCCTTGATATAGGCTGTTTTGTTTTGTGAAAAAATGTCGTTAATGCCTGTTTTAATCGCTGTTTTAATCTCGTTTTGCAAGCTGCTTTTTAAATAGCTTTGCAAATTTGGGTCGTTTATTTGTTTAATGTAGCTGTTGAGATTTTTATTAAGATTATTAAGCTGTGTGAAATTCACGCCTTTTTCGTTAAAAAGGGCGTTTAGAATGTTTTTTGAAATAAGCTTGTCCGCATCGCTTAAAAGTGTGTTTTCATTTTGTAGATTTTTAATCAAGTTTTCAAATGGTGCTTTATCAATGTGTGTAATGTATTTTTCATCATAAATTTTAGATAAAATACCGCTAATTGCTTCCTCGTAGCTTTCTTTTGTGCCTTTTTCTATTTTGTCAAAAATCTGCTTAATGTCGCCTTTGTTAAGATTTAAATTGTCTAAATTGTTTTTAAGCTGTGCTGTGGTTAGATTTAGCACATTTTTTAAATTTCTTGCAACTTCGGGGCTGTTTTTAGCCGCTTCAAGCATAAAGGCTAATGCTGTGCCTTTTTCATCACTGCGTATAAGTGCGATAAGATTATTTTGCTTGTCTTTGAGGCTTTTGAGATTTAAAAATTCGCTCGTGCTTTTAGTAGCCCTTGCTAAAAAGCTATCCTCGCCATATTTTTTAGCTAAAAAATCCGCTTCTTTTTCTAAAAATTTACTCTCATCAATGCCAAGCTTACCGCCAAATTTAGCATAAAAGTCGCTTAATTCGTCTTTTTGTGCTTGTGTAAAGCTTTTGTCTATTAACTCTTGTGCGGCTTTGAAATTTTGGTCAGGCAAATGCTTAAAAGTGTTAAGTATAGGGCTGTAATCAGTAATATTACTAACAAAACTCCCAAGCTTTTGCATAGGCTTTTTAAGTCCATTTGTAGAGACATAGCGAATGCCTTTACCCAAGCCCAAAACTGCGACATCGCCAACTATGCTTAAAGCCCCCTCCTCAATGCTATGGGCTAAAAACTCCTGCAAAGAAGTTTCTCTATCAAGCAAATAATTAGTCATCAAGGTATCAGCCCCAGCACCGACAAAGCTTCCAACTGCTGCTCCTGCCATTGAGCCTAAAAGCTTACCCTTTGCACCCTTGCCTTTATCATACCCAGCCTTGCCACCTGCTATCGCTCCTGCTATGCTTCCAGCATTGCCTTTCATTATGTTCCAAAAATTATCAAAAAAGCCCTCATTGACTAAATAGGCTTTATTGTCTTTGATAAAATACATTTTATTGTTTTCATCATCAAAGCCCACGCTATCAAAGCCTAAATTTGCACCGATAAAATCAACTGCGTTTTCATAATCAGCCTTTAATTTTTCATCATTTAAAAACAAGCTATTATGTAAGCTTTTGCCCTGATGAATGTTTTGTAAAAAGGCTATTTGTCTTTGCATTTGAGGTGTTATGACATTACTTGCCTCGTAAAGTTCTTTTTGTCTTTGAAACTCTTCTTCTTCATTGCCAAAAAGCGTGTTAATCCCAGCATTTCGCTCGTAAATCCTAGCTTCTTCCTCGCTTAAATCGCTGCGGCTTTCTTTTTGAAAGGCTGAATGTAAAGCCTTTTGCTCGTTGTAATACTCGTCAAAAAGGGCGTTTTCATCATTTTCAAAAGAGCCTTTAAAGCTGTCTGCGCGGTTTTTTAAATTAAATTCGCTTGTATCTGTTAAGGCTGTGGCTCTTTGCAAATGTAAATTTTTCATTTCATCAGCCATAAAAGCCTTTTCAGCCTCGCTAAAATCACCTTTATCAGCCCCTTGCATAAACTTTTCTCTAATATTATGCTTTAAGGCTTCTTGCTCCTCGCTGTGTAGCCAATCATTACGCCCAAAAACAATGCTAGAAGTCCTTTCTAAACTCTGCTTTAAACTTCTATCAATAGCCTTTAAAAAACTTTTGTCCTTGACTTCTGCTTCACTTTTGCTCGTGTCTTTGAGATTGTTAAATTTCTTTTCTTTAAAGCTGTCAAGTTCGGTTAAAACATTAGCATAACGCTTTGCTTCTGCTGTGTCGCCAAAAGGCACACCGCCACTTCTTAACGCTTCTTTTTCCGCTTCTAATTGAGCGATTTTTTCCTTTCTTAAATCCGCCTCGCTTTTAGGTTTAAAAGAATTACTTACGCTTAAAAGATTGTCAAAAAGTATTTCATCATCGTAATTTGAAAGCTCGTCTAACGCCCTTATGCTTTGCGTATCATTAGCTAAAAGTTCGCTTTTTTTAAGCCCTGCGATGATTTCTTTTTTACTATACCCTTGCTTTAAAGCGTTTTCAAGCTCCTCGCCTAAGGCAAGGGCAAAGTATTTATCATTATCAGTTGTTTGATAATTTGTAATTTTATTTTTATATTCCTCATCATCAAAAACGCTTACTTGTGGCGTTTTAGCGATATTGTCCGCTAGATTTTGAGGCAAATCAAGGTTTAAATTCTGCTCTTTTTTCTCGTTAAGTTGTGTGTTTAAACTGCTTTGCGTAACTAATGCACCCATTTTAAGCCTTATTGTCTATTGAAAAATTTGTCGTTTTGATTTGATTTGTTAGCTGTTATTTTATTTAACGCATAATTAAACACCCCAAAAATACCTTTATTTTGAGGCTGTGGAGTATTTTGCGGATTTTGCTTTTGCTCTTGTGTGGCTTTTTGCTCGTCCTCTTTGATTTTATTGACAAATTTATTGTCCTTAACCTGCTGACTTGTATTTTCATTGATATTCCACGCATTAGCACCTTTAAGCCTCGCACTTGCTTGGATTTCTTTAATTTCAGCGGGTAATTTTTGCTCGGCTATGTTAAGCTGTCTATTTTGCAAATCTAGGCTTTTTTGCTTGTAGTCTTTGTCCGCTTCAAAGGCTGCTTGTTTAAACTCGTTTTCTTTTCGCATTTGCTCGTTTTTTTCAAGCCTTTCGCCTATGTCCTTGAAAACCTGCCCTAAACCTTGTAAATTTTTGTGTAGATTTTCATTCATTTTTAATCTCGTGGCGTTCATATCACTTAAAACTGCCCCTCGCTGTGCTAAAATGCTACTTCCTGCGTTTATATCTGCATACATTCCTGCCATTTCTTATCCTTTCTTTTATCTTGTCTTTGTGGTGTAAATAGTCGATTATTCGGGCTTGGCTTCGGTCATTTATAACAAATAAACTCCCTCGCCTCGCCCTCTAAAACGACTATTTCCCCTCGCAAATATTTCCGCTTTGTTTTGGCTTTTGGCATATATCCTTGTCATTTTGAGCATCCCCCTTGTCATTTTGAGCGTAGCGAAAAATCTCACCCTTGCCCTTTGAGATATTTCGGGCTACGCCCTCAATATGACATAAAAAAGGCTCAAAATGACATTAAGGGCTTTACGCTAATTTTATACCTATATAAAAGGCGATTAAAAAGCCTACTATTATCCCAATTGTAACTGCCATTTTTACCCCTTTTTTTTAATTGTTTAATTTAGCTAAAATTTGCACTAAAAAAAAGGATTAAAAAATGGCACACTTCACCGCCTTTTTAAGTATTTTCACGCCTGAAAATCTCAAAGGGCTTTAAGATTTTTTGCTACGCTCAAAATGACAAGGGGCGGCTCAAAATGACAAAAAGAATGTCATACTGCCCCCTTATGTCATACTGAGCAAAGCGAAGTATCTCAAAATGTTAAGAGATATTTCAGGCTACGCCCTCAATATGACATAAAGGGGGTGCAAAATAACATAAAATCAAATCCTATTCATCGGCAAAGTTTCATCTAAACCTTGTTTAAAATCCTCTCCGCTTTGTCTAAAACTTTCAGCCGCTTTTAAACGCTCACTTTCCCTTGCGTTGTAGCGTTCGTTTTCTATGTTTTGCTGTTTTTCCATTAGTTCAAGCTGTTTGGCACTTTGTCTTAATGCTTCTTTGCCTTGTTTCACACCCCAATACGCATTATAAATCCCTGTCCCTGCTTGTATCAAGCTCCCAACGCCTTGCAAAGTTCCGCCTATATCTAATCCGCCACTTGCTCCACTTGTTGCACTCATTTTTTAACCCTTTATTTTTTTTCCTTAAATATATACAATTTCAGCATTAAAATAAAGGATTAAAAAATGAGAGAGAAATTTTTGCAAAATTTAAAAGCCATTGAAAAGGGCTTATTTGAGAGTGAAACTTTTGAATATTTAAAATCAAGTGGCTTTAACAAAGCCGAATTAGCACCTGTTGTGGCTGAAATTTTTAAACAAGCCATTCAAGGAGCGTTAAGCCTTGAAGAGCTTTCGCAAAAATTAGGTATGAGTTCATTAGAGCTTGAAAAAATTAGAGCCGATATGGAGCTTTCAATGCTCAATGCAAAGGCGAATATAAAAGTAGCACAAGCTGAGGCATTAAAAGCCATTATCCAAGCAGCTTCAATGGTGCGAAGTGTTGCCGATAACGCAGCAATCAATCAAGCAAATGCCTCAGTGGGTATGATGAATGTCGTAGGCAATGCGACAAATCAAAGCTCACTAACCACTTACGCAGGGGCGACAAATACCATCATACAAAAAATAAACACAAAGCCTATGACTGAATTTGATGATAGCATAGCCGCTTTAATCGGCAAAAATGATGATTTTGGTTCAAAAAATGTCATTTTACACGCCGCAAAAACGCTTTTAAGTTTAGGTGAATATGTAGAGCTTAAAGGCATTTCAACTTATGGTTCAAATGCTACGCAATGGCTTATAAATGATGAGCTTGTAGCAAGTAATACTAAAAATTATCTTTTTGAGGCAAAAAATGTGGGCGAATTTAAGGTGCGTTTTTCGGTGAAAAATGATAAAGACGAATTTGAAAAAGACGAAGTCATTTTAAAGGTCATTGAGGGCGAATTAGGTAAAGATAAAAAATATCTTAAAAAGTTTTAAAATAGGTGTTATTTTGAGCTTCCATTCTTGTCATACTGAGCCATTCTTGTCATACTGAGCGAAGCGAAGTATCTAAACCCTACTATGTCATACTGAGGGCTTTACGCCCGAAGTATCTCAAAAGGCAAGGGTGAGATTTTTCGCTACGCTCAAAATGACATATTACCTTGTCATACTGAGCGAAGCGAAGTATCTCAAAGGGTAAAGAGATATTTCGGGCTACGCCCTCAATATGACATAAAAAAGGCTCAATATGACAAAAATGGTGTTATTTTGAGCCTTTGGCGAAATATATCTTAAAATTATGCTAAAATTCTAAAAAAGGGGATTTAAAATGAGCGATATTTTAGTAATATTAAACTTTATTTTCAGTGTTGAAAACATAAAAGACTTTTTAGGCGGCTTTATGATGGGCTGTGTTTTTGGGGGTATTTTTGTAAAACTTTTTTATAAAAAACCAGAATACAAAATCATTGAAAAGCATTGTAGATTAAGCGTTATGCAAAGTGAGGACGCTAGAAAGTGGATAATCATCGATGAAAAGCTAAAAAATGGCAACTTCCATTCCTTGCGTTGTTCGCATTTAGTGGGTAAGCATTGTAAAAAATTTAATTGTCCTTGCGTTTATAAAAGAGAATTTTCAACGCTTTGATTTTGTGTTGTTATTTTGAGCCACTACCTTGTCATTTTGTCTCTACCTTGTCATTTTGAGCGTAGCGAAAAACTCACCCTTGCCTTTTGAGATACTTCGGGCGTAAAGCCCTCAGTATGACATAGTAGGGTTTAGATACTTCGCTTTGCTCAGTATGACATAAGGGGGCAGTATGACAAGTAAGAATGTCATATTGAGGGCGTAGCCCGAAATAAAATTTTGCTATAATTACAAAAAAGGATATGTTATGATGAGTTTTAGTTTTGATTTATCGGCATTTTTAAGCCAAAATAACGCCTTTTACACAGGCTTTGTTTTAGGTGTTATTTTAGGTTCGTTAGTGGCTTATTTGTTTTTTAGGACTTCTTTGCGTTTTTATAGAAATCTTTGTAAAAGCCAACTTGAAACGATGAAATTCCAAGATGAAAAAATTAAAATCCTTAATGAGCATTACAAAAATGCTTTAATAGGCATTTTATCTCAGCAAAAAGCCGACAATGATAACGCTAAAAATAAAGGCGATGATAAAGCCCTCTAAAAAATCGAAAATCATTTTTATTCCTTTCTTAAATTGTTTTTTTGTAATATTGAGCCTTTTTTATGTCATATTGAGGGCGTAGCCCGAAATATCTAAAAGCCTTTTAGATACTTCGCTTCGCTCAGTATGACATAAGGGGTAGATA
>CAZSMF010000055.1:0-9171 GCA_964607975.1 uncultured Campylobacter sp. | reverse complement strand
ACTTGAACTCCCGACCTCCGGCTTATGAGACCAGCGCTCTAACCAGCTGAGCTACCCTGACTTAATTTAACTTTTATTTTGAAGTTAAAATTATACATTATTTTGCTAAAATTTTGCTGATTTTACAAAAAATTTTGTATAATCACTTTTTTAGACAGGTGTCCGAGTGGTTGAAGGAGCACGCCTGGAACGCGTGTAAAGTGCAAGCTTTCGAGGGTTCAAATCCCTTCCTGTCTGCCAAAATAATAAAATTTTAAGCAAAAAGGGGTTATAATTTCTCTTTTAAAGCCGATAAGGTAATAATGAAAATAAAATTTTGTTTTCATCAAAGGCAAATTTAAAGAAAACAAAAAGAATTTTAAGCTGTTTTTGTGGTGGTGAGGCGATTAAAATAAGCCGTTTGGGCTGTTGATTGAGCTACAAATTTCGCAAAAAGAGTTAAATTTTGGGGGCATTAGCTCAGCTGGGAGAGCGCAACGCTGGCAGCGTTGAGGTCAGCGGTTCGAACCCGCTATGCTCCACCATAGGTTCCGTAGCTCAGTTGGTAGAGCACCACCTTGACATGGTGGTGGTCGTTGGTTCAAGTCCAATCGGAGCCACCATTATTACAAAGGATTTGAATGATAGGATTTCTCACTTTTAAAAAGAAAGAGGAGGCAAAGAGCGACAATTTCATTGGCGATATAAAAGGCTCTTTACTCAGACAACTTTTTGAAATCAAAAGAGAAATCGACCCTATCAGCCACGAAGCCTTTATTAAGCTTAATCTCATCGCCAGAGAAGTCATCACAAGACGCAGGGATTATGACATTTATGGTCCTATGATAGACAGAATTTACCTTGATAATGCCATTTATGTTAAAGTCGTCTCCGATGAAAGAGACGCAAAAGCCCAAAAAATAGAAATCAAAAACGGCTTTTTTATGATTTTCATCGCCCCACAACGAGCCTCAACTGAATTCATACGAAACAGGCTTAAAATAGCCTATGAAGCCCTTGATGACAAATACATTAAAGAACTCATCAGGCTTTGCAACCGCTTTAAAGAAATTCTTTCAAGGACGCAATCAACCCTAGCCAAAAGCTCAGATATGAATGTAGAAATTGACACAAATTTAGGCTCTTACGCGGCAAATGCCAAATTTCACATCAACATAAAATACAGCCCAAAGCTTAATATCAGTATGGGAAACACAACCTTTTCACGAGATAGCGTAAAATCAGCTGGAAGTTTTAGAGATACTAAAACTTATATCAACCTCATCGTGGATAAAAACACCGATTCAAGAACCTGCGAAAAACTGCTTGACGATGTGGAACGCTATTTTATCGGCGAGTATTGAGCTTAAAACGCAAATTTGCACTATGTGTCAAGGCTACGGCTATGGCGTCCGTTATATCCAAGGGCTTAATGTCTTTTTGAATACCCAAAAGCCTTTTCACCATAAAGGCTACTTGCTCTTTTGTGGCTTTGGCTTTGCCTGTAACGGCTTTTTTCACTTGCAAGGGCGTGTATTCGCTAAATTCCCCGTGAAGTTGCAAAATTTTAAGGCTCAAAGCACCGCGAAATTGAGCTAGTTTCAAAACGGATTTTGGATTATAAGCAAAAAATATATCCTCAATCGCCACCTCATCAAAAGAATGTGCCTTAAAAATCAAGTCCAAGCCCTCGCAAAGCTCTGTGATTTGGTATTGCAAGGTGGAGGGTTTGATTTTGATAAGCCCAGCTTCGATGAGTGAATTTTTACCCAAAACGCTCTCTATGATAGCATAGCCGCAAAACCTACTTCCCGGGTCTATACCTAAAATTTTCACATTTTCACCTCTCGTTTTTCACACCCTTTTAAAGATGTGAAATTCTTTTGAAATTCTGCCTTTAAATTTAGAAAAATAGGGCATTAAAATCACCAAGCTTGATTTAATACAAAAGGCTAAAAAGCCAAAGCCGAGTAAAATTCAAGCAAAATAATTTGAATTTTAACCTTTTTTTATGAAATTTAAGATAAAATAAGCAATTAAATAAATTTTTTAGGGTGAAATTTGGACGCAAGCACTTTACTTTCTCATTTCAAAGGGGAAATTTCAAAAAAAGAATACGAAAACTACATTTCTTTGCTGAGCTTTTGCGAAAAAAATAGCAAAGCCGATAATCTCGTATTCACAGCACCTAATGAACTTATGGCAAGATTTATCCAAAGCAAATTCGCCCCGAAAATCGCTTATTTTTACGAAGCACAGAGCGGAAACAAAGCCAAAGTGCAAATTTACGCCCCAGCGATAAAGTCTAAAAGCACTCGCACTAAAATTGACATCGCTCAAATCAAAGCTCAAAGCACCATTTTAAACCCCTCTTACACCTTTGATAATTTTGTCGTGGGGGATTCAAACCAATACGCCTTTGGCACTTGCAAGGCTGTGGCGAACAAAGACAAGCTAGGCAAACTTTACAACCCCATTTTCATCTATGGTCCAACCGGGCTTGGTAAGACGCATTTGCTTCAAGCGGTGGGAAATGTGTATTTAGAGCTTGGCAAAAAAATCATCTACGCCACCAGTGCGAATTTCATCAATGATTTTACCACTCATCTTAAAAACTCAACTATGGAAAAATTCCACGAAAAATACCGAAATTGCGATGCCTTACTCATAGATGATGTGCAGTTTCTTGGCAAAACGGATAAAATTCAAGAGGAATTTTTCTTTACCTTTAATGAAGTCAAGGAAAATTACGGGCAAATCATTATGACAAGTGATAATCCCCCAAATATGCTCAAAGGCATCACAGAGCGGCTTAAAACACGCTTTCAAAATGGCATCATCACTGATATTACCCCTCCTGAATTTGAGACAAAAGCAGCCATTATCCGCAAAAAATGTGAATTCAGCGGCATAAAACTTGATGAAAGAATCATCACCTACATCGCCACTTCTATGGGGGATAATATAAGAGAAATCGAGGGAATGATAACGAATTTAAACGCTTATTCAAGGCTCATTAACCAAGAAATCACCCTTGATATTGCAAAATCGGTGATGAAAGATTATGTGAAAGAACAAAAAGAAAATATCACCATAGAGGACATTTTAAACGCCGTGTGTAAGGAATTTAACCTCAAAGCTAGTGATATAAAATCAAGCAAAAAAACGAAAAATGTCGTTACAGCCAGACGCATAGTCATCTTTTTAGCAAGAGAGCTAACGACAATGCCTATGCCAAGCCTAGCTCGTCTTTTTGGTATGAAAGACCATACAGCTATATCACACAGCGTAAAGAAAATCAACGAGGACATTAAAAATAGCGATGATTTAAAAGCCTTAATTGATGAGTTAAAAAACAAAATTTTGGCGAAAAAACAACAAGACTTGTGAAAAGATGTGAAAGAATGAAAATGAAAAGAGTGTTTAAAAGCTATGGAAAAAACTTGACTAGAAGCACTTTTTCACATTTTCAACAAGGCTATTATAAAAACAAAATTTAAATTTAAAATAAGGGAGAAAAAATGAAGCTCAGCATAAACAAAAACACACTAGAATCCGCCATTACTCTTTGTAATGCTTATGTGGATAAGAAAGATTCAAGTGCCATTACCTCACACTTGCTCTTTGAAGCAAATGATGACAAGCTCATCATAAAAGCAAGTGATTATGAGTTTGGATTAAGTTACAAAATCAAAAAGATTAAAATCGAAAAAAATGGTTTTGCCACAGTCCACGCTAAAAACATAGTCGATATGATTAAAAACCTTAACAATGAAGACATTGTTTTAGAAACGGTTGAAAATTCATTGTTTATCAGGCAAAAAAGCACAAAGTATAAACTTGCTATGTTTAATTACGAGGACTTTCCAGACTTTCCAAACACTGAGGGAAAGAACAAATTTGACTTGGATTCTAGTGATTTAAGCAGAAGCCTTAAAAAGATTTTACCTGCTATTGATATGAATAATCCAAAAGCCTCACTAAACGGAGCTTTGATTGACATTAAAACAGATAAAATCAACTTCGTCAGCACAGATACCAAGCGTTTGGCTATTTACAACCTTGCTAAAAGCAATGAAAAGGAATTTTCTTTAAGCATTCCTAAAAAAGCTATAATGGAAATGCAAAAGCTTTTCTATGAAAAAATCGAGCTTTTTTACGATGAAAACATACTCATCGCTAAAAATGAGAATTTTGAGTTCTTTACCAAGCTCATTAACGATAAATTCCCAGATTATGAAAAGGTTATTCCAAAAAATCTTGACAAAAAAATCAGCCTAAAAACTGAGGATTTCATAGACAGCTTAAAGAAAATCAGCGTTGTAGCGGAGAAAATGAAACTGCATTTTACCCCAAACAAGCTTATTTTTGAGGGCATAAGCTTGGATAATATGGAAGCAAAAACGGAGCTTGACATAGAGCTTAACATTGAAGATGAATTTTCTTTAAATATTAAAATCAAATACCTTATGGACTTTTTAAATTCCATTGAGGCTGAGGATTTTGAATTTGAGATTAACGAGCCAAATTTAGCTTTCATCGTTCGTTCAGGCGAACTTGAAACCATCATTATGCCTGTGATTTTATAAGAAGGATAAAAATGCAAACGATAAACTACGGCGAGAGTAATATCAAAGTCCTTAAAGGGCTTGAAGCGGTTAGAAAGCGTCCGGGTATGTATATAGGCGATACCAACATAGGCGGACTTCATCATATGATTTATGAAGTTGTGGATAACTCCATAGACGAAGCAATGGCGGGATTTTGCTCTCATATAGAAATAGAAATCACCACTGAGGGAAGCTGTATAGTGCGTGATAATGGGCGTGGAATTCCAGTAGGAATTCACCCTACCGAGAAAATCCCTACCCTAACCGTTGTTTTAACCGTGCTGCACGCTGGTGGTAAATTTGACAAAGACACTTATAAGGTTTCAGGCGGACTTCACGGCGTTGGCGTAAGCGTTGTTAATGCACTTTCTAAAAGACTTGTCGCCACCGTTGAGCGAGATGGGGAAATTTATCGCCAAGAATTTGCCAAAGGTGTGCCTGTAAGTGATTTTGAAATCATAGGCAAAAGCACGAAAACAGGCACAACCATAGAATTTTTCCCCGATGATGAGATTTTTGAATTGACTCATTTTGATTATGAAACCTTGGCAAAAAGATTTAAAGAACTAGCCTATTTAAACCCAAAAATCACCATTGAATTTAAGGATAACCGCGTAGGAAAAGCAGAAACTTTTCATTTTGACGGCGGAATTTCACAATTTGTCAGCGATATGAATTCAAAACAAGCCCTTACCAAAGTCATTTCTTTTAATGTAGATGAAGAAGATGTCAATGTCGAAGTGGCTTTGATGTATAATGATAGTTACAGCGAAAATTTACTCTCTTTTGTCAATAACATTAAAACCCCAGACGG
Organism: uncultured Campylobacter sp.; assembly: GCA_964607975.1. GTDB lineage: Bacteria > Campylobacterota > Campylobacteria > Campylobacterales > Campylobacteraceae > Campylobacter_D. The sequence continues at coordinate 3,768 of CAZSMF010000055.1, read as the reverse complement.
CGGCACACACGAGGCTGGTTTTAGAATGGGGCTTACTCGTGTGATTACAAACTATGTCGAGGCAAATGCTGCTGCACGGGAAAAAGATAACAAAATCACAGGAGATGATGTGCGTGAGGGGCTTATCGCTGTGATTAGCGTAAAAGTGCCTGAACCGCAATTTGAAGGACAAACAAAGGGCAAACTCGGCTCATCTTATGTGCGTCCCATAGTCAATAAAGCCACTTTTGAATATTTAAGCAAGTATTTTGAGGAAAATCCCATAGAAGCCAAAGCCATAATGGCAAAGGCTTTAATGGCAGCAAGAGGCAGAGAAGCCGCTAAAAAAGCCCGTGAGCTTACGCGTAAAAAAGAGGGTTTGAGCGTTGGGACTTTGCCGGGCAAGCTTGCGGATTGTCAAAGTAAGGACCCTAGCGAATGTGAAATTTATCTCGTTGAGGGCGATAGTGCGGGTGGTTCTGCAAAACAAGGGCGTGAAAGGGCTTTTCAAGCGATTTTGCCTTTGAGGGGTAAAATTCTTAATGTCGAAAAGGCAAGGCTTGATAAAATTCTAAAAAGTGATGAGATTAAAAATATGATTACAGCCTTTGGCACGGGCATAGGCGATGAATTTGACTTGTCAAAATTGCGTTATCATAAAATCATCATAATGACTGATGCTGATGTCGATGGTTCGCACATTCAAACCCTACTTTTAACTTTCTTTTTCCGCTTTATGAATGCCCTTGTCGAAAACGGGCATATTTATCTGGCTCAACCTCCACTTTACCGCTATAAAAAGGGACAAAAGAAAGAAATTTACCTCAAAGATGAAAAAGCTTTGAATGAATACCTCATCGAAACGGGCATTGAAAGCAGTTCATTTGAGGGTGTGGGGCTTAATGATTTGAAGGAATTTTTAAAAATCGTTGCCGCGTATCGCTCCGTGCTTAAAGAGCTTGAAAAGCGTTTTAGCATTATTTGCGTGGTGCGTTATTTGATAGAAAATAAAGACTTGGTGCGAAACGACAATGAAAAGCTTTTTGGCATTTTAAAGCTCTTTCTTGAAAAACAAGGGCATAATATCTTAAATTCTTATGTCAATGAAAGTGAAATTCGCATTTTCGTGCAGACTGAAAACGGGCTTGATGAGCTTGTCATCAATGAAAGTTTATTTACTAATCCACTCTACGAGGAAGCTTTGTTTATCTATGAAAAGATTAAGGAGCGGGATTTTGACTTGGGTAAGGACATTTTGGAATTTTTAGATGAGATTGAGAAAAATGCCAAAAAAGGTGCGTATATCCAGCGTTACAAAGGCTTGGGCGAGATGAATCCAGACCAGCTTTGGGACACGACAATGGACCCTTCAAATCGCCGCTTACTTCAAATTTCTATCAATGACGCTCAAAGTGCGAGTGATACCTTTAATCTCTTTATGGGCGATGAGGTAGAGCCAAGACGCGATTATATCCAAGCTCACGCCAAAGATGTGAAGCATTTAGATGTTTGATTTTCAAACATCTAAATTTGGATTTTAAGTGGGATTTTGCATAAGTATATTTTATAGAAAAGGTTAAAAGATGAATGTCGAAAATACCCAAAAACACTTCGGAGCGTTTTTTGATAAAAATTCAAAAATTTTGATTTTAGGTTCTTTTCCATCTAAAAGCTCGTTAGATGCAGAATTTTTTTACCAAAATTGCACAAATCGTTTTTGGTGTATTTTGGGGCGAATTTTTGATGTCAAGGGTTTGCACGATGATATCGAAAGACAAAAAGAATTTTTAAAAGATAAGCATATTGCCCTTTGGGATATTTTTAAATTATGCTACAAAAATCCAGTGAATAGCACTTTGGATAGAGACATTGTGCTTGATAAAAGTGAAAAAGTAGATTTGAATGAGATTTTAAAACAAAGTCAAATTCAATACATTTTTACTACCATAGGTAAAACAGGCAATCTCACAAAATGGGGAGTTAAGGAGTGGATACAAAGCTACTTTCCGCACAAAAAAATTGATGATATATTTTATCCACTTTACTCAACTTCGGCACGAAGCCCCAAAAAAGATAGTGAATTGCTTAATGATTATAAGATTATCAAAGAAAAACTTGAATTAAATATATAAAAATATGTGATTTATCAAACATTTAGTTTAAAAATTTATATAATAAGCTATTTTAAAAGATGTTTTATTTCTCGTGTTTTATCTGTTTGTAAGTTTATTTCTTCATATCCTCTTTCTTTTCGTAGTTTATTTTCTCTTTCTAATCTTTGAGCTTTGAGTTTAGTTTTTTCATCTTTGTCTGTTGTTAAATATTCTATTTTATCATTGTATATACGATTGACAAGATCTATACAATCTTTTTTTTCAGCCCAAATTACAGGATATCCCATACCTTTCTTGTGGTTAGCTATCATTTTGCCTTCCCAAGTTCCCCAGTTAAGAGCTCTTTGATATAAGGATAAACAATGTATATATCCAGCTTTTACTATAAGTCGAGTACTCCAACCATCACTTCTTGATGAAAAAAGTGCAGATGCTGTAGACCGATTTTTGTATAAATATATAGCTTCACCATTTGGTATTATATCTACACTGAAAATCCCAGATTTAATAAACCCAAAAGTATGTGAAGATTCAGATTTAGTTTCCATTTGTGTTTCTGTTTTTAATCTTATAATATTATCGCCAAAGGGATATTTATATTCTTTTAAATCAGAATTAGCTAGATTAAACATATTAGAAGGCATATAATCAGTTATCACATATATTCTAGCTTTATCGGCTGGTGGGTTTTGCATTTTTCCTTCCATTTGCACACTTTCCTCATTATTTAAGATAAAACCATATATTCCATTATCATAGACTTTACCTTTACCACAAGCTACCAAAAGCAAAGTAAAAATTATTAAAATACCTAAATTTAAACTTTTTATTATTGAAATCATACTAAATCCTTTAATATTCATAAACATATCGAAGCACAAAACTGTTTGTGCGTTTTATTGATGTCGCTATTAGCAAAGTTTCTGATTGTTCTTTAAACATATTGTCCGAGTTAAATTTATAGACTAAGTCAATACCGTGTTTTTTGGCAAAAATATAACGCATTCCAAGTTCAAAAAATCCACTCCCCTGACCAGCTTGAATTAAAGTAGGTTCAGAACTTGTGCTGTCATAGTCCAAGTCTAAAGTGTCTGTGTAATATTGACCGCCCAAAAACCAATGTGCTCCATATCCTGCATTACCAAATATTCGCATTGCCATAGTTTTATTTTTCCATATATCAATAAATAAGCCGATATTAAAATATAAACTTATAGCAGTTTCACTAGGAATGTCATCTACTTTGGAATATGTGTAATATGAATTACTATAAACAGTGTAATCAAGTAATGGTTCAGCCCATTTGACACGCATAATTTCAGTTCCCATACCAAAATTCATTCCAAAGCGTTCCATAAAATAACGATTATATCGCCAAAACATATCCACGCCATTGCCTACTCCTATGGTAGAAAAATTAAGATATGCTTGACCCCTAAAAGCTTGAGAAGCTTTAAAATTTGCTCTTACATAACCTATGCCAACTTCGCCAGATGTTGTTGAGGTTGCTACATCAGGTATTTGAGACTTTGTCAAATCAATTGTATTATTTGCTAGTGCTATAACAGCGACTAGACAAATTGAAAAAAACTTTTTCATTAACTTTCCTTATTTTTTTAAAAAAGATTTTCTCGGGGTGGGGCGGGGCGGGGGGGGGTGGGTGGTGGGGTGTGTG
>CAZSMF010000054.1:0-9185 GCA_964607975.1 uncultured Campylobacter sp. | reverse complement strand
ATTTAGATGTGCTTAAATTTTTAGGCTTTGAACAAATCTTTAAAAATTCGCTCACAGGCTTGATGATAGGCGGGGGCAAGGGCGGTTCGAATTTCGACCCGAAAGGCAAGAGCGAGGCTGAGATTATGCGTTTTTGTCAAGCCTTTATGAGCGAACTTGGCAAACTCATCGGTGCGACAACTGATGTCCCAGCTGGTGATATAGGCGTTGGCGGACGAGAAATAGGCTATATGTTCGGTGCATACAAGAAAATGACAGGCTTGTATGATGGCACACTCACAGGCAAGGGCTTAAAATGGGGTGGTTCTTTGGTAAGGACAGAGGCTACGGGCTATGGCTGTGTGTATTTTGCTGATGAAATGCTTAAAAAAGCAGGACAAGGTTTAGAGGGTAAAATTTGCACGGTTTCAGGCAGTGGCAATGTCGCCATTTACACCATAGAAAAACTACACGCCTTTGGTGCAAAAGCCGTTACTATAAGCGATAGCTCAGGCTTTGTTTATGATAAAGACGGCATTGATGTGGCTTTATTAAAAGATATTAAAGAGGTAAAAAGAGGGCGTGTGAGTGATTATGCCAAGGCGAAAAAGGGTGCTGAATTCACAGCAGCGACAAAATACAAAAGCGGCACAAATGGCGTTTGGAGCGTGCCTTGTGATGGGGCTTTCCCTAGTGCTACGCAAAATGAGTTGAATTTAGAGGATGCGAAAACGCTTTATCAAAATGGTTGTCGTTTTGTGGCTGAGGGGGCAAATATGCCAAGCACACTTGAAGCGATAGAATTTATGCTTTCAAAAAAAGACTTTTTCTTTGCCCCAGCAAAGGCAGCAAATGCCGGTGGCGTGGCGACTTCGCAGCTTGAAATGCAACAAAATGCGAGTATGACGCAGTGGAGCTTTGATGAGGTGGATAAAAAATTGCATAATATTATGAAAAATATTTTCCACAATTCTTACGAAACAGCAAAAGAATTCAAACACGAGGGCAATTTGCTCATCGGTGCGAACATTGCAGGTTTTCAAAAAGTCGCCGATGCGATGATAGAGCAGGGGTATTGCTAAATTTTTGGGCTTTGCTTTAAACAAAGCCCATTCACTCACCCTTAAAATCATTATGCGTATAAATGGGTGTGAAGCGATAGATAAAATACCCAAAAGCAAAGCACACCAACAAGGCTGGAATGCCAATGTAAAAGCATTCAAAGCCAATGACAAGGGCTAGAATTCCCCTTGAAAATCCCGCTACAAACAAGGCTAAAAAGCTTGATTTTGTGCCAAAAGTGAAGTTGAAAATTTGATTTTGAGTGTGTTTGAGCGAAACTGTGTTAAAGACAAATAAAACAAAAGTCAGCAAAATAAGCAAATTCAAAAGGTGTAACATAAAGCTTAAAGGCATAAACTCGCACAAATACACCAAGCCAAGCCCCATATAAACAAGGCTTGTGCCTAAAAATAAAAGATAAAGTATGAAAGTATAGTGCGTTTTAAAAAACACCCCATAATGCCAATTTGCAAGGCGTGAAAAGAGGCTAAACCCCACAGATAAAGCAAAAAAGCCATTTAAATTCGCACTCTTATCCCACAAAGTCGCTACAATCAAAGCAAAAAGCAAAAAAGAGGAAATATTTTTAAGCACAGCATTTGGCATAAAGCTTAAATTTTCATCTTTTAAAGCGTCATTTCCCAAAACAAGACTTACTCTAAAACTCACTATGAGTATGGCTAAAACGCAAAGATGAATGTAGGCGTAGTCTAAATTGACATTGTTGATGAAAATTTTACTCACACACAAAGCAAAAATCCCCAAAAGCACGAGCAAAAGGCTTAAATTTCGTGTGTTTTGAGAACGCCAAAGATAAACACCGCAAAAAACAAGCAAGATGAACCAAAACACAGCCATTACCACCTGCCCTAAATTCAGCCCCCACTGCATAAAAAACGCCAAGCATAAAAGCACGAAAAGACTTATGCTTAAAAGCCTTAAAGGGCTTTTTATCTTACACCAAAGCGGCAAGGCTGTGAGTAAAAATCCAGCAAAGGCTGCTCCTAAAAAGCTTTGCAAAAAGATGAATTGATGAAAATTCACAAAGGTGCTAAAATCAAGCACTAATCCCACACAAGCAAGTATGGCAAAAACGGCACTTGAAAGAAAAAATATCCTCAAAGGATAGTCAAAAAAGCTACTCAAAATAAATCCTATCTTTAAAATGTTCGTTAAGCAAGGCATTGATGAAGCCCTCATCTCTTTTTTCAAAGTCTTTATCTATACGCAATACCTTTTCAAGCTCCATAAATTTGGGCTTTAAAAAGAAAAGCTCATCACTTAACAAACAAGCCTCAAAGGCATCGTGTGTTACGAGCAAGGCTGAGCAATTTTGCCTTTTTACCTTGTCAATGAGCTTTTGAGCTAATACTCTTTTTACCGAAAAATCAAGCCCAGAAAAGGGCTCATCAAGCAAAAATAAAGGTGCATCATAGGCTAACGCCCTAATGAAAGCCACTCTTGCACGCATTCCCCCGCTTAATTGGCTTGGGTATTTTTGCATATCCTTTTCATCGAGGTGAAAAAGGCGAAACTGCTCTAAAATCCACTCTTTATCGGGCTTTGGCATTGTTAAGGCTATGTTTTCAAAGGCGTTTAAATTCTCAAATAAAGAATGTTCTTGAAAGACAAAAGCCGATTGAGGACTTTTTATCAAGCCTGATTCAGGCTCTAAAATACCAGCTATGCACCTTAAAAGCGTGGATTTACCGCAGCCACTTGCTCCAAAAAGCGTTGCAATCTCGCCTTGTTTGAGTTTGAGATAAAAATCTTTAATAATGTCATTTTGAGCGATTTTATAGCAAAGTGCTGCAATTTCAAGCATAATCACCTCTCAAACCAAGGCAAAAGCGTGATTTTAAGCACCTTAATGATGAGAGCTTCAAAGAGTAAGATTAAGCCCACCATAAGCACCACAAAGGCTAGAATTTGGGTGCTGTCAAGGAAATTCCTCGCATCACTGATTTTCGCTCCCACTCCATCACTTGCCCCCAAAAGCTCCGCCATTATCATTATCTTTATCCCCATAGCAAAAACTATGCTTAAATTACTCAACAAAAAGGGCAGGGTATTTGGCAGGTAAAAGACTTTAAGTCTTTTGAAAAAGCCAAAATGATACGCCTTGCAAACCTCACTAAGCGTGGGGCTTAAATTCATCACCGCGACAAAACTCGCCCCAAAAGATAGGGGCAAAATAGTGATAAAGCAAGTAAATACCACACTTGCACTGCCTATACCAAACCAAAAAAGAGCGATGACAACCCAAATAATCGGGGCTATGCCTTGCAAAATATCCACCACAGGCTTGATAAAAGCGGCAAAGCTTTTAAAATTTGCAGCAATAACCCCAAGGCTTACTCCGCACAAAAAGCCCAAAGTAATGGCGATAAATGCTCTTTGTAAGCTTAGCCACAAAGTGCTTTGCTCGTTGATAAGAAGCTGTAAAGCCCTTTGTAGCACCTCTGTGGCACTTGGTAGTATAATAGGACTTGTAAAATACGCACCAAATTCCCAAATTCCCATAAAAAAGCAAAGCACAGCCAAGGTGTGAAAAGAGTTGAAAAAATGCTCACTCAATGAGGCAAAAATTCCTCTTTTAAGCTTAATGCCATTTTCAAGTATCATAAAAACAAGCTTCTTTCTGGCATTTTTCCGCCTAAAAATTGAGGATTTGTTTCAAAAATAATGCCGTAAAAACGCAGCAAATCATCGACAATTTCACTTGCCTTTAAGGCTACTATATTGCTATGAGCTATGCCAAGTTTTATGGCTGCTTGTGGGGCTGGTAGGTATTTGCTGCCAAGGGCGGCGGCACTATCTTGATTTGAGTGTATCCATTTTACTGCATTTTGTAAATCTTTGTGTAAAAGCGTGAAAAATTCTTTATTTTCCTCGTAAAATGAGCCTTTGACTATGAGTCCGGCTTGAAAAATTTTCGTGTTAAAAACTTCCTGCCAAAGCCCTTGTATGTCAATTTGCCTATGAACGCTCACCCCATTTTTCTTCGCCATCAAGCTTAAAGCACTCGCCAAAGGCTCTTGGCTTAAAACAGCGTCAAATTCAGGTTTAGCGATAAAAAGCTGAGCCGCTTGTGGAGGATTTGAGGCGTAGTGAATGTTGATTTTGTTTCTATCAACGCCCATTTTTACGCAAAGGGCGTTTAAGATAATGTCTGGCATATCGTTTTTAAAAGGCACGATGAGCTTTTTGCCCTCCAAATCTTTGAGTGTTTTTATCTTTTCATCTTTGGTGAAAATGTAGTTTAAGCCATTTGTGAGTATATTAAGAACCTTAACATCAAGCCCTTGATGAGCTAAATTCACGCCCACATTTGACGGAGCAGCACTTAAAAGAAAATCCCCACTCGCAAAACCCGCTCTTAACTGGTCTGGACTTTTCCAAATGTTTAATTTCAAATCCTTGCTCTTTCTTGCCTCTCCCTCACTCACCGCAAAGGCAAGGCTTATGCTTATAAGAGCTGGTGCACCCCAAATGATGAGCCTTTCTTTACCAAAGGCTAAATTTGGCATAGTCAAAGCCGCAAGGGCTAGATTTGCCTTATATAAAAATTCTCTTCTTTTCATCTTTTGTCCTTTTTAAAAATTTCCGTGAATGCTTAAATAAAATGTCCTACCCATAGCGTTAATCGCCGTTGGTGCAAGGCTTTCAACGCGAGAAATGTTTATGTATTCGCTATAAGTTTTATTTAGCACATTATCTACACCGAAGCGAAGTCCTATTTTGTCGAATAAACTTACCCCCGCATAAATATCAAGCAGGGCAAAGCCGCCTTTTTCCTTGTCTATGCCAAGCCCTTTTAAGCTGTCATCATCTCGTCTTGTTTGCTTGGCTACGGCTCTTAAAGCCGAACCTATATTGAATTTACCAAAAAAAGCATAGTCCTCATAGTCTAAATTTAGCTGTGTTTCAAGCGGACGGATTTGATATAAAGGGCGTTTGTCTGTTTCATTTTCTCCATAATTAAACCAAATATCAAATTTAACGCCAAAATGGCTTAAAAAATTATAGGCAAAATGAGCGTTGGTGCTTAAAATTCTAGCATTTACATTGCGAGTGATGATATGTTGTTTGTAATTAGCATTGGCAGCACTTCTAAATCTATCATAAAGTATAAAATCACTCACCCAATCGCTCATCACAGAAGCTTTAAACACAAAGGCATTTTCATCATACGCTGAGTGCATATAGTCTTTAAAGTATTGACTTTGAATTTGTATATCAAATTTCGCCCTGTTGTGTCGCTCTGGCTTTAAGAAAGGATTGCTTACCCAAGCTTGTGCGTGGGCTTGTGGGTTGTCTCCGGGCGGATTTATGGAGACGAAGCGTTCGTTATTGCTCGGTATCCTTTCTAAACTTTGTAAATTGAGGGCGTAAATTTGATTTGAAAATGGTTTTAGCTCGTATTTAAGGGCAAAAGAAAGGGCATCTTTTTTGATAGAGCCTGAAACTCTTTGTCCATAATGCGCAAACCACATATTATTTGGCGTGATTTGCGTTGCACCTTGTGTGGCAACTATGGTGTCTTTGTCTTTGATTGAAGCAAGGTTATAATCATAATGAATGCCTAAATTTAAGCTATTCATCTCATTAAAATTAAAATTGATTGTGTCAAAAAGGCTGATTTGCTGGGCTTTTACATTGGCAAAGCGAAAGCCATTGTGCCTGAATTCACTTCCCGCACTTGACATAAATCTTTTAGCTAAATGCGTATCGTGCGTGTAAATGGCGGCGATTTCATTAGTCCCACCCTGCCAAGCTATGTTGTATCTTGCGTTAATGTCAAGGATTTGCCGTTGAACTTCCATTTTCGTCCTTGCATTAGCAGCAGCTCTTAACTCGTAATTATTTGCCGTTCTTTTTAAATTCCTGTAAAAAGCACCTAAATTTAGGGTATTGCTTAAATCCTCTTCGCCCAAACGATAATCAAATCTAAAAACATAACGAGTCGTTTTTATGGGGTCCATTATATAATGAACTTGCTTATCATCAGCGATATTATCGTATAAAAAGGTGGCTTTAAATTCATTATAGGCATTTGGCACAAAACCTAAAACAAAATTCGCTCCCGTTCTTTTGTAGCCAAAATCAATTTTGTGATTATTGCCGTCTTTGTAAGAATTAGCCTTGGTATAATGAGCGTTAGCCGTGCCATAAATTTGACTTGCTCTAAATTTAAAAAGCAAGGCATTGTAGCTTGAATTTCCATAAATTCCACTCGCAAAATGAAAGGGATTAAAGGCGTTATCCAAAGTATTTGTAACGCTGTGATAGCTCATTCTTGGGGTGTTATCATATTGATTATCCACCTTAAAAGAAAGAACTTGTGCGGGTGTGATGAAAGGCGGTGGCGAAAAGGATATTAAGGGTGTAAATTGGGTTGGCAAAGCCAAATCATCAGCAATAAGTGCATTTAAAAAAGCTGTGATGAGTAATAATTTTCTTAACATAATTGAAAATCCTTTTAATAAAACTTATCAAAAAATTGCTGAAATTTTAAAGCAAAACAACTGAATTTTTACTTAAAGATAATGGATTTTTTAAAAAAAATATACATACTTTTGAGGAGAAAAATAAAAGAATGTGTAAAAGGGGCTTGAATTTGCTTTGCAATTCAAGCCTTAAAATCAAAGACAAGCTGAAATTTTTAAAAGTGTTTCTATACAGGCTTTTAATCTTTGGGGCGTGAGTTGATTATCTCCATCGCAAAGGGCTTGGCAGGGGTTTATGTGCGTTTCAAAGAAAAAGCCATCAACGCCCACAGCTGCTGCTGCTTGGGCGAGTGGTTCTATAAATTCGCTTTTTCCGCTACTTTTTCCCTCGCCAAGTCCGGGCATTTGCACGCTGTGCGTTGCATCAAAGATAACGGGGGCAAATTCACGCATAATGATTAAGCTTCGCATATCAACAACCAAATTTCCATAGCCAAAAGATGAGCCTCGCTCAGCCACGAAAACGCCGTTTCTTTCCGCTACTTCATAGCCTTCTTTGTCCTCTTGGCGAGTTTGCAAAACCTTTTTTATGCTGTATTTAATGTCAGCGGGGTTTAGGAATTGTCCTTTTTTGATATTAACTTTCGCCTTTGTTTTTGCAGCCGCTACGAGCAAATCTGTTTGCCTACACAAAAAAGCAGGAATTTGAAGCACATCGGCTACATCAGCTACCCTTTGAGCCTGTGAGCTTTCGTGAATATCAGTAAGTATTTTCATTTTAAATTCATCTTTAACGGCTTGTAAAATTTCAAGCCCCTTTTCAAAGCCCAATCCCCTGAAACTTTCTATACTTGTGCGATTAGCCTTATCAAAGCTTGATTTAAAATAAAACTCAATTCTTTCATCATTATTTAAATCACTCAAAGCCTTTGCCACTTCAAAAACAAGCTCCTTGCTTTCGATGACACAAGGTCCAGCAATAACTATCATTTTTTTCATTTTTTATTATCCTTAGTGATTAAAATCAGTCCTCCAAAAACAACGCCTATTATACCCATAAATACCATAATGCTTGGCAAATCATCGCCTAAAAATACGCCCAAAACAAGCGAAAACACCACATCTAAATAGCTCACTCCCGCTACAATGCCCACTTGCTTTGCCACCCCGTAAGCCTTGGTAACATGAATTTGATAAATTGTGCCTAAAACGCCCATAATGATGATGAAAATCCAAGCCTTTGCACTTGGCATTATGAAAGGAGCGATGATGAAATCAAGCTCTTTTGGGGCGTAAAATTCGCCTATTATCATAGAGCATAAAGGCATTAAAGCACCGACAAAGATGAAAGAAAAGGCGATGAGTTCGGTATTGTAGTGCTTTCTTAAATGCCTTACGCTTGTAAGAGCAAGGGCAGCGAAAAAGCCGCTTAAAATTCCCAAAGATGAATTTTTCAAGTCAAAGCCTGTGTGATTTTCAGGGTTTGCCCAAGGTTGAGAGATGAAAAGCACTCCCATAAAGGCTATGAGAATGCCAATCCAGCCCCTAATCCCCACATTTTCTTTAAAAAACAAAAAAGCAATGAGCGTAACAAAGATAGGAGAGATTTTTTGAAAGGCAAAAGCCCCGCCCAAAGAGATATTTGAGACATTGTAAAAAAACAAATACAAAGAAAGTGTCCCCGCAACGCCTCTAAAAATAAGCAGCCAAAGCCGTCCGCCCTCTTTGTGCGTTTTTAAATGCGAGAGCAAATACAGCATAAAGGCTACGCCTATGATATTGCGAAAGAACATTATTTCAATACTTGATAAACCCTCTTCGCTTAAAAGCTTCGCACAAGCACCCACAAAGGCAAAATCAAGACAGGCAAGCACCATAAAATAAACACCCAAATGGTGTTTGATGATTCGTAACATAAAAAACCTTAAAGTAAATTCTTAATTATTGTAGTCAAATTTTGCTTAAAAAACGCAAAAAGAGCCTTGAATTTAAGCTTTTTGGTTATAATTTGCCAAAAATAAAGGAAAAAAATGCCAAATTCAACCCTTTTTATTTGTATAGACTTGCAAGAAAAGCTTTTGCCACTTATGGCACATAAAGATGAGCTTGTTAAAAATGCTAATATTTTACTCAATGCAGCTTGTATTTTAAACATTCAAACCCTCATCAGTGAGCAGTATCCAAAGGGTTTGGGTAAAACAGACGCTAATATAAGCGTCCCACAAAATGCAGTGGTGCTTGAAAAAACGAGCTTTGGAATCTTTGATGATGAAACGATGAAAGCTCACATTGCTAAAAGTGGGTGCAAAAAGCTGGTGTTTTTTGGCGTAGAAAGTCATATTTGCGTGCTTTCAAGCGTAAATGAAGCCTTAAATTTAGGCTATGAGTGCATACTTGCAGCCGATGCGACAAGTGCTAGAAATCCTACACACCACCAACTCGCCCTTGATGCGTTAAGGCAAAATGGCGTAAAGGTTTTGCCAAGTCAAAGCGTGTTATTTAGCCTTTTAAAAAGTGCAACACACCCAAAATTCAAAGAAATTTCAGCCCTTATAAAATAAGAAAATTTACATAAATTTTACATTTTTTAAAAGCAAACTTTACAAGCAGCTTTTATACTTTCATCAAATTTAAATTTGAAAGGAAGTGTAATGAAAAAATTACTCCAATTTAGCGTTATCGCTTTAATGTTTA
>CAZSMF010000053.1:0-9318 GCA_964607975.1 uncultured Campylobacter sp. | reverse complement strand
ATTATACCATAATTTCAAAACACTTCACAAAAATAGCGTTAAAAAGTTAGGTAGTTTGGGATTTTTATCCGCTTGGCAGGGGGGTAAGAAACCCAGCTTATCTTTTTAAATTGTGTCAAAATTGTGCCATTTTTGTGCCATTACCCTTAAAATCAAATCCAGATAAACATTTCACACTTGCAAAGCTTTGCATAAGTGCTTTTAAAGCCTAGTTTATACTTTGCAAGTGTGATATTTTCACTTGTAGTCTTTAAAATTTACCGCCGATTGTGTGGGCGATTTTAAAGGCAGGATTTGAGACGATTTTATAAGTTGTGAAGCGAAAAGCGATTGAGGTTAAATATTAAAAAGTTTGCTGATTGAGATTTTTCGCTACGCTCAAAATGACAAGGGAGCGTCTCAAAATGACATAAAAGAGACGCTCAAAATGACAAGGAAAAGGAGATTAAATGCTTACAGCATTATTAACAGCACCATTTAAGGTTGCTGGTGGGGTGTTAAGTGGAGTTGCCAAAGCGGCTGACAATGTTATTAACCACGAGAAAAACGATGAAGAGGATGTCTATAAGACAATCGCAAGTGGTGGTTTAAGCGACATAGGCTCTGAAACATTTAAAGCCTTTAAAAAAGCAGTTGATGACATAACTAAAAGTTGAGGTGTAAAATGAAAGAAGTAAAATTACACGCAGAGCATATTGCCTTATTCAATGATATGATAAAGGCGGCTGATTTATTGTGGTGTGAGGCTAACACATTTAACAATAATATAATCAGCGAAATACTTCATCACGCTGAAAATATATCACCAGAGGATTTTAAAATCAAGGTTAATGAGGTTTTTTTTGGTAAGGATTATAGCGAGGAGTATGGCGAGGGCTATCACAAGTTTATAAGGTATATTTTTAACTATGCTTTACGCTTTACTTTAAGCGAGAGAGTTAAAAGGAAATACCATAACGAGCTTGATAAAACGGAAGCTAAAACATAAATAAGGTGTCATACTGAGCAAAGCGAAGTATCTCAAAGCCTTTTATATATTTCGCCAAAGGCTCAATATGACATAAGGGCAGATATTTAGGCTTTGCCTCAATATGACAAAAAATGACAAGGTGGAACTAAAAATGGGAAAAAACAAACCAAGAAAGGAAAAAAATGAATATCAAAAAACGAGGCAATAGGCTTTACATAGACTATTGCAAAAACGCTAAACGCATAAGAATGGCGACAGGTTTAAAGGCAAATGCTGAAAACAAAGAATTTGTTAAAAAGCATTTCAAGCTTTTTTTAGAGGACAAGACAAAGGCACTTTTAATGCATAAGGACTTCGTTAATGCCCTTTTTGACAAGCAAAACGAGCCAAATTTGCCAAAAAGGTGCAAGGTGGCTGAATTTGACATTAGTAATTTGCTTGAAAAAATTATCAAGGAAAAAAGCTTTTTAAAGCCTTTTACGCTTAAAAACAATCAAAGCAACGCTAAAACGCTTTTAAGCTTTTTAGATAGTCGTAAATTGTGCGACATTAGGCTTTTAAAGCGAGAACACTGCGTGGAATATGTGGGCTTTTTAAAGCAAAAGGGCTTTAAAAATGGCACTTTAAAAAACAAAATGGCTATTTTGCATCAGCTCTTGCAATACGCTCTTTTTAATGGGTTTATCGACAAAAACCCTTATTTTATGCCTAAAATGAGCGATGAGGCTAGTGCTGAAATCAAGCCTTTTTCACTTGATGAGATGAAAATTTTAATCAATAATTCAAGCGGGGAGCTAAAACGCTTTTTGATTTTAGCTTTTTTCACAGGAATGCGAACAGGTGAGCTTTTCGGGCTTAAAATGGGTGATATAAACTTTAAAAAAGATGAAATTCACATACAAAGGACAAAGCACCCAAGCGGAGCGATTGGCACACCAAAAACAAAAAATTCTAATCGTTTTATTGATATGTTGCCCCTTGTCAAAAAGGAGCTTGAAAGCTTGAAAAAAGGCGAAAACGACTTTATTTTTACGCTTTCAAGGACGAGGTTAAAACAGCAATTTGACGAGCTTTTAAAGAATTTAAATCTACAAAAAAGGAGGCTTTATGATACAAGACACAGCTTTGCAAGTGTGATGCTTTCACAAGGCGAGGAAGCAATGTGGGTGGGCGTTAGAATGCTAGGGCATAAGAACTTAACAATGACTTTTAAGGCTTATGCGAAGTATATGCCTGAAAATGTTGGAAAAAGGGCTTTGTTTTTAAAAGACTTTGAAAACGAAGCAGAGCAAATTACAAAAGCAATGTAAAAAACGAAAAGGGGAAACAAATGCAAAAGGAAGTTTTAAAGGCAGTGCTAAAAAAACAGCTTTGCTTTTTAAATTACAAAAATTTAGAATTTTCAGTTGGTGAAAAAAATATTTTCATCTTTTTAGACGCTAATAAACGCCCGAAATTTAACATTTTTTTGGGGAAGTTGGGTGAATTTAGCGTGTGGGTTGTGATTGAGGATGGCGAAAATGTCGTTATGTTTGAGGTGCTTGAAAAGATGAGGGAGAGAATTTTGAATGCTCTTAATGATAAAGTAGAGTGTCATACCGCTCCCTTATGTCATACTGAGCAAAGCGAAGTATATGCCCATTTATGTCATACTGAGCGAAGCGAAGTATCTCAAAGGGTAGTTTATGAGATTTTTCGCTACGCTCAAAATGACAAGGGGGAAGCTCAAAATGACAAGGTAACGACAAAGGGGGATTTATGAGTTTAGCAATGTTTATTATAGGTGCATTTTTTGGTTTTTGTGTGGCGTTTTTTATTGCTGGATTTGTGTTTAAGGAAGAATGATGAAGCTTGACAATGTGAATTTAAAAGAAAGCGTTGTGGCTTTGGGCGAGATTAACAATAAACGCATTTTAAGAGAGGCGGAAAATAAAAGCTTTGAAAACTTTTTAAAAAACTGCCTCAATGAAAATGCAAAGGCAGCACAAGAAATTTTAAAAGCACAAAATGAAAGGAAGTCGTATGAATTTAGTTAATTTAACGCAGTTTTCAAATGAATACATACTAAAAACAGCACAAAAGCTAACTATATGCAAAAAGAAAGATAGGCTAGTGTGTAAGAGTATTTTTAAGGGTGGGACTGAGTGGATTTGTTTTCAATTTTTATTTTATGGGGCTAATCGCTTGAAGTGGTATTATTTGCATAAGTGGTGGATTTTAGCCATTTGTAATGATAGAACTAATGAAGTTTTAGACTTTTTAGAAAAAGGGTAAAAATGCCCCCTTGTGTCATACTGAGCAAAGCGAAGTATATGCCCATTTATGTCATACTGAGCGAAGCGAAGTATCTCAAAGGGTAGTTTATGAGATTTTTCGCTACGCTCAAAATGACAAGGGGGACGCAAAATGACAAGGTAGAATGTCATACTGAGCGAAGCGAAGTATCTCAAAGGGTTTTAGATATTTCGCCAAAGGAGCAATATGACATAAATGAAGAAAGGAAAAAGATGATTGAGAGATTAAAAAAGGTTTTTGAACTTGACAATTTAAGCAATGGTGAGAAACTTGCCTTGCTTGGACTTTTGCTTTTTGAAAACGAAAGTAATGGCGGTGAAAAGGCTAAAAAAATGCGTGTGCGTTATGGCACTTTGATGAAAAATTGTCGCTCTTTACAAAAAAAGGGACTTTTAAAGCTTGAAAGAAGCTGGAAAGATGGGCGTTTAGAATGTGGCACGAACTACATTTTAAATTTTTAATCCTTTTTTTGAAAAGATAATTTTTTATAAAATAAAAAAAAGAAAGGGAAACGATGAAAAAAGAATTTAAAAATATAACCTTATGTCATACCGAACCACTTACTTGCCATACTGAGCGAAGCGAAGTATATGCCCATTTATGTCATACTGAGCAAAGCGAAGTATCTCAAAGGGTAGTTTATGAGATTTTTCGCTACGCTCAAAATGACATTCACCTTGTCATACTGAGCAAAGCGAAGTATCTCAAAGGGCAAGGGTGAGATTTTTTGCTACGCTCAAAATGACATAAGGGGTGGCTCAAAATGACAATGGGGACACTGAGAATGACAAGGGAAAGGCTTAAAATGACAAGAAAAATACAAAAAACAATAAAGGAGCAAAGATGGTGAGAGTAAATGCGGATGAGCTTGAAAAAATCGAGCTTAAAATCACAACGAACAATTTAAAAATGAATTGTGAGCGTTGCGAAAACGAATTTTATTTGTCAAATATTACTGATTTTAATAAACAAATCAGGCAGACTTTGGAAAACAAGCTCATTTACGAGGCAGAGCAAGAGGAATTTTATGCCCCTTATGCCTTTGAATGTCCTTTTTGCAATAGTCCTAAAATTATCCCTTTGAGCTTTAAATTACAAAGTGCAAAGCGGACTTTACTTTATGAAACAAAAATAGAAAAAAAACAATGAAAGCGAGGAAAAAACAATGATTTTAAAGCAAGTTGTGGGTAATGGCTTTACCCAAATTTCTAACGATTTGATAAGGAACAAAAACCTTTCTATCGGGGCAAAAATGTTATTTATTTTTATAAGCTCACTGCCAAAAGAGTGGAAAATAAACAAGCAATACATAGCCAAAGAGTTAGGCATTTCAATTCAAACTTATTACAAGTATGAAAAAGAGTTGGTGCATAATGGCATAGCCTTTAACGCACAATTAAGAGATGAAAAGGGCAAATTTAAAAAAGATTTCATCTACATTTGCGATGAGGATTTAATCAAAAAATACCAAGAAAAAGAAAGCGAGTTTTTAGAGAATTTAGACAATTTCATTGAGGGTAAAAATGATAATGAGCTATCAAATATCCAAAATGATGAAGCTGGTAGCGAAGTGGGCTTAAAGGTTGAATTTTCAGGCGGTGAGACAAAATCAAAAATTGAGTATAAAAAACCCGCCACCGAAAATTTAGATGGCTATATAAATAAAGAATTCCTTATAAACAAAAAAAATCAAAAAGAGCCGAAAAAAATCTTTGCTTTGCAAAATTTTGACAAAATCATTTTCTTTTGCCCGAGTAAAATTTCAAAAATTCCTCTAAAACTTAACGAGCTTTTAAAAGCAAGTAGCCTAAATGAACAAGAAATTCAAAGCTACTTAAAATTCATTGAATACCGAAAAGAAAGGCGTAACCCACTAACACCCACTTCAATACAGGGCAATTTAAAAGAGCTTGAAAGCTTTAAAGCTCAGGGGCATAATGTCATCTCAATCATTAACAAAAGCATAAATAATGGCTATTTAGGGCTTTTTGCACCTTTTAAACAGCAGCAAAGAAACACCACTTACACAAAGCAAAGAAGCAGGGAGCAGGACATTAAAGAGTTGCGCGGTTGGGGCTTTACAGACGCTCAAATTGATGAATATCTAGCCACAGGGACGATGAGCGATGTATAAAGAGCCTAAACGCACAAAAAAGGAAAAAAGCACGAGCTTTTACATTGACAGGGCTTTGCTTGATAAAATCGACTTTATAGCTGATTTTGAAGGGCAAAGCAGAAGCGTGATTGTTGAAGTTTGTGTGCAGTATTTTTTAAAAAGGAACAAAGATGCAAAGACCGAGTTTGCAAGAATTAAAAGAAAGTTTTATAAACGCAAAAAAACCGCAAAAACAGCAAAGGGGGGCAAAGCTACGCAAATGCTTTACCTTTCGCAAGGTAACGAACAAAGCCTTTTTGAAACAAAAGAGCTTTAAAAATCGCCTTTTGCTTAAAGCTTTGGATTTTACCATAAAACAATACAAAGCTGAAAATTTGTTTTTTGGGGAACTTTGATGAAAGCGGCTGATTTTAAAATATTTTTGTTTTCTCATCAAAGAGCGGTAAAAATCAATGATTTTGAAAAAAATAAAATCAACGAACTTATCGCCACTTTGAATGAAAACTGCCTTGAAAATTTAGCCCTTAATATAGCTACTGATAAGCATAAAAGGCTAGATAGAAGCTTTTTGAATTTAAATATTTTACTTTCTTTTTTAAGGGACGAGTTTGAAAGTGAAGCTATTTATAAAGCTCAAAGGACGAGGCTAAAAGGGGCAAATTTGTCAAATTACGAAAAAGAAAAGATACTTTTTGCCTTTTTTTTCAAAAAATCCTTAACACCCTTGCCACAATGGGCAAAAGAAAAAATGTTAGAAAGTGAAACACAAAAATGAATGATAAATTAAAACTTGAATGCACGATTTTACGCTCTTTACTTGAATACCAAGACAAGATAAATGATTTTTTAGATTTAGTGCCTATGAAAGTGTTTAGCTCTTTTGGGCTTGAACTTTTTGAAAAAATGATTGCTTTAAAACAGCGAGGCTTTTTAGATTTAAATAATTTAAGCAATGAATTAAATCAAAATTTTAAATCCTCACCCTTTTTTATTGAGTTTTTAGCTGCGACGAGTAATGTTTTGGTGCTAAAACTTGCCCCAACCCTGATAAAAGCTTATAAAATAGAAGCACAAAAGCTTTTAGCTGATAATCTTTCAAAAGCGGCGATGAGTGGGGAGCTTGTTGATTTAGAACTAGTGCAAAAAGATTTAAGCGTTGAAAATAAAAGCTTTTTGAACTTAAATCAATGGCTTGATTATTATCACAATAAGCCTAAAAGCCTTCAAATAAAAATGGGCGTGGAGTTTTTAGATAGTGCTTTTAATGGTGGCATACAAATGGGACAGCTTGTTTTAATCGGCGGAGACCCCGAAGCTGGTAAAACTATGCTGGGACTGCAAATTTTAGAAAATATAGCCAAAATTCACAAAGTGGCGTTTTTTTGCTTTGAATTTACCATTGAAAAATACCTTGAAAGAGTGGAGGAAAAAAATGTTAAGACAAATTATGAAAATGTTTTGATTTTAAATGATGGTTATCACATACACGAGTTGGCTGATAATATACGAAGCCTTTACAGACAGGGTGTGAAAGTCTTTTTTATCGATAGTCAAATGAGGCTTACGCATACGCAAGGGCGAAATATGGAAGAAGAGGAAACTGCTAAATTTTCAATTCTAGCAAGGCTTTGCCATAGCCTTAACATTGTGATTTTTTTAGTCATTCAAAACGCAAAAGGAGATAAAGAAAACCCTATGGGAAGCAAGAAAGGCGGACACGAAGCAAGTGTGATTATACGCATTGAGCGAGTTGCACCTAAGGCTGATGATTTTAGCCAAAAGGGCAATGTTTATGATGAAAAACACCGCTTAATTATCATTCAAAAAAACAAGCAAACAGGCAAACACTTTAAAGAAAAGGTATATTTTAACACGCATAATTTGAAGTTTTTTGCTATTGACAAGAATGAAATGCCTATTTTACAAGAGGTGAGTTTTAGTGAAGTAAAAAAGGAGCTTGAAAATGATATTTTTTGAGCTTTGTTTTGATTTTAGATACTTCGCTTCGCTCAGTATGACACCCTATCTTGTCATTTTGAGCGTAGCGAAAAATCTCAAAGCACAAAGGTTAAGAGATATTTCGGGCTACGCCCTCAATATGACATTCTTACTTGTCATACTACCCCCTTATGTCATACTGAGCAAAGCGAAGTATCTCTCAACCTACTATGTCATACTGAGCAAAGCGAAGTATCTCAAAAGGCAAGGGTGAGATTTTTTGCTACGCTCAAAATGACAAGAGGGAAGCTCAAAATGACAAAAAAAAGGACACAAAAATGGTTAAAAATTTAGATGAACTTAAAGCGATAGTTAATATTGTCGATGTGATTAAAAACTATGTCCCTTTACAAAAAATCAGCGGAAATTTTAAAGGGCTTTGCCCTTTTCACGCTGAAAAAACGCCGAGCTTTTTGGTGAGTGAGCAAAAGGGGCTTTTTCATTGTTTTGGGTGCAAGGAAAGTGGCGATGCCTTTACTTTCGTGCAAAAGTTTAAGCATTATGATTTTAATGAAGCCTTGCGTGAGATTGCGGATTTTTACAATTTTGAGCTAGATTTTGGCAGTGAAAAAGTGCAGCAAAAAAAGGATTTTTTCGAGTTTTACGCAAGGATAAACGAGGCTTTTAAACAAAATTTACTCAAACACGACAAAATTATGCAGTGGCTTTTTAATCGAGGGCTTGAAAAAGAGGACTTAAACCGCTTTGACATAGGGCTTGTGCCTGAAAACTTTGCTTTAAAAGAGCTGATAGGCAGAGATTTAGAACTTGCCTTGCAAACAGGCTTTTTAATCAGCGGACAAAATGGCATTTATTCACAATTTGCTGGGCGTTTAAGCTTTGCCTTGCGTAACAGCGTTTTTAAAATTATAGGCTTTTCGTGTAGAACGCACCCTTATGCGAATTTTCATCAAAAGGCTAAATACATTAACAGCAAAGAGAGTTTTTTATTTAAAAAAAGTCATTTTTTGTATAATTTAAACAATGCAAAAAGGGCATATTTTAAAAAAGATGAGGACAATGCGGACAAAAAAAGAAATTTAGTCATAGTTGAGGGCTTTTTTGACAGCATAGCCCTTTCAAAACTAGGCTTTAATGCAAATGTCGCAAGTTGCGGCACAGCCTTTAATCAAATCCATTTAGCCACACTTTTAAAAAGTGAAATCAATCATTTTATTTTATGTTTTGATAATGATGAAGCTGGGTTAAAGGCGAGTTTAAAGACTTGCGAACTGCTTTTTAAGCACAATTTTTTTGAGGCTAAAATTTGGAGATTAAATAAAAATTTTAAAGATATAGGCGAGATTTTAGAGCAAAAGGCGGATTTTAGCGAGAATTTCACAGAAATTAACGCTTTTGAATTTTATGTGCTTGAAAATTTAAAATTAAAAGAAACAGCGAGGGAAAAAGACTTGTTTATTAAGGCTTTAATTAAGAGTATTAAGGCAAAAGACAACTTTTTTATAAAAGATTTTTGCCTTTCAATACTTGAAAAAATAACAGGCTTTGAGTTTAAAAATACCCAAAGGCTTGATTTAAAAAGCGTTGATTTTAACGCTGAAAAAACGCTTTACAAAAGCATTTTAAGCGATGAAAAAAATGCCTTTATCGCTGATGAACTTTTATTTGCATCTTTTTTTGAAAATTATGCTAAATCGTATTTAAATTTCAAGGAAAATAAAGCCCTTGATGATGAAGCAAATGCCCTGCTTTTAGATGAAAGCGTGGAAGTGGTTAAGAATGATGAATTTAACGAGCTTTGTAAAAGCTTTAAAAAGGCTTTTTTAAAAAAAGAGCTTGAAAAGGCAAAGATAAGTAAGAATTATGATTTAATCATATCTTTGCAAGGGCAAATTCAGGGCTTATCCCCCTTGTAATACTGAACCATTCTTGTCATACTGAGCGAAGCGAAGTATCTAAACCCTACTATGTCATACTG
>CAZSMF010000052.1:0-9560 GCA_964607975.1 uncultured Campylobacter sp. | reverse complement strand
CAGAGGGAGAGGGCGTTTGGGAATAGATAGCGAAGAAAAGCACATTAAGTGCATACATTTTGACTTTTTGATTGATGAGATTAGAAAGCATTTTTCTAATGACTCAACGCCTTATATGCAAATTCAAAAATTTTTAGAAAACAATGGCTTTGAGCATAGGCAGTATTCAGGTTATATATCCAAAAAACCATTGACTAACGCACAATCTTATGCGGTTTTAAAAAAAATGGCTAGAAAATTCACTTGGCTTGATGATTGTGTGCGAAAATTCGCCATTACAAATGCCCCTGAGGAAATGGAAGTGCAAAAATTCCTTTCTCAAAACGCAAGAAATGAAATGCAAGGGCAATTTAAAGAGCTACAAAACGAAATCAATTATTACAAGAAAAAGAAAGACATACTTTTACCTGATGACAAGAGGAGTTGGTATGGCAAAGAGGCAGTAGGAGTGGGCTTGGTGTGGTAAAAAGCCTAAAAAAAGCATTCTATCTTTGTTTGTAGGGTGTTTTCATCGTTGATTTGGTTGATTTGGGCGCGAAAGTTTGAA
Organism: uncultured Campylobacter sp.; assembly: GCA_964607975.1. Classification (GTDB taxonomy): domain Bacteria; phylum Campylobacterota; class Campylobacteria; order Campylobacterales; family Campylobacteraceae; genus Campylobacter_D. Next base: position 9,013 of record CAZSMF010000052.1, on the reverse strand, counting down.
GCGTTTTCAAGCCCTTTGCAATACTCGTGCAGGTGTTTGCGAAAGAGCGGCACAGCTTGTTTGCCGTAGTGTTTGAGCATAGATTCAAAATGATAAAGTATGATTTCTTTTTTTAAATTCGCATTTATGCTTTGCCCCTTTTTTAGCTCATAAAAGAGCCAAGGTTTGCCTATACTTGCTCTGCCTATCATCAAAGCATCAGCCTTGCACTGCTTTAAGACTTCATCGGCGTTTTGGGCGTTTATGTCGCCATTTGCCACAACAGGAATGCTTACAGCGTCTTTTGCCAAAGATAAAGCGTCATAATCAGCCTGTCCGCTGTAAAGTTGCTTTGCGGTTCGTGCGTGAATGCTGATAAAATCAGCCCCAGCGTCCTCACAGGCTTTGGCGATGAGGGGGGATTTTTTATCTTTCAAGCCAAGCCTGAATTTAACGCTTGTCGTTCTTTTTTTGCTGTGCTTTTTTATGGTAGAAACGAGCTTTTTAAGAAGTTCTAAATCATCAAGCAAAGCCGCACCGGCATTTTGCCTTAATACCTTTGGCATAGGACAACCGCAATTTAAATCAATGCCGTCTATAAATTCAAAGCGATTTAAGAGTAACACCGCCTTTTTGATAAGTTCTGCATCGCTTCCTGCGATTTGGACGATAAAAGGGCTTTCGCTCTCGTCTTTTTCTAGCATTTTAAGGGTTTTGGCGTTTTCAAAAATGAGGGCATTTGAGCTTATCATCTCGCTTATGGTAATGTCCGCACCGAATTTTTTCACTACACGGCGAAAAGGCAAGTCGCTAAAACCTGCCATAGGGGCTAAAAACAGGGGCTTTTGAGAAAAATCAATCATTGTATAAAATGATACAAATCAAGTTTAATGTTTTTTTCCCTCGCCAAAAGGACGATTTTAAAGTCATTAAAGCTCTTTTTGTCGTTACCAATTTCAAGCCTTAACTCATCAAACAAAGACAAATCAGTCAAAATGAAAAGATAAGCCCTTAAAGCCTCTATATGCGTGTTTTTAAGCCTTTTGAAAATGGCGATTAAAGCGTCTGGGTCTAGTTTTTTCATACTCATTTTAGCAAGGCTAATATAGTCTTTTTCCTCGAAATTTACGCTACTTACAAGGCTTTCATATTCGCTTGGGCTGAATTCTAGGGAATTGCTTTCAAAGCGTTTGATGAGAGTAAGCACATTTGCGGCGTTTTTAGGCAGTTTTAAGCCCATAATCTGCTCCTTGCTCCCATTTAAAAGCACTTCCTCAAAGGCAAGTTCGTCATTGTCATCTTCAAATTCTTTTTTGTTTTTAAGCCTCGCATAAGCGTAATTAACATCGCTTTTAAGGCGGTTTTGCTCGTTTAAAAGGACAAGGGCATTGTTTTCATCGAGCTTGAATTTTTTAAGATTTACGCCCTTGCCCTCTTTAAGCTCGTTTAAAATGTCGATGATTTCGTTAAATTTATCAGCATTGGCAAGTTTTTTGTGCGTTTTAAGACTTTGGCTTAACTCGCCCACGCGTTTGAATTCTTTTGTCTTAAAAGTCATTTCAACGGGCTTTTGCAAAAGCAAGGCATTGGCAAAACTTTCAAATTTCTCAGCATCATCAAAAAAATGCTTGTATTTAAGATAACGCAAAAAGCCGTAAAAGCTCATATGAATGAAAGCAGCGACAAAAAGCACAAAAACGGGCAGCAAAAACCAAATCACCACAGGCAGTTCAAGGCTGTAAGAGCCTAAATTTAGGGTGTAGTTTTCGTTATTTACCGTAAAGATAAAAGCACCAAGCACTATCATATAGACAATGCTAGTAAAGACAAAAAGCTTGATTTTCATTTTTTCTCCTTTTCGACAAGCTCACGGCAATTTTTGCAGTATCTTGAGTGAGGCTTGATTTTAATGCGGTTTAAGTCTATCTCATCGCCGCAAAGTTCGCAAATGCCGTAAATGTTTTTTTTGATTTTTTGTAAAGACAGGGTAATGTCGTTTAGTTCGCTTTGTAAATTTAAAGCTATGGTTTGCTCGATTTGTGAGCTGGTGTTTATGGTTGAAAAATCCACATTATCGTTTGGCTCACTGCTTCGCAAGGCTTGAATGTCCTTGTCGTTGTCGTTAAGCTGGGCGAGTATGGCTTCTTTTCTTTCTTTTAAAATCTTTTCAAAATTTTTAAGCGCTCTTGCGTCCATTTTTACCTCATTTATGATAGGGGTGTTTGCTGTTTATGCAAAAAGCCCGATAAATTTGCTCTAAAAGTATGATTTTAGCCAGATGATGAGCGAGGGTGAAAGCACTTAAAGAAAGGCTTAAATCAAAGCTTTCAATAAAGCTTTTTTCAAAGCCAAAAGCCCCGCCTATGAAAAAAGAAAGTTCGTTTTTATCCTGTAAAAATTTGGCAAATTCAAGGCTTGAAAGGCTTTTGCCCTCTTCGTGTAAAATCACACAAAAGCCCTTTTTGTAGGGGCTTAAATGCTTGGTGTATGATTTTTGGGCTTGAATTTGTCCTTGTTTTTGAGCGAGTTTGATTTGAGCGTTAAAAATGCTTAACTCTTTAATGGTGGCAAAATTTGAAATGAGTTTAAGGTATTTATCATTTAAGGCTTGAAAAAGGCTTTCGTTTTTTTCTACGCAGATTAAATTCACTTGCAAATTTAAGCCTTTGAAAAGAGTTTTAGGAAATGGCTGATGAATTTTTTATGCTCCGTTCTTGCGACTATGGCATCGATGAGTCCGTGTTCGAGCAAAAATTCAGCCTTTTGAAAGCCCTCAGGCAAGTCAGCTCCTATGGTTTGCTTAATCACTCTTGCCCCTGCAAAGCCCACAAGAGCGTCAGGCTCGGCTATGATAATGTCGCCTAAAAAGGCAAAAGAAGCAGAAACGCCGCCCATAGTAGGGTCGGTTAAAACGCTGATGAAGGGCAGTTTTTCCTCAGCCAAAAGCTTTAAAGCCGCACTTGTCTTACTCATTTGCATTAAAGAATAGGTGCTTTCTTGCATTCTCGCACCACCAGAAGCACACACTATGACAAGAGGCGTTTTTGCTTTTATCGCTCTTTGCACGGCACGGACTATTTTTTCACCCTCCACAGAGCCTAAACTTCCGCCCATAAAATTAAAATCAAAAATGACAAGTTGAATTTTAATGCCATCAAGTAAGCATTCTCCGCTTATAGCCGCACTCATTCGTCCGGTTTTAGCACTATTTTCTTCAAGCCTTTTTTTGTAGGACTTGCTATCGACAAATTTAAGCGGGTCAATGGCTTGTAAATTCGCGTCAAATTCGACAAAGGAATTTTCATCGCATAAAAGCTCTATTCTTTGTTGGGGTGAAATTCGCATATGAAAGCCGCATTTAGGGCAGACATTCAAACACACTTCAATTTCTTTATAATACATCAAAGCACTGCAATTTTTACATTTTACCCAGTGATTAGGAGCTTCGCTTGGCTGTGCTTGTTTGCGGCGAACTCCCGAAAAAAAGTCTAAAAAATTCATTTCTCACCTGCTTTTAAAAGAGTGATTATACCAAAATTGAATTTGCTTTGGCAAATTTGTTACATTTTTCCTCAAAATCTCGTCCCCATAGTAAATTCAAAGACATTGGTATCATCGCCGGGTTTTTCATTAAGCGGCTTGGCAAAGACAAATTGCAGCGGTCCCATAGGCGTTATCCACTCTAATGCAAGTCCGGTGCTATATCTTTGAATGCTGTTTTTGTCAAAAAAGGCTTTTTTAGGGTTTTCTCTCGTGCCGTCAATCACCCCATAATCAAAAAACAAAGCCCCGCGAAGCTTGACGCGATTGATGATAGGAAAGCTTAATTCTACTGAATTTGTAAAGGCTGTTGTGCCGCCGTATTCGTCATTATACTCATTTTTAGGGCTTAGCGTTCTGCTAGAAAAGCCCCGCAAAGAGCCTATACCGCCTAAAAAAATTCGCTGATTTATAGGCAAAAAGCCTGTGTCCCAGACTTTATAAAATTTTGCCTTGTAGCGAAAGATTAAATCAAGCCCAATATAATCTTGCAAACCCTGATACCAATTAAAATTCGAGCTTGATGAAATGAATTTTTCATCTCCTCCAACCCCAGCGATTTCTAAATTTGTGCCAAAGATAAAGCCTGTGCGAGGTAAATAATAATCATCAGTGTTGTTAAAGCCTATAAATGGGGTTATGGAGCTTTTTAAAGACTCTCCTTCTTTGTAGCCTATTTGTTGTAGTCTCCAATATACCGAAGAAACATTGTTTGTTTCGAGATTATAAGTTAGCCCAGCACTAAAATACCGAGCAAAGCTGCGAGAAAGGGTGATGTCAAAGCCTCTGGTTGAGTTTTCGTAGGTGTTCCAGTCGTATTCATTAGCGTATAAACTCCCACCCAAGCTGTAATAGCTGTCCATTAAGCGAGGATTAGTAAGCCCTATACGCCCTGAAAGGTAGGTTTCGCTCCTGTCGATGCTGACTACACTTCGTATGCCCGAGCCAAAGATATTGCTATCAGAAACGGAGGCATTAAGTAAAAGCCCATCCGTTGAGCCATAGCCAATGCCCCCTGAAATCGCTCCTGTGGAGGCTTCTTTTACTTCAACCCTTAAATCAAGCTGCGTATCATCAACCCTTTCTTCTTTGATATTTACCTCATCAAAATACGAAGTCCTACGCAAAGCATAGTTTGACTCCTTTAAATCCGTCTTATGATACAAATCCCCCTCAGTCAAATAAAGCTCTCTACGCACCACCCTGTCTGAGGTGCGTGAATTTCCTGTGATGATGACATTGCGTATATAGACTTTTTCATTGGGTATGACTTTGAAAACTATGTTGGCTTCTTGTTTGTATTCGTCTTTATCAATGTCTGGATAAACCCTTGCGAAAGCATAGCCTAAATTTGCCGTATCCGTTTGTATGCTTTCAATATCAGCACGAATTTTTTCGACATTGGCGATTTTACCGACTTTGCTTTTTAGTTTTTTTGCCTTTTTTTCATTACTTTCTTTGTCAAAAACGGGATTTTCTATGGAAATGCTTGTGATTTTATACCTTTGCCCCTCTTTGATAAAATAGCTCAAATCCGCCGTATAAGTGTCCATATCAGTCTTTAAAAAGGGTGGGGAAACCTTAGCGTCTAAATAGCCTTTTTTCATATACTCATCAGCTATTCTTGCACTATCATTTGAAAGCTCAAAAACTCGCAATTCGCCGTTATTTCGCCCCCACATCCAGCCCATAAATTCTTTTTCTTTATTGGCGATAACAGGTTCAAAATCCCCATAATCAAGCTTATCGCTTCCACTTAAATGCACATTTTTGATGATGATATTCTCACCGCGGTTAATCTCAAAATTCAGCTGTATGCCGGGCGAATTACTCAAAGGCTCGGTAGAATACTCAACTATGGTGTCAAAATAGCCTCTTACCTCGTAAAACATTCTTATACGCTCAGTCGCTTCTTTAACAAGCCCCTCATCATAGAGATTTCCTTGCTTGATATTTAGCACTTCATCGATTTGCTTTTTATCATTGGCTGCAACGCCTGTTACATTGATTCTAGCTATGCTTTGCTTTTGTTTTAGCTCAAAATTCAGCACAGCCCCATTTTGCGAAACGACAATGTCGTTAAAATAATTTTGCGCGTATAGATTTAAAATGGCTTGATTGATTTTCTTTTCATCAATCTCCTCGCCGATTTTAAGTCCCGTTACCCTAAAAGCACTTTGGGGTGAAAGTTGGGTTAAGCCTATAAAATTCACTTCCTGCAAAGGCAGAGCATAAGCAAAATGAAAGCCGAGCAAGAAATAAAATATTTTTTTCATCAATTTTTACCTAAATTCGATTATAAGCTTGTATAATACCCAAGAAATTTTAATAAAAATTAAAAATCACAAAGGAAATGTTAATGAAAGTGGCGATTGTGGGTTTGGGGCTTATGGGTGGAAGCTTGGGGCTGTGTTTGAGGGAAAACAAGCTCATCAATAAGGTCTATGGCTTTGATATTGATGAAAAAAATGCCAAAGAAGCGTTGAATTTAGGGCTTGTTGATGAGTTGATTGACTTTGATGAGGCTAAATTGGCAAACTGTGATATAGTGGTGTTAGCTACGCCTGTTGATGCTATCGTTACGCTTTTGCAAAAGCTTGAAAAACTACCGCAAACTTGCACGCTCATTGAGCTTGGAAGCACCAAAAGAAAAATCGTTGAAAACACGCCCAAAGCCTTGCAAAGCCACACTATCTACGCTCACCCTATGTGTGGGACGGAAAATAGCGGTGCAAGGGCTGCATTTAAAACACTTTATGACGGGGCTGTGTGCGTGCTGTGCGAGAGCGAGAGGGCTGATGACTTGCACCAAAAAAGAGCGGTTGAAATTTTTTCGCATTTAAGAATGAAAATTATCTTTATGGATAGCATTTCTCACGACCACCACGCTGCCATTATCTCGCATTTACCTCACGCTATTAGCTTTGCTTTGGCAAATTTTGTGATGAAAGAGGAGGACAAACGCGACATAGTCTATCTTGGCAGCAGTTCTTTTAAGGGAATGAGCCGTATCGCTAAATCAAGTCCGGCAATGTGGGAGAGCATTTTTTCGCAAAATAAAAGTAATATCATACAAAGCATAGAGCATTTTCAAAAAGAGCTTGAATTTTGCAAACAAATGATAGAAAAAGATGATAAAAACGCCCTCACAGCGTGGATGAAAGCGGCTAATACTTTAAGAGAATTTTTGTGATTTAAATGCGTAAAAATTTGATTATTTTCTGTAAAAACTCAGGCTTGTTTTGCCAAATTGCTTGAATTTGCTTTGGTGAAAATCGCCAAGCGTCAAAGGCGTAGCCACCTTTGAGCTGTGTTCGATAACGCAGCAGTGCAGGTGCTTTTGCAAGGAGATGATGAGGGCAAAAACCCTCTCATAAATGTCCGTAAAACCAGCCCTTGAATGAAAAGGTGGGTCAAAATAAGCAATGATAGGCTTTTTTTCATCAAGCAAATTCCCCAAAGGCTCACATTTTCCGCCATTATCGTCCTCATCTTTGCGGGGCGAATTCTCCCCAAACCCCCAGTCCAGCAAGTCTTTTAAAAGCTCAAAGCCGTCTCCCTTACGCACCCTCGCATTTGGCGTGTTTAAAAGTGTAGCGTTTTTAAGGGCGATTTTATAGGCTTTATCATCAAGTTCAAACACATAAGCCGCACAAGCTTCATTACTCAAAGCCTCAAAAGCCATTGCCCCACTACCGCCAAAGACTTCCACAAAGACTTTGCCCCGCAGTTCATCTCGCAAGGTATTGAAAACACAAGCTTTAACTCTGCTTTTCGTGCTTCGTGTCGTGCTAAAATCAGGTAAAAAAAGCCTCTTGCCCTTGAATTTTCCGCTTTCAATGCGAATTTGCATTGTCTTGCTCTTTATTGATGAGCGTAATCAGCGTTGTTTTGAGCCTTTGCACCGCCTCGTCAATCTCGCTTTGATAGTCCTTTTTAAACTGCTCGGTGATTTTTTCGATTTTTTCCTCCAAGGCTTTGATTTTTTCATTCGCCTTTTGTATGGCAAGTTTTTTCAAAGCCTCGTCAAATTCGCTCAAAGCCCTCATCAACTCCTCCTTGCCAAAGGGCAAAGCAAGTTGGGAGGAGTTTTTGCTGATGAGAAATTGCGGTTTGTCAAATTCTATCTTTTCGTCAGTAACGATAAAATCGCAATCCTTTTTTCGCCCCAAATGCTCTTTCAAAAAAAGCTGCAAGGCGCGTTCAAGGATAATGTCTTTGCATTCTAATGCTATTTTCATCGGCTTTCTTTCTGTGTAAATTTAAGGGGCATTATAGCATATTTTTTGCTATAATTCTTTCAAAAAAGGACAAATATGCAAGAGAAAAAAGCACAACTTTGGGACAAAAAATCCAAAACTTTCCCACGATACAGCAAGGATTTAAACGAAATTCAGCAAAAAACCTTTGCCCTTTTAAAGCGTTTGGGCGTTGAATTTGAGGGCAAAAGCCTCATTGATGTGGGCTGTGGCACTGGCGTTTGGACTCTTCATCTAGCCCAAAAGGCAAAGAGCGTTTTTGCCCTTGATGCCTCACAAGGAATGCTTCAAATTCTCCAAGAAGACGCAAATACTTTAAATTTAAATAATATTTACTTTAAAAATTCAAGTTTTGAGGAATTTTACAACACAAAGCACGATAAATTCGACTTTGCCTTTGCTTCTATGTCTCCTGCCTTAAACAAAAAAGCCGATTTTGAGGCGTTTTTAGCCCTTGCAGCAAAGAGGGTGTATTTGGGTTGGCAAGAATACAGGCAAAGTGATTTCCTAGCCCCTATTTTTAAGGCATTTAACGCTAAGCAAAAATGCTTTAACGATGAGGATATGGAGCAGTTTTTAAAAGCACAAAATATAAGCTTTGTAAAAGAGGTGTTTGAGGAAGTGAGGTTTAATGAAAAGCCCCGCCAAATCGCCATTGAAAATGCTTTGTGGCATTTAAATATGGCGGGGATTGAGCCAAATTTAAAAGAGCTTGAAAGCCTTGTTAAAGATGAAGTCATTAAAGAAAAGGTGCAAAGTAAAATCAAGCTTTTAGTTTTTTAGTGTTTATGTTTTATTTACTAACAAGTCCCACTCTTGCCATACGCACATTTTTATCATCGTGTCATACGACTTCCCTACCTGTCATACTGACACCCCATTTGTCATACTGCCTTTCCCACTTGTCATACTGAGGCGAAGCCGAAGTATCTATAAAAATTTAAAGGCAAATTTGCAAAGGCAAAGTTTTCTTATGCCCTGTGGATTTTTCGCTACGCTCAAAATGACAAGGATAGTGTCATACTGAGGGCTTTACGCCCGAAGTATCCATAAATTCTAAAAACCCCCTATAAATTCACCCTTTTATCAAAATTTTTTCAAAAATTTTACAAATTTCTTTAAAATTTAAGTTTCTTTTAAGGGGGGGGGGGCATTATACTTTCACTAACTAAATGTTTTAAGCTTTTTGAGTGAAAAAGCTTGATGTCATACTGACTTTTCATTGTCATACTGAC
>CAZSMF010000051.1:0-9680 GCA_964607975.1 uncultured Campylobacter sp. | reverse complement strand
CACATTTTCCCAAGCTGAGTTTTCATCAACATAAACCATATCAAAGCTTTCATCACGCATAAGCTGCTGAAAATTCGCCTCTTTCATCGCAAATTTGACAAGATTATACGGGCTTAATTCAAAAAATTTAGTCTTTAAATCCGTGATAAGCTCGGTATCTGTGCTGATGATGAGGAATTTTTTTCTATGCTGTTTGATGACATTTTGCACATAAGAATAAAGCTTTTGGTCGCTTTCAGAGAGCAAATATTTGTCAAGTCTGCTTAAATAAAGCTCAGCAAAGGTTAGCGTGCAAAAAGAATTGCAGTTGTTATCCTTGGCAAAATATGAATTTCTAACACCAGCAGAGTTTAAAGACAAAGCCCAAATTTTCGCATCAGTAATAGTCGCACACAAGTCAAGCCCCTCAATAATTCGCTGAAAGAGCCTTTCTCTTGCGAGTTTAAAGCCTTGCTCAAAGCCTTTGAAGTTGTTTTTAAGAAAATCATCTCTTAATTTTTCTAGCTTTTCTATGATTTTTTGAATTTCGCTCATTTCCTCGGTGAGTTTGACGATTTTTTCTTTTCTTACTTCGATTCTTTCTTTATCAGGCTTTGGTTTTTGGGTTTCAAAGTTGATTTCCATTCTTGCACTTCTTAATTGAAATTGTGCGTTTTTGAGGCGATTTTTCCTTGCTTCTATGGCTATGAGTAGGGCTTGGTAGTAGCATTGCACGGGCAAAAAGGTTTCGTTGAAAATGCGGTTGATATTGATTTTTTTCTGCTTGTCTTTAATGTCGTTGTATGAGGCTTCCAAACGCATAGTCGTGCTAAGAATGCTGGTGAATTGGTTTTGATTGATAGAACTATCCATATACAAAAGCGTGTCAATGGCTTTGTTGAGAAATTTTTTAAGGATAAAATAATTTAAAACCAAAGGCGGCTTCTTTTCAAGCGTGTCCATATTGCTTTTAAGATTATCCACGGCGACAAGCTCATCTTTAAAATACGCTTGGATAGCCTGTGGTATGGTTATTGATAAGGGGATATGATCAAGCGTGTTAAAGTCCGTAGTCCTGTAAAGCTGGGTTACATACTCAGCCCTTTTTGCTTGTTCGACATTTTCAAGCTCAAAATCACTCTCCGTTCGCCAAAAATCGCCCTCGGTGAAAAAGTCGCCCTCTTTGAATTCTTGGTATTTTGAGGGCTTTAAGCTGGTGATTCTATTTGTTGAATCAGCCGTAAATTCAACATAAACGCCAACACTTGGAATACTCTTTTTATAATGCCAACTTTGCTTGTTGAAATCAAAAAAGTTCTTTTTCAAATCCATCACCGTGCCACGCCCAGTAGAATCGATATAAACCATTATTTTGCCGTGCATTTTTTAACCTTTTCTTGTTTTTAAAAAAGACAAAAAATTTTTGTGTATTGTAGCAAAATTTTAATTTTCAAGCAAATTTTTAAATTTTTATTCTCATTCCCATTCTATCGTAGATGGAGGCTTACTTGAAATGTCATACACCACGCGGTTAATCCCTGCTACTTCATTGATTATCCTACGGCTGATATTTTCAAGCAAAGGGTAGGGTAAATGTGAAAAACTTGCCGTCATTCCATCACTTGCATTAACCGCACGAACGCACACAGCATTATCATAGGTGCGGTTATCGCCCATTACACCAACGCTTTTTACATTTAACAGCACACCAAAGGCTTGCCAAGTCTTATCATACCAGACGCTGCTTTTTAATTCCTCTTGCAAAATCTCATCAGCTGCCCTTAAAAGCTCTAAACTGTGCGAATTCACCTCGCCCATTATGCGTATAGCAAGTCCGGGTCCGGGAAAGGGGTGGCGTAAAATTTGCTCCTTACTCAAACCAAGTTCAAGCCCAAGCTCTCGCACTTCATCTTTGAAAATCTCTTTCAAAGGCTCAATGAGCTTTAAATTCATCTTTTCGGGCAAACCGCCTACATTGTGGTGCGATTTGATTGTTTTACTCGCTCCAATGACTGAACTTTCGATAATGTCCGTGTAGAGTGTGCCTTGTGCGAGGTATTTAATGTCCTTGTGCTTTTGCGCTTCTTTTTCAAAGACTTCAATAAAGCTCGTGCCGATGATTTTGCGTTTTTGTTCAGGTTCAACCACGCCTTTAAGACGGCTTAAAAAAAGCTCGCTTGCATCAATGCTGATTAAATCAATGCCTAAATTTAACTTAAACATTTTTTCTACGGCTTCTCTTTCGCCTTTTCGCAAAAGTCCATTATCGACAAAAACAGCAATGACTTGCTCTTTTATAGCATTTGCTAAAAGTGCAGCCACCACACTACTATCCACGCCACCGCTTACCGCACAAAGCACCTTATCTTTGCCAACTTGTGCCTTTATGCTTTGGCTTTGACTTTTCGCAAAGCTTCCCATATTCCAAGTGCTTTCACAATGACAAATGAATTTGGCGAAATTTTTAAGTATGGCTGTGCCAAATTCGCTGTGCTGCACTTCTGGGTGAAATTGCAAGGCGTAAAGCTTCTTTTTTTCATCACCAAAGGCACAAAATGGGCTATTTTCACTTGTAGCAAGGACTTCAAAGCCTTGCGGTAAATTTTCAACCTTATCAGCGTGGCTCATCCATACTATTTGTTCTTTTGGCAAGTCCTTAAAAAGCGGGTTTTGAGTGAGTATTTTAATGTTTGCCTTGCCGTATTCTTTGTGATTTGCCCTGATGACACTTGCCTTAAAGCAGTGTGCCATAAGCTGCATTCCATAACAAATGCCAAGTATGGGAATATCAAGGCTGAAAATGCCCTCATCGCAAAAATACGCATCTTTTTCATAAACGCTCTTTGGTCCCCCGCTTAAAATAATGCCCCTTGCTTGTTTTGCTTTTATCTTTTCAAGCGTGGCGTTAAAGGGTAAAATTTCAGCATAAACGCCTTGTTCTCGCAATCTTCTTGCGATAAGCTGTGTGTATTGTGAGCCAAAGTCCAAAACCAAAATACAATCTTTTTTCATTTTTACCACCTGTTGAGATTTTTATAGGATTTTTTTTCTATTACCGAGCCGTTATTATCACGCACGGAGTAACTTGGCTCACCTTTATTACCGCAGCCAAGAAAAGTTAAGCAAAGAAATGCTATAATAAAACTATGAAAAAACTTAAACCAGCAGCGAGTGTGATTGCCGAACTTGCAACGCATCATCATTACCAACCTTTACAAAAAATATTTTACGCTAGGGATTTTCTAGCCTTGATGAATAAGGCTCATCAACGCCTCATCTCTAAAATCTTTATCAAAAATGATAGCTTAATGATACTCGTTAAGCATTCATCAGCGTATCAAGAACTCAACCACGATGATACCAAAAAAAGCATTAAAGTTCTCATAAAAATTTACGCAAAAGCAAATCCTTTGAGTGAATTTGATAAGATAAAAACGCTTAAAATCTTTACAGACAGGCACTTTGCACCAAGCGTAAAAAAAGTAAAAAAAATCAAAAAAAATTCATTTTTAGAACTTTCCCAAGCCAAATTTAAAAACCCTTTCACCAATCCCATTTTGTTTGAAAAATTCGAACAGCTCCGCCAAGCGATTAAAAATGCTCCTTGATGAACTTAAAAATTTGCCCGACAAACCGGGCGTTTATCAGTATTTTAACGCACAAAATAAGCTTTTGTATGTTGGCAAGGCGAAAAATCTCAAAAACAGGGTGCGAAGTTATTTTAGCTTTTCGCCAAATTTAGCCCCAAATCCTAGAACTTCTTTGCGAATTCAAAAAATGCTTAATGAATGCGTGCATTTAGAATTCATCACAACTCATTCAGAAGCCGATGCTCTCATACTTGAAAACTCATTTATCAAGCAACTTCGCCCAAAATACAATATTTTATTAAGAGATGACAAGACTTATCCTTATATTTATGTGGATTTAAGCGAGGATTATCCTCGTTTTGAGCTGACTAGAAAGCTCATTAAAAAGCCTAAAATTAAATATTTTGGTCCATTTTTCAAAGGAGCAAGGGAGCTTTTAGATGCCTTGTATTTAAATTTCAAGCTTAAACAAAAAAAATCCTGCAAAAAAGCCTGTATTTTCCAGCAAATCAATCGTTGTCTAGCTCCTTGTGAGGCTAAAATTAGCCCCAAAGAGTATGCTAAAATCGTTAAAGAAGCGACAAATGCTTTACTTAACCCTCATCTTTTGCTTAAAAATTTGGAAAAAAAGATGAAGCTTTATGCTATGAATGAAAACTACGAAGAAGCGGCGAAATTAAGAGATAGTATAGCTACGATTAGGGATTTGGAGGTTAAAATTCACATTGATATAGCTAAATTAGAGGATTTTAATGTCTTTACCCTAGCAAATGAGCGGAATTTACTTGCTTTGGTGCGTTTTGTTATCCAAAATGGCAAGATTATCAGCTCACACCACAAAATTTTCACCCTCAAAGATGAGGAGATTGATAAAAACGAGCTTTACAAGCAAGTCATTTTGGAAAGCTTTATGCCAAATGAGCCTTCAAGTGGCAATGAAATTTATGTGTTTGAGGACTTTGAGGACAGGGCTTTGGTTGAAAAGCTTTTAAGTGCGAGAATGGCAAGGAAAATTGGCATTAAGGTGGCTAAAATAGGCGAAAAACGCCGAATTTGCGAGTTAGCTTATGCTAATGCCTTGCAAAATATCAAAAATCACAGCAAAGATGAAAATAGCGAGTTTTTAGACGAGTTAAAAAGCTTTTTTGAGCTTGAAAATTTGCCACAAGTCATTGAAATTTTTGATAACTCGCATTTACAAGGCAGTGTAAATGTCGGTGCTATGGTTGTTTTTAAAGAGGGTGTTTTTCACAAAAGCTCATACAGACGCTATCATTTAAAGCATAAAAACGAATACGAGCAGATGAAAGAGCTTTTATCAAGGCGTGCTTTTGATTTTGATAAAGATTCTCCGCCTGATTTATGGCTCATAGATGGCGGTGCTACCTTGCTTAAACTCGCTGATGAGGTGCTTAAAAGCTCTGGGGCAAATGTCGATGTCCTCGCCATAGCCAAGGAAAAAATTGACGCAAAAGCCCACAGGGCAAAGGGCAGGGCAGGGGACATTTTGCACTCACTTCGGGCTAATTTTACCCTGCCAACGAGCGATAAAAAGCTCTTGTTTATGCAAAAACTGCGTGATGAAGCCCATCGCTTTGCTATAAGCTTTCATCAAAATGCCAAAAGAAAAGAGGATTTGCAAAGCTCAAAGCTTAAAAATTTGGGGCTTACAAGTGGGCAAATTGCCAAACTTTTAAGCTATTTTGGTAGCTTTGAAGCCATTTACAATGCTAGTTTTGAGGAGCTTAAAAATGCAAGTAGTGAAAAAATCGCTCAAAAACTCAAAATGCGATAAATTGTTTCAAATTTTCACAATCAAGCCATTTTTTTGAATTTTTTGCATATTTTAATAAAATCAAAAAAAAAAAAAACGATAAAATAAGCTCGTGATTTTCACAAAATCTTATCTCAAAGGAGAAAAAATGAAGACAATTTTCGGTGCTGCGGCTATGGCTGCTGCTTTATTTGCTTTGACAGGTTGTGCGACAACTGCTCCAATAGGCAGTCTTTACACAGACGCAAAACTGCCAATAACAGCGACTTCAAATTCAGGTGCAGCCAAAGAAGGCACAGCAACTTGCACGAGCGTATTAGCTTTGGTGGCTACGGGCGATTGTTCGGTAGAAACAGCGGCTAAAAATGGTGGCATTACTCAAATTCAAAGTGTTGATTATAAAGTCAATAACATACTTGGAATTTATGGCACTTACACCACTATCGTTAAAGGACGATAAGCCAAATGCCCTTTAATGAGGGCATTTTGCATCTTTTTTTACTTGTGATTTAAATTTTTTGGCGTTTTGCTTTGTTGTTTTTATTAAGATATTTTGAATCATTTTTTAATGACAATGTCTGTTAAATCCTTTGTGAGTATTTCCCTGCTTAACTCATCAATTTCATCTGCATACTTTAAGAGTTTGTCTCCTATATCGTTGCGATTGTGCCTTTCACACATATCACACAAATAGTTAATACAATCACTAATTTCTGACATAGCATTCATTCTGCCCTTAAAATCATTAAAGCTTTGCTCCTGCATAATCGCTTTTCTCATATTTAGTATCATAAATTTAGCCTTTCTTGCCTTTGTGTTCGTTTTTTTTCTTTGCTTAAACGAAATAAATTTAAGACTTTTGCGGAGTTTATTTTAAATTTTCATATTCTTTACCTACAAAAATTTGCCCCTTATACTCAACAACAGGGCGTTTGATGAGGGTTGGACTTTGCAGGATAAGCTCTTCAAGCTCTTTTCGTCCGCTTACGCTTTGACTTAAATGCAGCACTTTTTCTTTGTTAAGATTTAGCTTTTTAGCACTCAATCCAGCTGTATTGATAAGTGTTTCAAAGCTTTTTTCTTTAAGCCAAGCTTGTAAAGTCGTTTTGTCAAGCTTTTTAATATCCAAAAATTCATACTCAAAGCCCAAATTTCGCAAAAATTCACAGCCTTTTTTCACCGCATTGCAATTTTTTATCCCGTAAAGTCTCACGCTCTTGCCTTTTTGACAAAATCTGCGATTAAAAAGGCTAATTCTAGGGCTTGGTCAGCATTTAATCTAGGATCGCACTGCGTCTCATAACGCTTTTGCAAATTTTCTTGCGTAACATTCCTGCCTATGCACTCGGTTACATCTTGTCCTGTCATTTCTAAATGCACCCCACCAGCATACACGCCCTCAGCACTAGCGATTTCAAAAAATTCTCTTACTTCTTGCATTATTTTATCAAATTCTCTTGTTTTGAAATTCCCTGCTTTTGTGGTGTTTCCGTGCATAGGGTCTATGCTGTAAATGAGGTTTAAGCCCTCATTTTTAAGCTCTTTAAAGATTTGCGGTAAGTGTGAGCCTATTTTATCAGCCCCCATTCTTATGATAATGCTTAACCTACCAGCTTCATTTTGTGGATTTAAGACATTTGCAAGGGCTTTAATATCATCAGCCTTAGCATTAGGACCTATTTTCACGCCCAAAGGATTTTGCACCCCGCTTAAAAAGTGTGCGTGAGCCTCATCAACGCCCCTTGTGCGTTCGCCTATCCACAGCATATGAGCCGAGCAGTCATAAACCCCACCGCTTAGGCTGTCAATGCGAGTCAAAGCCTCCTCATAAGGTAAAAGTAGGGCTTCGTGCGAAGTATAAATGCTTGTTTCGCGTAAATTTGGGATATTTTTTGAACTCAAACCACACGCCTCCATAAAGGCAAGGGCTTGTGAAATTTGTTCGCTCAAAGCTTGATAGCGGTTGCCAAGCTTTTTCAAAAAGCCTAAATTCCAATTATGCACTTCGTGTAAATCCGCCAAACCTCCACGAGCAAAGGCACGGAGCAAATTTAGTGTCGTTGCACTTTGATAATACGCTTCAAGCATTCGTTTTGGCTCTGGCACTCTTGCTTTTTCGTTGAATTCAAAGCCATTGATAATGTCGCCACGATAGCTAGGGAGTTTAACGCCATCAAGCTCCTCAAAATCGCTACTTCTAGGCTTTGCAAACTGCCCTGCCACGCGTGCTACCTTTACCACAGGGCAACCACCTGCAAAAGTCAGCACTATCGCCATTTGAAGCATTAGTTTAAACATATCGCGTATATTTACCGCACCAAAATTCTCAAAACTCTCGGCACAATCGCCACCTTGCAGTAAAAACGCCTTTTTTTCAGCCACGAGAGCAAGTTTGCTTTTGAGGTTTCGCACCTCACCCGCAAAGACGAGCGGAGGGAGCTTTTCAAGCTTTTGCAAGGTGCGGTTTAGCTCATCTTCGTCCAAATAAGTAGGCTGCTGTTTTATCGGGTAATTTTTCCACGAATTTTTAGTCCAAGCCATTAAAAAGCCTTATTTTAGCGTGATTTAGCTCTTTAATTCTTTGATACGAGCAGCTTTTCCGCGTCTGTTGCGTAGATAGAAAAGTCTTGCACGGCGGACGCGTCCTTTTCGTAGCACGGCAACTTCCTCTAAACTTTCGCTGTAAAGAGGGAAAATTCGCTCAACGCCGACATTGTTTGCACCGATTTTGCGGACGATGAAAGTTTCTCCAACGCCCGTGCCGCGTCTTGCTATGCAAATGCCTTCAAAATTTTGAATTCGGCTCTTATCGCCCTCGCGTATGCGAATGGCAAGTCGCAAAGTATCACCAGCACGAAATTGTGGGACTTTTTTGCCTTCAAGTTGTTTGTTTTCAAACTGCTCTATGTATTTATTTCTCATCATTTATCCTTTAAATTTGCCTTTATAGCTAGGTTTGGACGAAAAAATTTCGTCTTGCAAAGTGCAAGTTTTTGTTTTAAATCGGCAATTTTAGCGTGATTTCCCTTTAAAAAAGCTGAAGGCGAACTTAAAATTTGCATTTTTTTTGTGAATTCAAAAGGCTTGGTGAAAGAGGGGGCTTCTAATAGCTCATTTTCAAAGCTTTCCTCATCTAAACTCGCTTCATTTCCTAATACTTCTTTAATATTACGCAGTATGGAGTCGCAAAGCATTAGTGCAGGTAACTCTCCGCCCGTTAAAATAAAATCGCCCACACAAAAAAGCTCATCAGCAAAAATCTCAACCACGCGTTCATCTATGCCCTCGTAACGCCCACATACAAAGCAAATGTGCGTTTTTTTCGCAAGTCTTTTGGCGTCTTTTTGGCAAAAAGGCTTTGCCACAGGGCTTAAAAACACAAAATGAACGGCTTTGTCTTGATTTTTAATGTGCGAAAGTGTGTTAAATAAAGGTTCTACGCCAAGTAATAACCCCGCACCACCGCCTATTTTATAATCATCGACTTTTTTATGTTTGTTGGTGCTAAATTCCCTTGGATTGATGAAATCAAGCTCAAATAAGCCTTTTTCCTTTGCTTTGGCGAGTATGGATTCTTCAAAATAAGGCTCAATGAGCTTTGGGAAAAGGCTTACAAAGGTGAATTTCATATCAAATCCTTATTTTTAGGCTAAATTTTTTAATCATCAAGGCAGTATAGCAGAATTTGATGAATTTTGAGTTTGTTAATGGCTTATAAATATTTGCTATTTCCCCAACTTCCCCCACCATTCCCCCCAAAAACACAAAAAACTATCAAATTTTTAATAAAAAATTTCGTTTTTTTTTTTTTGATTATTTTTGTGTTATAATACGCTTTGTTTTTTAAGACAAAGCAAATCAGTTCTTTTGTTTTAAAACATTTAAACCAGTTTTTAAACCTTTACCAAACTGCTTTAAACAAAAACAGAACACTTGGAACAGATTTTGCTTTAAAGTTTTTTGCAAGTATTGCAAATGTTTTTTAAAAGCTTTTGTCTTTTAAAGATATTTATTTTAAAGAATTTCGTAAAGTCTTTTAAAGATTTTGCTTTAAAAGTTTTTACAAAGACAAATATCTTTTAACAGACTTTGTCTTTAAAAACTTTGCAAATGTTTTTTATAGACATTTATGTTCTTTAACAAATATTGTTTTTGTTCTTTTACTTTTTGTTGTTAATGGTTTTTGTCATATTGACAAGGCAAATGTCATATTTATAAGGCAGGTATCATTTTGAGCCTCTACCTTGTCATTCTGATGCTCACCCTATGTCATTCTGAGCGAAGCGAAGAATCTAGGGCTTTGTCATTCTGAGGCTTACTTGTAAGCCGAAGAATCT
>CAZSMF010000050.1:0-10834 GCA_964607975.1 uncultured Campylobacter sp. | reverse complement strand
TTTGGCTTGAATTTAGCAAGTCTTGTTGTGCGAAAAGTGCTTGAAAAATATGGGGTAAAGGGTGTTTGAATCGGCTTTTTTAAAGCTGTCAAGTAAAAAGTTTAGTTAAAAGTGGATTTAAATCAACAGGAACGCATACTGGGAAAAAATAGATAAATAAATATAAAAATATAATGGGCTTACGCTTAAAAGATAGCTGTTTGATAACTGCTTATTCTATTAAAGCTGAAAAAGCAAATTTATAAAAATTAGATATAATGGCAAAAAAATTTTACACAAGGCTGAAATAGTGGAAATACCTATAAAAGTAAAGCGTGGCGACTTCAAAACCTTACAAACAAAGCTAGATAAAAAACTCACTTCGTTAAAGGGCGATGATTTTGTTAATGATGAAACAGGAATAAAAGCAAGTCTTGCAAGTCGTGGTATAGGTGAAATTATTAGCAATGTCAAAAGAAGCGTGGAAAATGGCTTTACATTTAACGAGCATTTTGCTGTCGCTATGGATTTACAACATATCTTTAAAAACGCACATTTTTTAGAAAAAAGCAAAGATATTAAGCATAATGACTTAAATGTTAGTATTTATCGTTTTAGCTCACGCATTTTACTAGATGCTAAAAAGGCAAATGCAATTTTAACACTCAAAGAATGGCGTGAGAATGGAAAGAAACTTTACGCTTTAAAGCTTGAAAATTTGAAAGAAAATAAAGAAAGCTAGGTATCACTTTAAGTGGCGTAAAGCCCTAGCTTTAAGTTTAAAGCTCACAACTTACAGCACCACAATTTCTAGTAAGGAACTTTAAAACTTACGCTTAAATTTTAACAAACATTTTTAAACTTGTCAAGCAAAAAGTTTAATTTAAAAATTAAAGGCACTTTAATAATTTATTTAATTGATTTTAAGCACTGCATATAATCACGCACAAGAAATAATTCAGGTTGTGTTTTTTTAATATCATTTGTTTGCGTATTAAATATAAAAGCCGATGCGGTTACAAAAATTTGTTCTTCTGAATAATTGCTGTTTTCGTAACTACTTGCAAAGAAAACAACTTGATTTTCATTGTTAAGACATTGTTGCAATGTTTTGCCATCTTTAACTACATCATATTGCTTGGCGACAAATTCATAATTATAAATTTTCTTATAGTTAGGATATTTTTCTTTTAATAAAGCCAAAGCCTTTTTTTCAGCTTCACTACTTGGTTTGAATTCATTGTTATCTCCACAAGCACAAAATAGTAAGCTCACACTGATTAAAGCACTCGCAACGCCTAATTTAGTAAGATTTTTCATCTGTAATCCTTTGTAAAAAATTTGAGAAATTGTAGATTTTTTTGTAAATGTATCAAACATTTTATTATTTTTATGGAAACACCCACAACGCCCTATTACTCACTTTTGAGTAAAAGGCTTGTAGGCTAAACGCTCTCATTTAAGGCTTTGCGAAAGTATTTTGTTGCGATTTTGTGCGACCAAATTCACAGCTTTGACACAAAGGCTCGATGAATTCGCCTTTTTGCAAGGCTTTTTTCATTTGTATGGCTCTTTGAGAATTTAAAATTTCGTCTAAATTTTGTTCTAAAATATTGCCAAGTGCGATAACTCCGCCACTATCCATACAGCAAGGCACGATTTGAGCATTGCTTAAAATGCCAATTTGCTTACTCAAACCATAGCAAAAGCCTTTGGTGTGAATGATTTTATCATTTAAATTCGCCCAGCAAAATCGCTTATTTTGATGCAAGATAATGCGATTTGCAAGGCGGTTTTTGACATTTTTTCTTTGAATTTTCACGCCAAATTCCTTTTCCAAAAAGCAATAAAGCTCCTCATTTACGGCTATATTTTTAAAATCCTCATCTAAATTCCACAAACGCAAATTCACAAAACTTTGCTTTTTCAAAGCAAGATGAGTGCGGATAAAACGCATAATGGGCGTAAAATAGCCCGTAAAATCAAGTTTTTTTTGAGCCAAAAACGCCATTAAAGAAAAGTTAATCTGCCTGATATTTTCACTTTGTAAGAGCAAATTTTGATTTTTCTCATTCATATAAAAACCACTCGTAGTAAGCTCTAATATCATTTGATGAGAATTTGCCACAGCAAGATATTCGTCTAAATTTGGCAAAATCAAAGCATCGCCAAGCAAGTGAAAGGTGTAAATTTTAGCCTTTTTGGCTATTTTTTCGGCGATTTTAGCAAAATTTTCCACACTCATCACCCCACGCACACCCTTAACGCTAGGGCAAAAATCACATTTTAAGCCGCAAATATCGCTTAATTCTATGTAAATTTTTTCAAAAAGCATTGTTTCAATCCGTAACACTCTCTTTTATTTTTCTTGCATTAGCACTGATTATTTTTCTTTTAAGCTTATAATAAATTTTTAAACAAAGGAGAAAAAATGAACGCACAAAAAGAACTCACAAGGGCTGAAAAAATCCGCTCCATCATCGCTGCAAGTAGTGGAAATTTGGTTGAGTGGTTTGATTTTTACATTTATGCCTTTACGGCTGTATATTTTGCTCACAATTTTTCAAATTCTAGCAATCCTGTCGTCCAGCAAATCAGTGCCTTTGGCATTTTTGCCTTGGGCTTTTTTATGCGTCCTATTGGAAGCTGGTTGTTTGGCTCTTTGGCTGATAAAATCGGACGCAAATCCTCTATGGTATTTTCGGTGATTTTAATGGCGGTTGGCTCGTTTCTCATTGCTATTTTACCGGGTAAGGATAGCGTTGGAGATTTAGCAATTATTTTACTTCTCATTGCAAGGCTCATTCAGGGTTTAAGCGTGGGCGGAGAATACGGCATTGCAGCGACTTATCTTTCAGAACTTGCTACAAAAGGAAACAGAGGCTTTTACTCATCGTTTCAATATGTAACACTCATCGGCGGACAGCTTTTAGCCGTGGCAAGTATTAGCATTATGCTTTTGTTTTTCACAGAGCAAGAAATGAAAGATTATGCTTGGCGAATTTTATTTGCCATAGGCGGACTCTTGGCTTTGGGTTCTTTGTTTGTGCGTTCTATTATGAGTGAAAGTGCGACAGAGCTTCACAAGCACGAGGATAGAGGAAGCTTTAAGGCTTTATTTAGCACCTCCTTAAAGCCTTTTTTAATCATCGTTGGTATCACCGCTGGTGGTTCGCTCACCTTTTACACCATCACAACCTACACAAAAACCTTTATGATTAACTCTGGCTTTGACAAGGCTTTATCAAATAATATTATGCTTGTGGCTTTGTTCTTTTTGATGATATTACAACCAATATTTGGGGCATTGGGCGATAAAATAGGACATAAAAATTCACTTCTTATTTATTCTTTTCTCGCTTTAATAGGCATTTATCCGCTTTTTGCCCTTTTAAGAACAAGTGCTGAGACTCCACTACTTGCCTTTTTTTGCATATTGGCTTTATTTGTGATTTTGAGTTTTTATACCTCAGTTGCTGGAATTTTCAAGGCTAAACTCTTTCCAGAGTATGTAAGAGCCTTAGGCACGGGACTTTCTTACGCAATTGGCAATGCAGTCTTTGGAGGCTCGGCTTCTTGGGTTGCCTTGCAGTTTAAGAACGCTAATTTGGAGGATTTCTTTTTCCTTTATATCGCTGTGATAATGCTTGTTGTCTTTTTCATCGTTTTGTTGCTTTTGCCTAAAAAAGCCTTGCTTGATTAAAGCAATTTAGGGCTTTTAGGGTGAGATTTGAAAGGGGCAAGAGTTTTAAATCAGACAAAGGCACAAAGCCCTTTAAAGCCTTATTTTCAGTGCTATACACACGCACATTAAGGCGGTATTTGGTGTAGCTGTGTTTAAATTTGCCGATGAAATGGTAGTTTTTTGCCTCCTCATCGCTGATTTGAGGTAAATTGTATAAGCCCTTATAAAGCTTTGTTTTACTCTTTTGCAGGGCTATTTTTCCGTTAAAATGGCTAATTAGCAGGTTTAAATTCAGCTTTTCATAGCTTATTTTCTTACTTTTTGGGTATTTCAAAGCTTCAAATTTACCCAAACATAAGTCATAAAGCGGACAAATTCCGCATTTTGCTAGTTTTGAAGTGCAAATTAAAGCCCCCAAGTCAATTAAGGCTTGATTATAATCAAAGGCATTTTCCCTGCATAAAAGCTTTTCTGCTAGTGTTTCAAGCTCCTTTTGCGTGGGATTTTCAAGGGTAAAAAGCCTTGAAAAAAGCCGTTTTATATTAGCATCAACAAAACTCACCGCCTTTTCATAGCCAAAACACGCAATCGCACCAGCAGTGTAAGAGCCTATGCCTTTGAGCTTGATTAACTCGCTTACCTTGCTTGGCAAAAAGCCTTTGCGGACGCACTCACTCGCACAAAGTTTTAAATTCCTCGCACGAGAATAATACCCAAGCCCCTGCCAAGCCTTTAAAATTTCAGCCTCATCAGCCTTTGCAAGACTTTCAAGGCTTGGGAATTTTTGCAAAAAGGGAAAATAAAATCGTTCAAGGACGCGGTTGAGTTGGGTTTGCTGCAACATTATCTCGCTAATATACACACTATAAGCCCTATCTATGCCCTTTAAACGCTCATCAAAACAACGCCAAGGTAAATCCTTGCGTCCATACCGCTCATACCATTTTAAAATTTCAAAATGAAACAATTTTATATCCATATCATCACACCAAAACAAGATTTTAACACATTTTTACGAATTTTTGCTAGACTTAAATGATAATTTTTTAAAAAGGATAGACGATGATGAGTTTTTTCAAAGGTTTAGCGATTGGGCTTTTGTGCGTGATTATGTTCGTTGTGGGCTTATTTTTTAATGTATGGTTTTTAACAGATAACGATAAAAAAGCTTTTAGCTTTACCCAAGAGCTTCAAAGTGCCAATAAACTAATGCCCGATATCTTTATATCTAATCCCAAATTCCTAGCAAGTCAGTATTTAAGCACAAAGGCTGATTTAAGCATTCAGGAAAAAGCACTCATCACCAAGACTTTTAATGAAATTTTACAGCGAGTCGCACGAGATAAGCTTTGTCGTGGTGGCAGCTACGCCATTGAGCCGACTTTTTTGTATAAAAACGGCATTGAAACGCCCAAAGGACAAAGAGTAAGAGCGAATTTATCGTGTAAGATAAGAGCAGATGAGCTTGAAAAGTATAATGCACTTTTGAATGATATTGATAATATTGCCACAAAGAGTGGTTTTATCATTATGTCTTTACCGGCATTGAGGGCTGGTTTTTCAAATGAGTTGATTAAAGAAAATGAAACAAAACTTCGCGAGGAGTTGATTAAAACAGCACTTGATACAGCAAAACACTACGCAGAGCTTACTAATAGACAATGTGAGCTTAAAAAGTTAGATTTTTCCTCATCTGTGGCTTATGCGAGTGCAGCCGTAGGAGAATCAGCAGGAGATAGTAGCAGTGCTTTTAAAAACGCTTTACCCGTAGTCAGCGAAGAAGAAAGAGCTATAAACGCCTTGGCAACTTATGTTTGCCGTTAGGTATTTATGAATTAAAGGCAGATAATGAAGCCAGATTATGATAATTTCATCAAAGAAGCAAGAAAAATTTGCAAAAACCGCGTTTATTCAAGCTATCTTATGCGTTATGCATTAGGAACTGATGCGAGTTGTTACAGCTACATTCCAAAAGTGGCTATCCGTGCAAAAAGCGAGGAGGAAATCATTTGCCTACTCGCCCTTGCGAATAAATTTCAAACGCCCATAACCTTTAAAGCCGCAGGGACTTCATTGAGCGGACAATGCAGCAGTCAAAGCGTTTTAATCATTGCAAATGAGGGATTTAAAGAGATAAAAATTAGTGGCGATGTCATTGAATGCGGGTGTGGAGTGATTGGGAGTGAGGCAAATGAGGCATTGGCTTCATTTGGCAAAAAGATTGGACCAGACCCAGCTACGATAGCAACGGCTTTAATTGGTGGAATTTTTAATAACAATTCCAGCGGAATGTGCTGTGGCGTGGAGCAAAATAGCTACAATACCATTCATTCAGTAAGGGCGATTTTGCTTGATGGTGCGGTGATTGATACAAGCGATACACAAAGTGTTGCAAATTTTAAGAAAACTCACCCGCACCTTGTTAAGGCTTTGTTTGATTTACGCAATGAAATTCTTAATGATAAAGCTTTAAAAGCCTTGATTGAAAGAAAGTATAAAATCAAAAATACCACAGGATACAGCATTAACGCCTTAGCCGATTTTGAGGATTTTAGCGACATATTAAATCATATTTTAATCGGCAGTGAAGGCACTTTGGCATTTATTAGTAAGGTGCGTTATAAAGCCGTGCTTGATGCGAAATTTAAAGCCTGTGGTTTGCTCTTTTTTGCCAATTTAAACGAAGCGGGAAAGGCTGTTGTAGCTTTGTCAAAGCTTGGTAGGCAAAGGATTGTTAGTGCTGAGATTATGGATTATGCCTGTTTAATGGCGGTAAAAGACATAGAAGGTGTGCCAGAGCTTGTCAAAGAATGCAAAGAGGGCTATTCGTGCATTTTATTTCAAAGCCAAAGTGAGAATGAGGCTGATTTAAAGGAGAATTTAGCAACGATTAAAGATGCTTTAAAGTCCGTGAATTTAGCCTTTGCTCCGCTTTATTCTCAGCAAGAAAGCGAGTATAATGCGTGGTGGAAAATCCGCAAGGGCATTTTACCCATTGTCGCGGGAAAGCGTGAGAAAGGCACGACAATCATCACCGAAGATGTTTGCTTTGAGCTTGATAAATTCACAGAGGGCATAGCGTTTTTACAAGCTTTGTTTAAAAAATACGACTTTGAGGGCGTGATTTTTGGACACGCCTTGGCTGGAAATTTACATTTTAATATTACGCCGAATTTAAAAGATAAAAAGCAGTATGAGAATTTTGCCGCACTTGTGCAGCAGATGAGTAAAGAAGTTGCCCTAATGGGTGGTAGCGCAAAAGCCGAACACGGCACAGGACGAATGGTAGCACCTTTTGTAGAGCTTGAATGGGGCAAAAAGGCTTATGGCATAAATGTAAAAATCAAAGAAATTTTTGACGCACAAAGGCTTTTAAATCCAGATGTGATAATCAGCGATGATAAGGACATTTACAAGAAAAATCTTAAAAATGCACCAAAAGATTTGCTCAATTTACCTGAAAATAATGAGATGATAAATGCTTGTATGGAGTGTGGATTTTGCGAAAAATCCTGCCCTTCAAAAGAAATCACACTCACTCCACGCCAAAGAATAGCCGTTTTACGAGAAATAACAAGGCTTTTAGAAGAGGGTAAAAATGATGAAGCAAATCTTCTTTTAAATGAGTATGAATACGCCGGAAATGAAAGCTGTGCTTCGTGTTCATCTTGTTTAAAGCTTTGTCCTTTGGGGATTGACACGGCACAAGTTGCCTTTGAATTAAGGCGAAAAATGAGCGTAAAACACGAAAAATTTGCCTTTAAAGTGTATAAACACTTTAAAATTGTGCTTAAAATAGCCAAATTCGCCCTTTACATTTACCATTTTTCAAGCAAAATTTTGGGCGAAAAAAGAGTGAGTAAAATCACCGCAAAACTTCATCAAATCAACGCAAATTTCCCTTTCACGCCGCCCTTTATGCCAAGGGTGAGTTCTTATTTATTAAGCGATAAAAAAGAGGGTTTAGAAGAGATAGTTTATTTTTCTGCTTGTATGAATAGAATTTTTGCCCCATCACGCAAACACAGCGACACAAGGACTTTGCAAGAAGTTTTTGAAAGCATTTGTCACAAAGCAAAAATAAGCATAATCTACCCACAAGAGCTTGAAAAAATGTGCTGTGGGAAAATGTTTGAGGACTTTGAAAACATTCAAGCTCAAAACAAAGCATTGTTAAAAGACATACTTTTAAGGGCGACAAAGGGTGCAAAATTACCCGTTATAATAGACCATTCAAGCTGTTTTTACTCACTTTTAAAACAATTTGAAAATGAGTTTAAAATACTTGATATAAGCGAATTTCTTTTATCTTTGCAAGAAAAACTTGTTTGGAATAAGCTAAATTCACCTGTTTTGGTGCATAGGCTTTGTTTGCTTAAAAAGATTGGCAAAGATGAAGCGATAATCAAACTAGCAAAATTATGCAGTGATGATGTAAGGTGCATTAAAAGCTTTGAATGCTGCGGTTTTGCGGGGAAAAAGGGCTTTTTCACCCCAGAGCTAAATCAAAGCAGCACGGCATATTTAAGCACTGAAAGTAAGAGTGAATTTATAGGCGTGAGTTCAAGCAGCACCTGTGAAATAGGCTTAAACGCTTATTCAAACACCCACTTTCAAAATATAGCTTATTTGGTCGATAAGGCAACGAATGCGAAAATGAGCTGAATAAATAATTTTATTGTTTTATTTAAAATAAATATTTTGGCACTTTGATACTAGAATGCAGCAAAATTTTTAAAATTATTTTAAAATCAATTCAAAGCCTCTAAGCGAATGCTTGTGGCTCTTTTGTGAGCGTCAAGTCTTTCATTTTCGGCTAAAATTGCAACGCTTGGGGCTAAATTCTTAAAGCCCTCTTGGCTTAATTCTTGTATAGTCATTTTCTTGCTAAAATCACTTAAATTCAAGCTTGAATGCGTGCGAGTCAGCCCATAAGTTGGCAGAACGTGATTTGTCCCACTTGCATAATCCCCCATAGATTCAGGCGAGTAAGCTCCCAAAAACACCGAACCAGCATTGTTTATATGAGCTAAAAGCTCTCTTGGCTTGGCTGTTTGTATGATTAAATGCTCGGGTGCGTAGTCGTTTGAGATTTGCACGCATTCGTCTAAATTTTTAGCGATAATAATGCGTGAATTGGCTATGGATTTTTGAGCGATTTCCTTGCGTGGTAAGCTTTGAAGCTCTTTTTCAACAACTTTGCTAACGCGAAAAGCCAAATTTTCATCAGTGCAAAGCAAAATCACCTGAGAATCTGTTCCGTGTTCAGCCTGTGAGAGCAAGTCAAGGGCGATAAATTCAGCATTAGCCTTTTCATCTGCGATGACTAAAAGCTCACTTGGTCCAGCTTGCATATCAATACTAGCCCCCTTTATATCAGCACTTACCTGCCTTTTAGCCTCCGTTACAAAGGCATTTCCGGGTCCAAAGATTTTATCCACCTTGCAAACGCTCTTTGTGCCATACGCAAGGGCTGCTATGGCTCCTGCTCCGCCCATTTGATACACCTCATCTATCTGGCATAAATTCGCTACAAAAAGTATGGCGTCATTGATTTTAGCGGGACTTGCGAGGACTATTTTTTTACAAGCTGCGATTTTAGCGGGAATTGCTAACATTAAAGCCGTAGAAAAAAGAGGAGCAAGCCCCCCGGGGATATAAAGCCCCACCTTTTCTATGGGACGAGTAACCAACTCACAGCGAACTCCGCTCATAGTTTCTATGTCAATATTTTTAAAAATTTGGGCTTCGTGGAATTTTTTGATATTTGCATAAGCTACTTTTATCGCCTCTTTTAAGGCATTATCAAGCTTTTTTTCGGCATTTTGAATTTCATCTTTGCTGACTTTAATGCTTGAAATTTGGGCTTTATCGAAGTTTAAAGCCTGTTCTATTAAGGCTTCATCACCTCTTTGACGCACATCGCTAATAATCTTAAAAACCACCTCTTTAAGCTCGTCATTTACGCTCATTACAGGACGCTGCAAGGCTGCTTCTTTTTGACTTTGCGTTAATTTTTCATAATATAAAATTTGCATTTATTCTCGCTTTCTTTGAGGCATTATACCACAAGAGCTTTAATGCAAGTTTGCCTTTTTAAGACAAATGATTTAAAAAAAAACGATACAATGGCTGAAAATTTTTACAAAGGGAAATTCAATGTTTGAGTGGATTTTCAGCCTTGATGCGTGGCTTACCCTAGCGACACTTACGGCACTTGAAATTGTTTTGGGGATTGATAATATCATACTTCTAGCCGTTATGGTAGGTAAAGTCGAGCCAAAGCACAGGGATAAGGCTCGTTATTTTGGGCTAGGACTAGCTATGTTTGCTCGTATCGCCCTGCTTTGCTCACTTTTTTGGATTATGAAGCTCACACAGCCCTTATTTAGCATATATATACCAAGTTTTATGCAGTTAAATAGCTTGTCTTATTTTGATTTAGTGCCTATGGAGGTTTCTGGTAGGGACTTGGTGCTGTTTTTTGGGGGACTTTTTTTGGTGATAAAGCCCATACTTGAAATCATAGAGCAACTCAAACAAAGCTCAAACGAGCAGCACCATAGCCTAGCGAGTAATACATTTTGGCTCATTATCTTACAAATCATCTTTTTAGACATTGTTTTTTCATTAGATAGTGTTATAACAGCTGTTGGAATAGCTCAAAATTTGCCGGTGATGATTATAGCGATAATTATGGCTGTTTTGGTTATGCTTTTTGCGAGTAAGCCCATAGCTGACTTTGTGGAAAAATATCCAAGCATTAAAATACTTGCTCTGGCGTTTTTGGTGCTTGTGGGTTTGCTTTTAATGGCTGAAAGCTTTGATATACACATTTCAAAAGCCTATATTTACACGGCTATGGTGTTTTCACTCATAGTAGAATGCCTTAATATCATCGCTTCAAAAAAGGCAAGATAATTAAATTTGGCAATTTGCTAAAAATGAGCTTTAAGACTTCACAGAGCAAATTGACAACCTTAATTAGCTTGATTACTTTGTTTTTGTAAAAATTTGCTATAATTTCACAAGTTTGATTATAGATTTTTGCAAAAAAGGAGCAAATAATGATAGCCCAAACAAAGCAGGATAAGGCTGATTATGCGTTCATAGAAAAGCTTAAAACCAAGAGCGAGAAGCAGTTAAAAACAATGCTGGATACTTTGGAAA
>CAZSMF010000049.1:0-12292 GCA_964607975.1 uncultured Campylobacter sp. | reverse complement strand
ATTGTTTTAAAAACTGCTCATCATTGTAGTAGGGAATGAATATTGAGATGAGGGGTGTAGTCGGCATAATAATTTCACTTTTATTTTATTGTTGATTTACTCATAGCCATTTTGCCCAAGGTGCAACATCATTTACCCACATTTGTGTTAGTTCGTTTTTATCTTTTAGTGTATCCATAGGGTGCCAAAAGCCACGATGTTTGTAAGCATTTAATTGTCCATCTTTGGCTAGACTTTCTAATGGCTCTTTTTCGAAGATAATATTATCATCATTTCCTATGTAGTTAAAAATCTGAGGCTCACAAACAAAAAATCCGCCGTTAATCCAATTTCCATCGCCTTTTGGCTTTTCCATAAATGAAGAAATGGTATTATCATCTTTTATTGCCAAAGCACCGAAGCGTCCAGAAGGCTGAATAGCGGTCATTGTTGCAATTTTCTTTGAATTTTTGTGAGAGTTGATTATTTCGCTAATATCAACATCAGAAACACCATCTCCATAAGTTAGCAAAAAGGGTTTGTTTCCAATATATTCCTGTGCTTTTTTGATTCGACCACCTGTCATTGTATCTTGTCCTGTGTAAAGTAGCATAACTTTCCACGGTTCTACACGCATTCGATGAATTTCAACCGAATTTTTTTCCATATCAACTGTTATATCCGAATATTGTTGATAGTAATTGACAAAATAGTTTTTGATAATGTGAGATTTATAACCTGTTAAAATAATAAAATCGTTAAAGCCGTAATAAGAATAAATTTTCATTATGTGCCAAAGTATGGGTTTTCCACCAATTTCAACCATAGGTTTAGGAATTAACTTTGTTTCTTCTGATAATCTAGTTCCAAGACCACCAGCTAAAATTACAACTTTCATAAGCAATGCCCTTGATGTGTTAATATTTATGAATGTGAATTATATCTATAAAATATTTTTATGTCAAGTAAAATAAAAACTAATCTGCTCCACCCTAAACCTCACCTCATCGCTTTGTCCGCTTTGGCTGATGATGAAAAGCTCGTTTTGATTAAACTCCTCCAAATCCGCACGAGTAAGCTCTCTCATCGCTTCAAGCGTGAGATAAGCACTGCCTTGTGAAAACATTGTCTGCGTTTTGCTTACATTTTCATCTTTACTTTTAAGGATTATTTAAATTTAGTAGAAAAAATGAGAACCCCGCAAAATGATGCATTATTATACTTTGAAGCCAAATGCAAAAAATATAAAAAGCGTTTTAATGTTTTACTCTTAATAACGCTAACAACACTCCTCGCAGTCTTCATCGTTTTAATTTTTGTGAATTTAGGCAATTTACAATGAACGCTCAATGCTTTTTGTAACCAAAATTACATTAAAACAAAGCTAAAAAGCCATTTTAAGATAGATAAAAGCCCCTTTAATTATCTCAAAAATTCATAAAATTAAGCCAAAAATTCACAATTTTTATTATTTTTTAAGCTACAAAGTCTATTTTTTGTGTTATAATTCTTACGCTAATTAAATTTTTCGTGAAGGAGACACTATGAACTTAGTTAAACTCAGTTTAGTTGCAGCTCTTGCTGCTGGTTCTTTTTCGGCACTTAACGCTAAATCGTTAGAAGAAGCGATTAAAAATGTCGATATTTCAGGCTGGATGCAGTATCGCTACGATTCAGCTCGTTTCACCAATGGTAGCGATTACAACCTCAATGGTGCAGGTATAGCCACCACACAAACACACCGCTACAAAGCCGTTCTTACCACAAAGATTGACGCTGGTGATGGCTTCAAACTCGTTGGACAGCTTTTGTATGGCAACGACAAAAATGGCGGTTTTGATACAGGCACTGCAACCAAAGAGCCTATCAAGCTCAAACAAGCCTATTTGCAATACGACTTGGCTGATGCAGGTGTGAGCTTCCTTTTGGGACGCCAAAACCTCAACACCATTTGGACTGATGACTTAGCTGGTATGGCGGCAAAAGTCCTCGTAACTCCAACTGAGGGCTTAACTATCGCGGCCTTTGCCGTAGATAGCTTTGACGGCGGACAAGTCCAAGAAATCAAAGACAGTGATGGTAAAGTAACAACAAAAGCAAACACTTTGGGTGGCGATGATGAAGCGAATTTCCACTATGTTGACTATGGCACTAACCCAGACCAAGCTAATGCTCTTAATACCAGACTTTACAAAGAAAATATGTATGGTGCGGCTGTGCTTGGGGACTTTGGAGCGTTTAAAGCAGAACTTTGGGGAAATTACTGGGACAAAACAGCGACTTTATACGCTGTAAAACTTGACTTCCTAGTGCCTTTTGGCGGTGGAGATAGTTTTAGAATTCACGCTAATTACCTTGGAAATGTCATTCACGGTAATCTCCAAAATGATGTCAGAGCTGTAATGAATACTACTGATGACTTACTTGCCAATGGCAATTTAGCAAACCTCAAAGCCGAAGTTAAAGTCTCTGGTTTTGATGCAAATATAGGCGGGATTTATTTTGGTAACAAAGACAAAATTACTATCAACACCCTTGAAGAGCCATTTGGCGGGGACGGCGATATGTATGTAGGCAGTGAAATTTTCTATCAAAAAGGCTCTTGGGCTGTTCTTTCGAAAGGACAAAGCACTTATGGTTATTTTGGGGCAGGATACACCCTACCAGCTGACATTCGCTTTGGTATTAAAGGCGTTTATGGCGAAACCAAAATGAGTGCCGCAAACCAAGTGGAAAAAGCTACCAATGCCAAAATGGGTGCTGGTGAAAAAATAGAAGGTTTAGCTGAAATCAGTTGGCAAGTCAATAAGGGACTTCAACTCTTAACTTACTACTCATACCTTCACACCCAAGCCAAAGATGGTATGGCAGAAGGTGCGGACGCTGTGAGTATCAAAAACACAGTTCGTTTCCAAGCAAGATACAGCTTCTAAACCTAACAAAGTGCTGAATTTCAGCACTTTGGCTTTAAGTTTTTTTGCCTCATCTTAAATAAATTCACAAATTCAGTAAATTTTCTTAAATTTAAAGCTTTAAAAAGATAAAATTAACTTTTAAAATTCAAAAAAAGCCATTCGAAAGAAAGGGAAAGCCTTGTTACAAGCCTTAGCGATAAAATACCGCCCCAAAAGCTTTGACGAACTTATAGGGCAAGATACAGTAAGTGCGAGTTTAAAATACGCCTTAAATCACAAAAGACTAGCCCACGCTTACCTTTTTTCAGGGCTTCGCGGCAGTGGCAAGACTTCGAGTGCTAGGATTTTTTCTCGTGCCTTAGTGTGTGAAAACGGACCCACAGCAACGCCTTGTGGCACTTGTCCTCAATGTCAAGCCGCACTAGAAAGCAGACACATAGACATTATAGAAATGGACGCTGCGTCTCATCGTGGTTTAGAGGACATTCAAGATTTAATAGAGCAAACAAAATACGCTCCCTCAATGGCTCGTTTTAAAATCTTTATCATCGATGAGGTGCATATGCTCACTCCTCAGGCAGCAAATGCTCTTTTAAAGACGCTTGAAGAGCCACCAGAATATGTTAAATTCATACTTGCCACAACAGACCCGCTCAAACTTCCCGCCACAGTGCTTTCACGCACCCAGCATTTTCGCTTTAAGCAAATCGCTCAAAGTCAAATTTTAAAGCATTTGGAAAATATTTTACAAAAAGAAAGCGTGAAATTCGAGCCTGACGCTTTAAAACTTCTTGCTAGAAGCGGACAAGGCTCACTTAGAGATACGCTGACCTTACTAGACCAAGCCATTATCTTTTCGCACAATGAAATTAGTGCTTCTAAAATCGCTCAAATGCTTGGCTTTTTGGACCCCGAGCAGATTAAAAATTTCTACACCCTTATTTTGCAAAGAAAGAGGGAGGAAGTGCTTGAATTTTTAAAGGATTTGCAAGATTATGAGGCAAGTAGCGTGATTGATGAGATGATTTTTTACCTCAAAGAGAGCTTTTTTGCCAAAAATAATGAATTTTCTATGCTTATGTATGAACGCTTTTTTAGGATTTTGTCTCGGGCGAAAATAATGCTGCAAAACTGCGATGACAATGCTTTTGTGCTTTGTGTAATGGCGTTTATGATGATAGAAGCGAGTAATTTAAAGCACATTGACGAAGCCATAGAGGAGGAAAGGCACATTCAAAGCCAAATATCCCCTACAAAGACGCTAAATTCAAGCCCTACAACTTCGCTTAATGCTTATGAAAAGCTTTGCAAGGCTATTTATGACAGGGATTACACACTTGGGGAATGTTTTAGCAAAAACACGGCTTTTATTAGCTTTGAAAATGAGGCTTTAAGGATTAGCTCAAACGCTCAAAGCAAGGCGGACAAAGATAGGCTTAATAAGGGCTTTAAGCTCATCACTCAACTTGCTCAGGCTGTGCTTGGCGAGAAGGTGAAAATCAATGTCGAAAAGCCCTCAATAGCCGTTGATGAGAGTAAATTACAAAGCATTCAAAAAAATCCACAGGATTTAAAGGCAAGTTTTGACAGCCTCAAACAAGGGGCGAAAAAGCAGGACAAAGAGAGCGAAACTATCGAGGCTTTGGGTGAGTATTTTGGTGAGCCTGTGCGGGAGTGATTTTACTTATCATAAAAGCTTAAATTATACTTTGTGATGACATTTTTGAGGATTTTTGTATATTCGTCCTTTATCGCAGAGTAGTTGTGTAGGGTTTTTATGGCTTCGAGTCCGCTTAAAATTTGCTTGTTTTGAGCGTATTTTAAACGCAAAGTTCTAAATTCCTCATATCCTGCGTGGCGATTGAGGTTTAAAAGATAAGATTCTACGCTTTCTTGTAAGCTGTCAAAAATGCGAATTTTGTGCGTTTTGCCCTTTGGACGCTGTTTTGGCACTAAACCCTTTTTTCCCCAAGTCCATTCCCCAAAGAGATTGTTTGCTTCTCGTGTAAAACGGCTCGTGCCTGTGGCACTTTCAACGATAGCTTGTGCTATACCCATAGATTTTGGGATAGTGTTGATTTTCTTTTCGTAAGCCTTAATATCAAAGAGGTTTTTAATGCGGTATTTTTGCTGGATTGTAATGAGCCTATTTAAGTCCTTTTGCTCTAAATTTCTAAACCCATTTTTTGCCCCTTGCTCTAAAAAATGCAGGGCAAATTCACGCTCTTTGAGGATTTTTACAAAGGCTATGTCAAGCATTTGGTTGATTTTAGCGATGAAAATCTTGCGTTTTTCCTCAATGTTAAGCTTGTAAAAACTCTCATCAAAACCGCCCTCAATGCCCAAAAGCACATAAGGACAAAAGAGGCTAAGAAAAATAATACTTTGCTTCAAAACAGCACCTCACTTCGCCTTTGAAAAAGACTTGCCCCTCATCATAGCGGAAAAAAAGCTCCTCATCGCTTTTAGGACGCACTAAAACTTCGTTTTTGACGAGTTTGTTTTGATGAGCTAAATAAAAACTCGCCGCCATTCCCGTGCCACAAGCAAGAGTTTCAGCCTCCACGCCTCTTTCAAAGGTTCGCACTTTTATTTGTGTGGGGCTGATGATTTGAGCGTAATTGACATTGGCATTAAACTCATCACGCACAAGTTTGCAAAACTTGGCATCAAATTCACTTAAATCCTCGCAAAAATGCACCAAATGCGGCACTCCTGTATCACAGCCCTGCCAGAGTTTGCCCTTAAAATGAAAAGCAGCTTTGACATTTTTAAGCTTACTAAAAGTGATTTCAACAAGCTTTTTTTCGACACTAGCCTTGATAAGTCCGGCTTTGCTTAAAAATTCTAAACGAGGAGGCTTATTTAAAAAATGCACGGCAAAATGAGCCGCCGCTCTTGCTCCATTGCCACACATTTCAGGCACAGAGCCATCGCTATTGTAAAATTCCCATTCAAAATCGTATTTTTCGTGCGGTAAAATCACTATAAGCCCGTCAGCTCCTATGCCACTATGCCTATTACACAGCATTTTTGCCTCTTGGCTTCTGTCCTTTTTTTGCTCATCAGCAAAGATGACAAAGTCATTTCCACTCGCACAATACTTGTAAAAATTCACATTTTCCCCTTTCATTTTCACCGCATTATACTGCACTTTTCAAAATGAATTTTTACTCAAATTCATTAAAAATTGTTCGCATTTTTTTTCAAATTCATCAAGTGAGCCTGTATTTTCGATGATAAAATCAGCAAGTTGCCTTTTTTCCTCTATATCCATTTGAGCATTAAGCCTTAAATTTGCTTCTTTTTGACTTAAATCATTTCTTTTCATCAAACGCTTTAAACATAGGCTTTTTGGTGCATAAATCAATAAAGACTTGCCTAAATTTTGGTAATTTTTGCTTTCAAAAAACAAAGGAAGTTCGACAAAAACGGGGCTTTTAGAGCTTGAAATTTGCTTTTTAATCCTTTCATAAATTTGAGGATGCATAAAATTTTCAAGCTTTTTTCTTGCTGTTTTATCCTTAAAAACGATTTTTCCAAGTACCTTTCTGTCGATAATCTCATCTTTTAAAAAGCTACAATCATCTAAAAGTTGAGTGATTTTCAAAGCATTTTGGGCTAAAATTTGATGAGCGATTTCATCAGCACTAATGGTGTCAAAGCCCATTTTTTGAACGCTTTTAATAAAATTTGACTTGCCAGAGGCTATGCAACCTGTAACAAAAAATACTTCTTTCATCGCAACTTCTTTTAAAAAATTTCAGCTATAATAGCTAAAAATTTTTAAGGAAAATCAATGATAAGCTACGAAGAAGCTGGGGTGAGTATAGATAGGGGAAATGCCTTTGTTGAGATGATTAAACCTTTGGTGAAAGAGACTTTTACGCCAAATGTGCTTGGAGGGATAGGCTCTTTTTCGGGGGCTTTTGCTCTGCCAAGTGGCTATGAAAAGCCCGTGCTTTTAGCAGCTACTGACGGCGTTGGCACTAAACTTCGCCTTGCCATAGATAGCGGACATTTTGAGGGCATAGGGCAGGATTTAGTCGCAATGTGCGTGAATGACTTGATTTGCAATTTCGCTAAACCTTTATTTTTTTTGGATTACTACGCTACGGCAAAATTAGAGCTTGACACAGCTCAGGCTGTGCTTAAAAGCATAGCTAAAGCTTGTAAGGAGTGCGAATGTGCCTTAATAGGCGGTGAAACAGCCGAAATGCCTTCAATGTATGCGGACAAGGACTTTGATTTAGCTGGTTTTGCTGTGGGTATAGCCGAACAAGATGAGATAAATAGACAGAATTTCGTTAAAAATGGGGATTTAATCCTCGCTCTGCCAAGCTCTGGACTTCACTCGAATGGATTTTCACTCGCTAGAAAGGTGCTTTTTGAAGAGTTAAAACTCAAATTTGATGATAAAATAGAGGGGAAAAGCTTGATTGAGCTTTTATTAGCACCAACGAGGCTTTATGTGAAGGACTTTTTGAAGCTAAAACCTTTCATCAATGCCCTAGCACACATTACAGGCGGAGGGCTTGTAGAGAATTTACCAAGAATTTTGCCGCGTGGATTGGGTGCTGTGCTTCATAAACACCACCTCAAAACGCCTGAAATCTTTTACACCATAGGAGAATGTGTCGAGGAAAATGAAATGTATCGCAGTTTTAATATGGGCGTGGGTTTAAGCCTCATCGTTTCAAGCGAAAATGTCTCAAAAGTCCTTGAAAATTCAGACGCTTTCATCATCGGCGAAGTGGTGTATAATGAGGGCGTGGTTTTAGAATGAGGTAAAAGCGTGGAACTATCTAAAATAAGCGTTTGTATCATTGTTAAGAATGCTCAAAAGACGATAAAAGAGTGTTTAGAATCTTTAAGCGAATTTGGCGAGATTATTTTGCTTGACAATCAAAGCAGCGATGAAACGATAAAAATCGCTCGTCAATTTGGCACGACATATCCAAATTTACGCATAGAACAAAGCGAATTTATAGGTTTTGGAGCGTTGAAAAATCTAGCTGTTAGCCTTGCTACAAAGGAGTGGATTTTAAGCATTGATAGCGATGAGGTGCTAGAAATTGAGGCTTTAAATGAGATAAAAGCCTTATCGCTTGATGAAAAATCCATCATCGCCTTGCCTCGCAAAAATCTTTACAATGGCGAGTGGATAAAGGCTTGTGGGTGGTATCCGGACTTTGTGTGGCGAATTTTTAATAAAAACTTCACACGCTTTAATGATAATTTCGTGCATGAAAGCGTTATAATCCCACCAAATGCACGAAAAATTCATCTCAAAGGCTCACTCAAACACTATGCTTTTAAAGATATAGAAAGCATTATCGCTAAAATGAACCGCTACACCAGCTTTTCAGCGAATGAAAAATTTGAAAAAGGCAGAAAAACAAGTTTTTGTGCGGCAATCTTTCGCTTTTTTCTCACTTTTTTTAGGGATTATATTTTAAGAAAGGGCTTTTTATACGGCTATAAAGGCTTTATAATAGCCTTGTTGAATGCTGAGGGAGCATTTTATCGTTATGCAAAACTTTACGAACTTTACAAGGATAAAAATGAAAGAGCCTAAAATCATTGTTTTTGACAGGAGGCTTGGAGTGGGCGACATTGTATCAAGCATTCCAGCTTTTTATGTAGCAAAAGAACTTTACCCAAAGTCCAAATTTATCCTCATTACTAATAAAATCGGGGCGAGTTTGTGCCGAAATTTTAGTTTTATTGACAAAATCATCATCGAAAATGTGGATTTTCAAACAAAAGATTTTGCTAAAATTGTTGATGAAAATAAAGCTGATGTGTTGATTTTGGGGCATAGAACGAGTAAAAACATTAAACTTGCTAAGCAAAGTAAATGCCCTTTTATCATCACTTGGAGGCATTTACACTCTTTGTTTTCGCCTCGTTTTAAGCACCCAAAACACATTAAAAGGCTTCAAAGACTTGAAATTCTGCGTTGTTTGGATTTGGTGCGTATGATTGAGCCTACAAAATACGATGAAAAATATAAAAATATCGAGCTTAAAAACCTACCCATAAGAATTCAAAGAGATGAAAAAAATAAAATTTTTGTAGATGAATTTTTCAAAGGCATTTCAAAATCTTTCAATAAAATTATCGGCATAAGTCCTTTTGGCTTATCCTCGTCAAATTACAATCTTGACATTGATGATTGGATATTGCTTGTTAAAAATTTAGCCCACGAATTCCAAAATATCTTATTTATTTTTATGAATTTTAAAGGCAGTGGCTATGAATTTGGCGATTTTAGCGAGGAAAATATCAAGGTTTTTACAAATGATGATGATTTGCTGAATTTGGCTGAACTTACAAGTAGAATGAGCCTTTGCATAAGCTTATCCACGGGAAATATCCACATAGCTGATAATTTAGGCATTGATACCTTGGGCTTTTTTTCACGCACTGATGAGAAGTTGTTTTCTTGCGGACATTATGGGGGGGGGGCATTTGAAGTGCTATATTTACCGAAAGATTGGAAGAGTGATTATGAATTTTACAAAAAAGCTTTCTTTGATAAAGCCAGAGAAGTTGTCAAAAAAATCGCCTTGTCTTTTGAGTGAAATTTGAAAATATTTATCTTTTTTCATTACAATATTTTTTTTATTAAGGATTACAATGCTAAAATCGTTTTTTGCTAGTAAAAAATGGGCTTTGTGGGCGTATAGTGGGCTTTTTTTGCTACTCTTTTTTCTTTACATACAAACCAGCTTAAATGTGGCGATTAACGAGTGGTATAAGGATTTTTACGATGTGCTTCAAAAGCCTAAAATTCAAAGCAAAGCCGAGCAAAAAGACGAACTTGCTCAAAAAAAGAGCCAAAACAAGCCAGAAATTTTAGATGAAAGCGAATTTTTACACCTTTTAAAGGCTTTTGAATTTGTTAATGAAAACAATGAAAGCATAAATTATAGCAGCATTTATCTCGCCCTTAAAGAGCAAAATTCAAGCCTTGAAAAAAGAGCTAAGGAGCAAGGGCTTAATTTAGAGGCTCTAATCAATACAGCACAGCTTAAAGCCGCCAAGCAAACGGCGGATAAAAAGCTTGATGAGGCGAATTTTTTAAATCATTTTTCTTTGTATTTTTACCAAAATTTGCTTGAATATTTTTTCGACAAAAGAAGCATTAGCGGTGAAAATGCTTACAGCATAGAGGTTTTTTACACACTAATATGGGTATTTTTGTGTATAGCCTTGCCTTATGTTTTAATCGCTACGATAAATGTGTATTTTGCGAGTATTTACGCACTTAAATGGCGTGAGGCTATGACTTTTGAATACCTTGACTTTTGGAAAAGCAAGGACGATAACATAGAAGGCAGCTCACAAAGGATACAAGAGGACATTTACAATTTTTCCAAAATCGTAGAAAGCTTGGGACTTGCTTTCATTAGGGCTTTGATGATACTTTTTGCTTTCATTCCTATACTTTGGACTTTAAGTGCGGTTATTGCCAAGCCTTTGTTTGAGGGCATAGATGAAAATTCCATTTTCGCCCCGCTTAAACATATAGACGGACTTTTGGTTTATGTCGCCCTTTTCATCTCACTTGGAGGGCTTTTCATCTCGTGGTTTGTCGGTATAAAGCTGCCCGGACTTGAATATAACAATCAAAAAGCCGAAGCCGCCTTTCGCAAAGAGCTTGTTTTTGCTGAGGATAACCGAAAAGACTACGCCGCAAGAGAGACGATGATAGAGCTTTTCACTGGGCTTAAATTCAACTACAAAAGGCTGTTTTTGCATTATGGTTATTTTAATATTTGGCTCATACTCTTTGAGCAAGTCATTGTCATCGTGCCTTTACTCATAGTCGCTCCCTCGCTCTTTGCCGGAGCGATAGGACTTGGCGTGGTAATGCAAATGAATAATGCTTTTGATCAGGTGCGTAGCTCATTTAGCGTATTTATCACCAATTGGACGAAAATCACCGAACTGCGAAGCATTCATAAGCGTTTGCGTGAATTTGAGGAAAATATAGGGTATAGAAAGCAGGTAAATCCGCAAATTTAGGCTTTTTAAAGCCTTGCAGGTAAGTGCGACTTTTTAATATGATGTAGAAAATAAATTATATTGATTGAAAAATTTTATTTTTTCTAAATTTTTTTTAGAATTTAAGTTTATTTTTAGTATATAGGCTTATAATATTATGCACTTAATTCTTAAAATAAAGGATATTGATATGGAATTTGTAGCCATAGGAATCATTTGTGGTATAGTAATAGCGAGGTTGTATTATCGATTTTATATCAAAAAATAGCCTCGTTTTAAAAGCGAAGTGTCCATAATAAAGGCAAAGCTTTCTTGTGTCCTGTGGATTCTTCGCTTTGACAAGCAAAGCTCAGAATGATAGAGGGAGGCTCAAAATGACAGGGTTATGTCATACTGAGCCGTAGGCGAAGTATCTAAACCTTGATTTGTCATACTGAGCGAAGCCGAAGTATCTGCGAAGCCGAAGTATCTCATAAAACAGAGATTCTTCGCTTTGACAAGCAAAGCTCAGAATGACAATGTGTTAGTCATACTGAGCGTGTGTTAAGTATCTGCCCCCTTGTCATATTGAGGGCAAAGCCCGAAATATCTCAAAGGGCTTTTTAGATTCTTCGCTAACGCTCAAAATGACAAGGTGGACACAAAAAGCAGTGGATACCAAGCAAGTATCCACGCTTAAATTTAGTTAAAACACTTCAAAAAAGCAGTCAAACTTAAATTTAGCAAACAGCTCAAACCCACGCCTTTAAAACGCAGTAGTTAAACTCAGCTAACACAGCTTAAAAAGAAAAGGTATAGCGAAGTCCTATTTGGTAAGGTTGTTTTAGCTTTGTTATCATTTCGCTGGAAGCATATCCTAGCCCCGGCACATTATAACCCAAAAGTTCTTCTGTTTTTTCCTGCTCTATTGTGCTGAAACGACTATAAAGCTCTATACTATGCTTTTGGGCAATAACAGCCCTTAAACCAGCATTGATACCCATATCAAAACCGCTCACAATGCCGCTATAATCAACATAACCCAAGCTCAAACCAGCAAAAGCTCCAAAGTCCAAAGCCTCATTTGAAAGGAAGTTGTAAAGGGCGTCCGCATTGGCATTGATTTTAGTATAGTTAAATTCAGCCACAGCATAATACCTTGCTCCAAATGCAGGGGTGAAAAACTGCTTATAACCTCCAATAAAGCCATAATAAGACTTAGAAATAGTGTGTTCGCGAGGCTCTGCTGTGAAGGCTGCCATATTTGATGAAAACTCTATTTGTGTTTTCGTATTGCCAAAACCTAATTGCCCACCTATAAAAAAGCCACTTTCCTCAGCCACTGCATTAGTAGCACCTAAAATTCCCACAAGCACGAGGCTTAATCCAATCTTTCTCATAAGAGT